>NZ_JBFBCI010000017.1:0-131313 GCF_040683095.1 Sphaerisporangium sp. NPDC051017
TACGCGTCCGCGGCGTATACTTGGGTACAGAACGCCAGCCGAAGTGTTCGTCGAGATGCTCTCCGAACTTGCTTCCACCGCTTGAGACCGCCCACCAGACGGCAAAGAACCGGAGCCGATGGATCGGCTTCTTTGGTCAGCCGTCGGGCGGAATGGATTCTCTTTTCGCCTGCCCGTCGCCGGGTGAGCGCACATGGGCGGCGCGTCGGATGCACGGATCCACTGGGCGTGCCGTCATTCAAAGCCGAGTGGCATTGTCACCGCGGCGCAGATCTCGAACACGCCCTCCT
Source organism: Sphaerisporangium sp. NPDC051017 (assembly GCF_040683095.1). Lineage (NCBI taxonomy): Bacteria > Bacillati > Actinomycetota > Actinomycetes > Streptosporangiales > Streptosporangiaceae > Sphaerisporangium > Sphaerisporangium sp. NPDC051017. The sequence continues at coordinate 291 of NZ_JBFBCI010000017.1, forward strand.
CTCGGGGGAGTACGGCCTAGGCGCGGGGACGGAATACGGGCTTACGGCGGCGCGGGGAGCCGACCGCGGCGCCAGGGGTCTCGATCATGCGCGACATTGAATCGTGCAACCGGTTGTACGTCAAGGTTCGCGTAGTTCGTCCTGGCATGTCCTATGGGGGGTCCAGCAGCGGTGCCCGGCTGGCGTCCAGATGCCCGGGAGGCGGTGGGGCGTCAGGCCCGCTGTGCGGTGGTGGCGCGGACGACCAGCGAGGTGTCCAGGAGAACACGTACGTCCGCGGCCGCGCTCGTGCCCGCGATCAGGCGCTGCGCCAGGAGATCGACCGCCGTGGCGCCCGCCTCGGCGGCGCGGGCCGAGACCGTGGTCAGCGGCGGATAGGTCTGGGCGGCCATGACGTCGTCACAACCGACGACGCTGAAGTCCTGCGGGACCGAGACCTGGCGCTCGGTGAGGCCGGCCATGACACCCTGTGCGAGAAGGTCGTCGAAGGCGATGACGGCGGTGGCGCCGGATTCGAGCAGACCGGACGCCGCCTGCCTCCCGGCGTCGTAGCTGGGAATGAGGCCTGGGAGTATGACGGGCTTGACGCCCAGGCGCTCGCACGCGCGTCTGAAGGCCTTCTTCCGCTGCGTATTCGCCCAGGACCGGGTGGGTCCGCCCAGGTAGGCGACCTGCCTGTGCTGGAGCTGGGCGAGATGCTCCATCGCCTGGGTCACGCCGACCGACGTGTCGATGAGGACACGGGGGATACCCGGCAGGTCCCGGTTGACCAGCACGATCGGGCGGCGTTTGGCGTGCTCGCCGATCTGGGCGTTGGTCATCCGGCTCGCCGCGAGAATGAACCCGTCGACCTGGAGCGCGAGCTTTCCGGTCAGCATGTCCTCACGCGCCGGGTCCTCGGCCGAATTGCCGAGCAGGAGGGCCATTCCCGCGGCCTCGGCCCGCTCGGCGGCCGAGCCGATCAAGGGCGGGAAGAACGGGTTGGCGATGTCGGGCACGATCGCCGCCAAAAGCCCGTGCCGCCCGGTCGACAGGGCCTGGGCCACCGGGTTGGGCACGTAGCCGAGCTCGCGCGCGGCCTCCTGGACGCGGTTGACGGTGTCGGGGCGAAGGACCCTGGGGTTGCTGAAGGCGCGCGAGACGGTCGAACGGGAGACGCCCGCGAGTTTTGCCACGTTGGTGATCGTCGGCGCTGCGTTTCCGGACTCGGATCCGGTGGCGCGGGGAGGCATGGGGCGCAGCCTACCCATGCAACACCTCGCAAATGCAAGGTGATCAAGACATTGACGTACAACCGGTTGCACGGTTACATGACGCTCTCCGGGGACCTCCCGGGCTCTGATCTTCTGTGCCGCTCCGCGTGGAGCGGTGCTCTTCTGGCAGGAACGGTTCGTGATGCTCAGTCCCACCTCTGCCCTCAACATCCGCGTCAAGGATGATCCGATCATGGCGGGCAGGGCCGCGGCCGCGGAAGCCGCGGAGGCCCTCCGGCGAGCTCAGGCGGCGCAGGGCTCGGCGCGTGTCGTGTTCGCCGCCGCGCCCAGCCAGCGGCACCTCCTGGAGGCACTGGCCCTTGAGGAAGGGATCGACTGGTCCCGAGTGACGGCCTTTCACATGGACGAGTACATCGGCTTGGATCCGGGCGCGCCGCAGCGCTTCGGCAACTGGCTGCGGACCGCGTTCTTCGATCGTGTTCCCCTGGAGGCGGTGCATCTCATCGACCCCGATCCCGCACCCGAGGCCGCGGCCGGCGCCTACGCCCGGCTGCTGGCCGAAGGGCCGATCGACCTGGTGTGCCTGGGGATCGGGGTCAACGGGCATCTGGCCTTCAACGACCCGCCGGTGGCCGATCTCGACGACCCGCAGGAGGTGAAGGTCGTGGAACTCGACGAGATCTGCCGTCGCCAGCAGGTCGACGACGGCGGTTTTCCGGACCTCGACCAGGTGCCCCGCCGGGCGATCACGCTGACCATACCCCGCCTGCTCGCGGCCGATCGGCTGGTCGCCGTGGTGTCCGGCAAGTACAAGAGCGAGGCCGTCCGGCGCACCCTCTACGATCCCATCGGCCCCGCCTGCCCCGCGACGGCACTGCGAACCCACCCCCGGTGCACGCTCTACCTGGACGCCGACGCCGCCAGTCTGCTCCCCTCGGGAGAGAGCGATGAGGGCTGAGCGAAGCCTGAGCGGGCGGGACCCTGCCACCGGACGTCCGATGACCGTCACCGTCCGGGACGGCCTGATCTCCGCTGTCGAGGACGGCCCGAGGGGGGAGGGTCACTGGATCTCCGCGGGGCTGGTGGACCTCCAGGTCAACGGATTCGGCGGGCACGACCTCAACGCCCCCGGGCTGACCGCCGAGACCGTGATCGGCCTGGCCCGATCCCTCCAGCGCCAAGGTGTCACCACCTTCCTGCCCACGCTGATCACCGCGGAGCACGAGAAGATCAGCCACGCGCTCACCGTGATCGCGGAGGCGCGCCGGACCGATCCGCTCGCCGCCCACGCCATCCCCTACGTCCATCTGGAGGGCCCGCACATCTCCCCGCAGGAAGGCCCCCGGGGAGTGCACGACGAGCGCAACATCCGCCCGCCGTCGCCGGTCGAGTTCGACGCCTGGCAGAACGCCTGCGGCGGTCTGGTCGGTATGGTCACTCTGTCCCCGCACTACCCGGGCTCGACCACCTACATCGCCGAGCTGGTCTCCCGCGGTGTTCACGTGGCGATCGGTCACACGCACGCCGACCCCGAGCAGATTCACGCGGCGGCACGGGCCGGAGCCCGGCTCAGCACCCATCTGGGAAACGGTGCCCACGCGGTCCTGCCGCGGCACCCGAACTACCTATGGAGCCAGCTCGCCGACGACGACCTGACCGCCTGCCTGATCGCCGACGGACACCACCTGCCGCCGGACACCCTCACCGTCATGATCCGCGCCAAGGGGCTGGACCGCTCCATCCTGGTCTCGGACGCCGTCGCCGTCGCGGGTCTGCCGCCCGGTCGGTACCGGACGCCGGTCGGCGGCAGCGTCGAACTGCACGACGACGGCCGTCTGGTCGCCGCCGGAATCCCCTACCTGGCCGGAGCCGCGCGTTCCCTCGCCGACGGGGTCGCCCACACGGTGCGGGCCACCGGGCTGAGCCTCGCGCAGGCCCTGCGCCTGGCCACCGTCCAGCCCGGGAGGTTCGCCGGAGGCCGCGGACGGCTCGAGGTCGGGCAGCCCGCCGACCTCATCCGCTTCACCCACGCTCCGGGGGACCGCGAACTCGGAATCGACACCGTCTGGGTCGCGGGTCAGGACACGCCCGGCTGAACGATCCCCGCGCACCACATCGATCACAGACACGGCGCTCACGTACCCGACCGTCCAACATCCGGAGAACCATGAAGATCACCGAGGCGCGCGTCATCGTCACCTGCCCCGACCGCAACTTCGTCACCCTCAAGATCGTCACCGACGACGGGCTGACCGGCGTCGGGGACGCCACCCTCAACGGCCGCGAACTCGCCGTCGCCGCCTACCTCACCGACCATGTCGTGCCGCTTCTCATCGGCCGGGACGCCGCACGCATCGAGGACATCTGGCAGTACCTGTACCGCGGCGCCTACTGGCGGCGCGGGCCGGTGACCATGAGCGCGATCGCCGCCGTCGACACCGCGTTGTGGGACATCAAGGGCAAGGCCGCCGGGATGCCCGTCTACCAGTTGCTCGGCGGCCGCTCACGGGAGGGCGTCACGGTCTACGGCCATGCCAACGCCGAGACGGTCGACGGAATCCTGGAGGAAGTCGCCCACTACACCGCCCTCGGCTACCGGGCCGTCCGCGTGCAGACGGGCGTCCCCGGCCTGGCCTCCACCTACGGCGTCAGCGCCGACCGCATGTTCTACGAACCCGCCGACGCCGCACTGCCCACCGAGAACGTATGGTCCACTCCTCGCTATCTCGACCACGTCCCCGGGGTCTTCCAGCGGGTCCGCGAGGAGTTCGGCCCGCCCCTGCGGCTCCTGCACGACGTTCACCACAGGCTCACCCCGATCGAGGCGGCGCGGCTGGGCCAGAGCCTGGAGCCCTACCACCTGACCTGGATGGAGGACCCCGTCCCCGCGGAACTCCAGGAGGGATTCCGGCTGATCCGCCGGCACACCACCACCCCCATCGCCGTCGGCGAGGTCTTCAACACCATCTGGGACTGCAAACGACTCATCGACGAGCAGCTGATCGACTACATCCGCGCCACCGTCGTGCACGCGGGCGGCATCACCCACCTGCGCAGGATCTTCGACTACGCCGCGATCCACCACGTCCGCAGCGGCTCGCACGGCGCGACGGACCGGTCGCCGGTCTGCATGGCCGCGGCCCTGCACCTGGACGTCAGCATCCCCAACTTCGGGCTTCAGGAGTACATGCGGCACACCGAGGCGACCGACGCCGTCTTCCCGCACACCTACCGGTTCGCCGACGGCTACCTTCACCCCTCCGAAGAACCGGGCCTGGGCGTCGACATCGACGAGGAGCTCGCCGCCCGCCACCCCTACCGGCCCGCACAACTTCCCATCAACCGGCTTGAGGACGGCACGGTGCACAACTGGTGAAACGACTCAGCCTCTCCACCCTGGCGGCACTCCCCTCCGGGACGGACCTTCGCCTGCCGGACTACGACGCCGCCGATCTGCGGGTCGGGATCGTGCACCTGGGGCTGGGCGCCTTCCACCGCGCCCACCAGGCGATCTACACCGAGGACGGCCTCAGCGGCGAGAACTGGGGAATCTGCGCCTACACCCAGCGGTCGGACGCCGCGGCCGCCGCGCTGGCACCGCAAGACGGCCTGTACACCCTCATCGAACGCGGCCCCGCCCCGGCTCCGCCGCGCATCGTGGGTTCCCTGCGCGAAGCGCGGTCGGGGCCCAGCGATCCGGTGCCCGTCCCCGAGCGCATCGCCGACCCCGCCGTCCGCGTCGTCACCCTCACCGTGACGGAGAAGGGGTACCGGCTGGCCCCGACCGGCCGCCTCGACCACCAGGACCTCCAGACGGTCAGAGACGCCGCCCGCTTCGGCCTGCCAGACCATCGGTACGTCACTGTGGCCGGGCAACTGGTCGCCGGACTGCGGCTTCGCCGCGACAGGGGCTCAGGCCCGATCACCGTCGTGTCCTGCGACAATCTGCCCGCCAACGGCCAGGCCGTCCACACCATCGTCCACGATTTCTGCGCCCTGCTGCCCGGCGGGGACACCCTGCCGCAGTGGATCGAGGACAACGTCGCGTTCCCGTCGACCGTGGTCGACCGCATCGTCCCCGCCGCGACGGACGCCGACCACGCCGACGCCTGTCGTGTCACCGGTCTCGACGACAAGGCCACCGTCGTCTGCGAACCCCACCGCCAGTGGGTCATCGAGGACCGCTTCGCCGCGCCCCGGCCCGCCTGGGAGAAGGCCGGGGCGACCCTCACCGGCGATGTGCGTCCCTACGAGGCGGTCAAGCTCCGAATGCTGAACGCCGCCCACTCCACCATCGCCTACCTCGGAGCGCTCGCCGGCCACACGACCATCGCCGAAGCGGTCCAGGACCCTCCCATCGCGCACGCCGCGGCCCACCTGATGGCGGTCGACGCCGCGCCGACCCTGACTCCTCCGCCGGCCCTCGACCTGACCGCCTACCAGGACGACGTCCTGCGCCGCTTCGCCAATCCCGCCTTGGGGCACACGACCGCGCAGGTCGCGGCCGACGGCTCGGCGAAGCTGCCCATCCGCCTGCTCGGCACGATGGTGGACCGCCTCGACGCGGGCGAAGAACCCTCCTGGGCCGCGCTCGCCGTCGCCGCCTGGATGGTCTACATGGCCCGCCGCACCGACCGGCACGGCCGTCCGCTCACCGTCCGCGACCCGCTGGCGAGCGAGTTCGCCCGCACCGAGGCGCTGCTGTCCCGGCCGCCCGCTCTGGTCGAGGCGTTCCTGTCGCATCGTGGAGTGTTCCCCGAACGACTCCACGACGACAAGACCCTGCGAGACCTACTGATCCACCACACACGGCGCCTTCTCTCCTGACCCGGCACCAGATCGACGACGACGAACACCAGGAGCTCTGACGGATGAGTGACGCTCCCTCATGAACGCTCTGCCTGACCACCCCACGATGAGCGTGGCCCGGGACGCGAAGGCCCTCGGCGCTGCGTGTTCTTTGTCGGAGCGGGCGATCACGATCGTCGCGTCCAGGTCCACCGGGATCAGGGCGTCGTCCGCCCCGGGGGCGCGTTCGCCGGCGAGTGTCCACGCCCTGGCCCGGGCCGCGGCGCGGTCAGCGGCGGGTGCTCGTGATCAAGGGGAGGGAGCTGAGGCGGTGGTCCATGTGGTCGGCCACGAAAGAGGGGACCGGTAGGTCGCGTTTGGCTTGGGGCCAGGTGTCGAGCAATGCCGCGACGGTATCGGTGACGACCTGCGTCACCTGATCCACGTCGAGGCGTGCGCGTTGTGCGAGGTTGCGGAAGTTGTTCATCGTGATCAGCTTGGCGATCCGTCCGCCGTTCACCGGAAAGGCCAGTTCTTCGGCCCTGAACTCGTCATAGGACGAAACGGACACGAAGTCGTACGCCGGTGACAACCGGGTCGAGCGCCCGTTGGGATAGCGCAGCGTCCAGTTCTTGAGGTGTGCGTCCAGGTTGCCGATCACGACGATCATGGTCAGTCTGCGCACATATTCCTCGATGTCCTGTGGGCAGACGGCGTTGATGAATCGTGCCAGGCCGGTGTAGGTGGCTCTGTCGTACTTCGTGTCCACGGAGACCTCCCGGACCTGGGCGAAGTCCTCCTGATGGACACGCCCTTCCGGCAGCCGGTCGAATCGTCGGACGGCGAACGCCATCTCCTCTGCGGAGATCAGTCCGTTGGGCAGGCCGGAGAGCTCCGCTCCGGCGAGGAGCTCGATGTCGGGTACATCGACGCCGACCAGCTTCGCCCAGCCGAGCATGGAGTACTCATTGACGGGAACCTCAGGGAATCGCCGATCGGGGAGCTTGACGATCCAGTCCCCGCCCTGCCCTGACATCGGCAGGACCAGGCCCTTGCCCTCCCACCTCATGGAGAACTTGGCCTGTACACCTGCCAGCGAGAACCGTACTCTACCCAGGCTGTCGCGATCGGCTCCTTCAGCCAGCTCCGGGATGGTGGAGGTGTCGGATTCCGGCACGACACGGACGGCTCCGGGCAGATCTTCGCCCAGGAAATTGAGCACCTGGAAATCGTGCGGGTTGGATCGGCCGAGCTCGCGGCCGATCAGACCGCGCAGTCCACTACCGGGCTCGGGGAGTAGGTTGGCGAACCACTCTGGTATCGAACCGCTCGCGGTCCTGCGCTTCTCCGGGTTTACCTCAAAGCCTTGTCCCAGGATGGGGTGAATCGGCTCGATGTCGTCGTAGTCGAACCATGTGTTCCCGTCGAGGTAGCCGAGCGTGCCCACCCGGCGGTTCCCGAGGAAGACCCCGGCGGTCGCTCTATTGGTCAAGATCGTCGTCCTCGTCGAACAGAGCCGTCAGATCCGGCCCATCGCGGAAGCCGAAGAGCGCCTGACTCTGGACGTGGTCGGCTATGACCTTTCGAACGATCGCGGCGCGTCTTTCCAAGAATTGTGACTCGTGGCCGGAACGCAGCAATTCCATGGCTTCGGGGTCGAGGCAGTGGCTGGCCAGTACCCGCTCGTCGAACTTGTACCCGAACAAGAGGGAGAGGTCGGCATGATCGTGGGGTGGGTGGACGATGCGGTTCGCGATGCCTTTCCCCAGGTCGCTGGAGTCGTTGAGTATCGCCACCAGGGGAGCGCCTGCTTCGAGCAATTGAGCGGCGTCGATCGGCTCGCCGACATAGTCACCGTACACGGAAATGCGCCGCGGGCTCCGGGACAGCAGGCCAAGAACATTGACCTTCGCCTGCGCGCGGTTCAGGCGCGTCTGAGAAAGGTCGGGTCTCCATGGGGATGCCGGCGGGAGAAGGTCGAGAAGCCTTCCCGCGCTGGCGGAGGGATCAGTGTGGATCGCTCCCGCGCCTTGCCGCACACCGACGGTGTTGCCCTGGGGAGCCACGCCGAGAACAGCGCCTCGCCAGATCCATCTGCGGAGCAGTTCGGCGGCTCTGCCCTCCGGCGGGCCGAACGTCGCCATGAACCTCGCCAGCACCGGTATGAACAGGGAGTACGGAAGCAGTTTGCTGTGAGGGATATGGGCTTCGTCGCGGAGGAAGTCGATCACATGTCCGAGCGCCGCCTCGGTGTCGACGAAGCTCTGATGCCGGTCCTGGTCGTCTTCGAACTCCTCGCGGAAATCGCGGTCCACCTTCGGATCGCGGATCGCCAGGAGGCTCTGCATGAGGATCTGCTCGGACAGTTCACCGAACCCGAACGTTCTGACGCTCGTGGCCAGTGTGCGAAGGTCGCTGGGCTTCTGTTCGGTGGAGATCGAGTGCAACGCGTTGAACACTTCCGCACTCTTGAGTGGTTTGCCGAAGGTGTTCATACGATCGAAGATGTCACGCAAGGCGTTCTCGTCGTCACCGGTGACGACGTACATGGGGATCTTGTAGTCGCGTATCGCGGCGACCACTCGATCGGCCAGCGCGATCTGGTCATCGCTCAGATGCGGCCGGTCGCGAATCCAGGAGTTCGTTCTGGCGGTACTCAGGAGGAGGGCCATGGGCAACTGGTCGATCTCGGAGTGGGCGCGGCGCGGCAAGGACACGAATTTTCCGCTGCTCAGGTCAAAGTAGATTCGGAAACGCGGATCGACCGTGTCCTCGGTGGCGGTCAGCGCGGCGACCAGGCTGGTGATCCGCTGCTGCCCGTCCACGACCCAGAAAGCATCGCCGAGGGCAGGGGCCTCGATGTTCAAATGCCCGATGACGACCGTTCCGACGTCTGCGGGGCGCTGCCAGACCAGGAGATTCCCGATCGGATAGCCGCGCAGGATGCTGTCGAACAGTTCGGTGACGTCCCTTCGTTCCCACCTGTAGGAGCGTTGGAACGACGGCATTCGTATCTTTCCCTGCAATGCGAACTCGACCAGTTCGCTCGGGAGCACGCTGTCGACTTTTGGTCGGGTCACCGCCGCCATGCCGTCCTCCTCACGTCCGCTCGCCCTTCGTGGTGGACTTCCGCGACCGCCGAGCACCTGTTCGTCCTGATCGATGCTGATGTGAGAGGTTCGAACGCCTCGACATCGTCGGTGGTAAGGGAGTCGCCGACCATAATTCCGCCTGGAGGCGACTGTACCGGGGTGGCCCTGCTGATGCCGCACGGTGGATGGGCCCTCGACGGTCCGCGCGGTGCGGGCGCCGGTGAGGTGTGTAGATCCTTTACTGTTTTCACACCTGGCGATTACTCTCCGCGCTAGCGTCGACACATTCCGTGTTGGTGTTCCGTTGGGGGTCCGGGCCGGTGGGTGTTCGCGTGGTCTTCATAGGCGGGCTGGGGCGCAGTGGCACCACATTGCTGGAGCGGCTGCTGGGAGAGGTACCGGGGGTGGCGCCGCTCGGGGAGGTGGTCCATCTCTGGGAACGCGGCGTCATCGGCAAGGAGCCGTGCGGCTGCGGGGAGCCCTTCACGTCGTGTCCCTTTTGGCGCAGGGTGGGCATCCGCGCGTTCGGCGGCTGGTCGACGGGCCTGGCCGACCGCGTTCTGACGCTGCGGCGGCGCGTCGACCGCACCCGGCACATCCCGGCCCTCGCGGCCCGCCGGTGCCGGGTCGGGCTCAGCGGTTACACGCGGGCGTACTCGCGGGTGTACGAGGCGGCGGCGCAGGTCGCGGGCGGTCGTGTGGTCGTCGACTCCAGTAAGCACGCCTCTCTCGCGTTCTGCCTGCGTACGTCCCCAGTGGTCGATATGAGCGTGGTCCACGTGGTACGCGACCCGCGCGCGGTGGCGTACTCGTGGCGTAAGCAGATCACCCGGCCCGAGGACGGCACGCCGATGACGCGGTGGCCGCCCCTGTGGACGGCCGTCCACTGGTTGGTGCAGAACCTCGCGTTCGAGCTGCTGGCCCGGCGCGGCGGCACCGTCATCCGGGTCCGGTACGAGGACCTGATGGCCGACCCGCCCGCCGTGATGCAGGCGTTGCTGGCCAGGCTGGGGCTCGGCGGCGTGGAGCTGACCTTCCTTAGGCCGGGGGTGGCCGAGCTGTCGGTCGCCCACACGTGCGCGGGCAACCCCATGCGCTTCGCGGCAGGGCCGCTGGAGCTGTCCCGGGACGACAACTGGTGCGACCGCCAGCCCCGCCTGCACCGCTGGCTCGTCACCGCGCTGACCTGGCCGTTGATGCTCCAGTACGGCTACCGCCCGCGCGACCGCCGCACGCCCGAGAGCGCCTGCGCTCCGTGGCTCACGGCCGGCGTCGCCGCGCAGGAGTGCCGATGAGCGGGTTCACGGTGCCGACGTCCGGGAAGGATCCCGTGGTCGTTGCCCTGGGTGAAGACCGCGATGCCGGGTGCGTCGGCCGACGTGGCACGCCGCCGTCCCCGGACGGTCCTGGGGTGACTCCGGTCGTCGGTGTGGTGGTGCCGACCCGGGGAGACCGGCCTCAGCAGCTTCGGGCCGCGTTGCGGGCGGCGCTCGCGCAGGATTGCCGTGGCGGCGTGGACGCGGTCGTGGTGGTCGACGGTGGTGACGTCGCGGCGGTGACGGCGCAGGTGGCGGTGCAGGTGGCGGAGGTCGCCGCGCAGTGGCCTGGCCGGGTGCGCATCCTGGCGAACCGGCTCACCCCCGGCCTGCCCGGCGCGCGCAACACCGGCATCGCCGCCCTCCGCACGCCGATGGTCGCCTTCTGCGACGACGACGACGTGTGGCTGCCGGGCAAGCTGAGCGCCCAGCTCGCCGCCCTCGCGGCCGATCCGGAGGCCGAGTTCGCCGCCTGCGCCATCGAGGTCGAGTACGGCGCCCGCCGCGCCGTCCGTCTCGCCGGTACCGGGCGCGTCACCGTCCGGCACCTCACCCGCTCCCGCATGATGATGGTCCATTCCTCGACGTTCCTGTTCAGGCGCGGCTCGATCTGGCCGGACGAGAGCGCGCCCGGCGGGCAGAACGAGGACTGGGACCTCGCGCTGCGCGCCGCCGCCCGCCGTCCGATCGTCTACGTGGACCGGCCGCTGGTCCGCGTCCGCTGGGGCGGTTCCGCGTACGTCAGCCGCTGGGCCGACCGCATCGCCGGTCTCGAATGGATGCTCGCCCGCCACGCGTGCCTGGCCGCCGACCGGCGCGGCGCCGCGCGGGTCTACGGCCAGCTCGCCTTCTGCAACGCGGCACTCGGCCGCCGCCGTGAGGCCGGTCGGTGGGCCCTGCGCGCGTTCGCCGCCCGCTGGGGCGAGCCGCGCGTGCCGATCGCGCTGGCGGTGGCGCTCGGACTCGTACCCGCGCGTGCCGTGCTGAGCGCGCTGCACACCCGGGGGCACGGAATCTGATGACTTCGCAGGCTTTGGTCGACAGGTCCCGCGTCGTGATCGCGGGCCTCACGGTGGACGCGCTCACCGAGGACGAGGTGGTGCGCCACGTCGTCGCCGCCGCGCGGCGTGGGCAGGGCGGCCACGTGGTCACCCCCAACGTCGACATCTGCCGGGCCTGTGCCCGCGACCCGGAGATTCGGGCCATCGTGGCGGGCGCCGACCTCGCCGTCCCCGACGGCATGCCCCTGGTCTGGGCCTCCAAGCTGCTGGGCACGCCGGTTCCCGCGCGCATCACGGGTGCCGACCTGATCTGGTCGCTGTCGGAGGCCGCCGCGGCCAACGGGTTGTCGATCTACTTGCTGGGCGGGCCGCCGGGAATCCCGTGCAAGGCGGCCGAGGCGCTGAGCGCCCGCTACCCGGGCCTGCGCGTTGCGGGTGGCGCCGCCCCGCCGTACGGGTTCGAGAAGTCAGCCGAAGGGCTCGCGGCGGTGCGGCAGGCGCTCCTCGACGCCGACCCGGACGTGGTGTTCGTGGGTCTCGGCTTTCCCAAGCAGGACCGGCTGATCGGGTTGCTGCGGGCCGAACTGCCAGGGGCCTGGTTCGTCGGCTGTGGTGGCGCGATCTCGTTCGCGGCGGGCGTGGTGCGACGGGCGCCGCTGTGGATGCGGCGCGCGGGGCTGGAGTGGCTGTACCGCCTGTCCGCCGAGCCGGGCCGCCTCGCACGCCGGTACCTCGTGGACGATCTTCCGTTCGCGTTACGGCTGCTCGCGATTTGTCTGGTGAAGAGGCTTCTACGGCGGTGGCTCGGTTCGTAGCGCTGTGGTGGCGTAGGTTCGCCGGGTTGTTCAGCGTGCCATGGCGTCAGGCTCTTCGTCACGCCAGTGCGTGGTGAGTTCGACGATCTGGGCGATCTGGTCGGGGGTGAGCCGGTCGCGGTGGCCGACGAGGGCCTCGGCCGGGCCCATGGGACGGTACGCGGTGCGCGACAGGCCGGTCCACGTGAACGCCCGAACGACGGCGCGATCGCGGGTCCGCGCGTGGTCCGGGCCGTGGTCCGGCGGGCTCTTTGGGATGGCACTCGCGGGCGCGGGCACACCTCTGGGCGTCCGTCGCGCTGTGGGCGCGGATGATCGGCCGATCGTCCTTTCCGCTCGGGACGACCAGGTCAGGCCGCACCAGGCGTACAGGTCGCGGTAGCGGGCCACCGGGTCGGTGACGAGGTCTTCGTACGAGACCAGCCGGACGCCGGGGTGGCGTTCGGCGAGGGTTTCGGCGGTGGCCCGGGCGACGCTCCACAGCGCGCAGGTCGTGGCGAGGGTGTCGTCGGAGCCGGCCAGGGAACGCAGCGCTCGTACGTCCGGGTGGTCGCGGACCAGTAGCGGCTGGCGTAGCAGCTCGCCCAGGTCGACGCGCCAGCCGAGGCGCTGCCAGCTCGCCACGAGGGACACCGGGTCGCGGACCATCAGGACGACGCGGCAGCCGAGCCGTTCGGCGAACCATCCCGCCGAGAACAGGGCGAAGGGGTCGTCCAGCAGTGCGCGGCGGCCCCGTATCCGGCCGAGGGCGAAGGCGGAGGCGTTCTTCGCCAGGCGCGCCAGGTCGCGGGGACGGTGGTTGCGGCGCAGTTCGGCGGCGTACCTGTAGCGCAGGGCCACGGTGTCGGTGAACGCGCCCAGCCACGGGTGCTCGTCATCGGGGCAGATGTACTGGAACCTGTGGCGGACGTCGGCGTTCAGCACACCCGGGGAGCGACCTGGGGGGCGCTGCGGGTTGAGCGGCTCGTTGACGTACACCGCCTCGCCGCCCGCCGCGAGCATCTTCCCGGCCCAGCTCGTCCCGCTTCTTGGCAGCCCGGTCACGAGAATGGGCGCCTGGTCGGCAGAGGCCGAGTGCCGTGGACGCGTCCGGTCGGTGGGATCCGGGTGCCTTGTGCTCGCCTGGCCGGCGGTGGTGCTCGTCCGGTACGCGGGGGCGTCGCTCATGAGGTCGTCTCGGCTTCTTGTGGGATGGAGCTGGGGGGAGCCGAGGTGCTGTGGACGAGCCGTAGGTGCCGTGCTCCCGTGGTGTTCTGGGGAGCACGGCCTGGCGGCCCGCTGCGCCACGGGCGGAGCGACGGCAGGCTGTGAGGGCCGAAAGGGCGCAAACCGTACGTGCGGGAGATCTGGAACAGCGGGAGGAGGTTCTTGGCGAGCACCCCGGCCGACCAGCCGAGTGCGGCGCCGAGCGCTCCGTGCGACGGGACGAGGACGACGTCCAGGGTGATGGTCACCGTGATCGCGGTGAGCATGTTGGCCATGCTGGAGGCGGTGTGCCCGGCGGCGGTCAGGACGACGTCCACCATGCCGCAGGCCGTCGCCACCATCATCGTCACGCCCAGGACGACCGCCACCCCCGCGCCGCCGCCGTATCCGTCCCCGAACAGTCCGAGCAGCCACGGCGAGAGCAGGGCGTATCCCAGCCAGACCGGCCATGTGAGCACGACCAGCCAGATCGTGGCCGTCTGGTACAACCTGCGCGCCACGGGCAGGTCGCCGTCCGCCATGGCACGGATCAGGCGAGGCTGGGCCGCCTGGGCGAGGCCCTGGTTGACGAGCTGGCCGACCACTTTGAAGCGGGTCGCGGCGGTGTAGACGGCGGCCTCGGCCGGGCCGGCGAGCAGGGCCACGACGACGACGTCGAGCCGCTGGAACACGGCCTGCACGGCCCCACCGAACGCGCGCGGACCTGTGTAGCGCCAGAACTCGGACGCGGCACCGCGGGCCCGGCCGGCGCCGTCCTCGGAGGGGGGTGCGGTGTTGAGGTGGAGGGTGCCGCGGCCCTTGGTAGGAGGCACGGTGCTGCGAAGACGAACGGCGTCGACCCGGGGGCTGGTCGTGCCGGCTTGGAGATCGGGCGTCGATCCTTTTCGGTGCTTGGCCGTGGTTCTAGAGGTGTACGGTGCCCGGTGGCCTAGCCAGAGGGCGGAGAGGAGCAGGACCAGGAAGGCGGGGGCGGACCAGGCGGCCGGGAGTGCCCACGCCCGTCCGGCCGCCGCTCCCGTCATGACGACGGCCCCGACGAGGAGGAGCTGCGCTGCGGGTTGCAGGATTCCGCTGAGCAGCGTCGTGGGCCGCATCGTGCCGAAGCCGCGCGTGGCGGACACCAGCACGTCGGCGCAGACGATGACCGGGAGCGCGAGGGCGAGCGTGCGCAGGATCGTCGCGATCGTCTCCGGGGACGGGCCGGTGAGCGCGACAAGTCCGGCGACTGTGCCCGCGCCGAGATACACGAGAACGGCCGCGACGAGAGAGAGGACGACCACCGGGGTCAGGGCTGGCCGGAGGAATCGGGAAATATCGCGATAGCGCTCCCCTCGCGTCCGGGCGATGAAGTAGATCAAGCCGTTCCCGGCGTCCAGGCGCAGGATCCCCGCGACCATCAGGCACAGCGACGTCGTCGTGAACATCACGCCCGCCGACGCGGCGTCCAGTCCTCGGGCGAGCACGACCACAAGCAGCATCTGCGACCCGGCGCTGACCACCGCTCCGGCCAGCCCGGCGAGACCTCCCTTCGCCAGCGCGCCCACACCGCCGTCCTTTGTGGGTGGGCGCTGTATTAGCGGCGCCATGTGGGGGTGTCTCCTAGCCAGTCGCGGAGTTTGTGGTCCCACGGGAGGAAGTGGTCGGACAGGCTCCTTCTCAGTGAGTCGGGCATTGTGGTGGGGCGCGGGCGGGCGTTGTGGCGTTCGAAGACGGGGTCGCCGAGGCGGGGGAGCCCGAGGAACTCCAGGACCTGGTCGTATACCGGCTCAGGCGTGGTGAAGAAGCGTCCGCTGTCGATCACGAGGATGCGGCGGCGGCCGACCACGGACTCCAGCCGCGCGAGCTGTTCGGCGTACTGCCCTCGGGTGACGTACGCGTGGTGGCGGTGGGCGGTGCTCCGCGCGTACGGTTCCGCGCACAGCCGCTCGATCTCTCCTTCCAGCCGCGCCGGCTCCAGCTCGACGGCGCGCTCGAACGACGGCTCCGTCTCGAATCCGCGCGCGAGCTCGTGGGCGTGGGCCGAGTACGCCCGTTCGACCGGGTCGCGGACCAGCACGATCATCTTCGCCCCGGGCAGGTCACGCGCCATGCGGTACGGGGACAGCGGATGGAACAGGTAGTAGGGAGACGACTCGAAGGCGAGCGGTCGCGTGCCGTACCTGCGCTCCAGCCGGTAGGCGGTGGTTTTGAGGGGGAAATGCGCGCGGTACCAGGAAAGCCCCTTCTCGTATGCGATGTCGAAGTAGTGGACACCCTTGCGCAGCACGGGTTTGAGGACGAGTGGGTGCTGGGCCAGCGCCCGGTACAGGGACGTCGTGCCGCAGCGCTGCGCTCCGACGATCAGGAAGCACGGCAGCAGGCGGCCGCCCACGGTGAGCCGCCCGGCGGTGTGGGACACGGCGTGCGCGGAGCGTTTGACGGTGGGGTTCATGTCAGGACCTCCTGCAGGTCGACGAGGGGGGACAGCCACCGTGACGGCGGGCCGAGGGGGTGGTGGCCGTCCCGCTCGTGACGGTCGGCCAGGGTGATCAGGTAGCGGACGGCCGTCTCGCGGGCCTGGGCCGCTGACAGGCCGTACGGCGCGAGCGTGGGCAGGGCCTGGGCGAGGCACGCGGCGGCGGCGACATCGGGGGGCATGCGTCGTAGCGCGCGCTGGAAGAAGTGGTGGACCGCGTCGAACCCCAGCGGCACCCCGCTGCCGAACCGCTCCCAGTCCCACACGAGCAGTCGCCCGTCGGGGGAGGGAGCGATGTTCCAGGGCGAGAAGTCCCCATGCCAGCAGTGACCACCGATCAGATTCGCTCGGGTGATCGTCGTGTCGAAGGGCTCGGGTCGGACGGTCGTCGTGTTGAGAGGTTCCGTGCGGGTGGTCGCTGTGGCGGAGCCTGCTGGGTGGGGGGGTGCCGTGGCGGGAGGGGCGTGGAGGCCCAGGCCGGCGATTTCCAGGACGGCCTGGGTGAGGAGAGGGCGGGGAACGCGGTGGAGGCGGCGGATCGGGAGGGGGGAGAGGGCCAGGACCTCCAGGCCGTTCCAGGTGTCGTGGTGGAGGAGCGTGGGGGCGACCACCGTCTTCAGCGGGGTGGCCGCGAGCAGGGCGAGGGTCATGGCCTCGTGGCGGACGAGGGCGCGGGCGGGGTCCGTGTCGCCGATCTTGACGAAGGCGAGGCACTCGCCCGTGGACGCGTGGACCTCCAGGACGGGCTTGCGGTTCGCGCGCCGGGCCGGCCGGACGTGCAGGACGATCCCGACACGTTGCCCGAAGACTTCGCTCAGATGGCCCTCGATCGTGCCGGGACCGCCGGGCAGGCGGCGGCGTCCGGGCAGCCATCGCGACCGTGGGACGAGGCGCCGCGGCAGGAACCGGCTCGGCGTCAGCGCGTACACGGTCTCAGCGGTCGCAGCGGCGCCGCCGCACGTTGAGCCGGTGCCGCCGGATGCGCGGGGCCTGTCCGGGGTGCCGGTGTCGCCGTTCGGGCCGGGGTTCCGGGGGACGGTGTTCACGGGCGGGTAGAGCAGGGTGATCACCTCGTCGAGGTAGCGGAGGCGGGCATGGCGGTCTCTCATGGGTTCACCGCCGGGGCCTGTATGGGGAGGGTCGGCCGGCCGGTCATCGGCATTCCGTCCTCGAAGACCGGTGTGGCGCCCGCAGAGAGCGGCGTGCCGTCGTCGGGGATCGGTCTGCCGTTCCCCGAGAGCGGTGTGCCGTCCCCGCGGGCTGGTCCGGTGTTTCCAGGGATCAGGGTGCCGTCCCCGGGGGCCGGTCTGGCGTCGTCGTAGGCGGCGGCCGGGGGTGGGGGGTGAGCGTTGCGCCAGAGGAGGGCGTAGGAGATCAAGTACAGGCCGAGGGCCGTGACCAGTCCGTCGTAGATGAACATGTAGAGCAGTACGAGGATCATCACGAGCGTCCCCGCCTGCCCGATCGGTGTGCGGTCGTGGCGGAAGCGGCGGATGGCGCCCGCGAAGAACCCGATGTACAGCGCCGCGCCCGTGAAGCCCTGCGTGATCAGCAGCAGCCACAGTTGCCCGTCGCTGCCGAGCGGCGGGTGCCCGCACTCGGCGCACCAGTCGGTCTTGCCGGTGGTGATGGTCTGGTAGCTGCCGTACGCGTTGCGGGTGTTGCCGTACCCGATGAACGGCGAGTGGGTGGCGGCTTCCATGGTGGCCGTGACGGTGAAGGCGCGGATGCGGTTGCTGTGTGGTTTGTCCAGGCGCTGGGACACGATGTCGGTCAGCGGCCCGGCGGCGAGGACGAGCGCCCCGCACGCCAGGCCCGCGCCGACGAGGAAGCCCCGGCGCGGGCGCACGCGCACGACCACGTAGGCCGCCGAGAGGGCGAGCCCGGCCCACAGCCCCCGGTTGAGCGAATACACGATGGGGATCGCCGAGACCGCGACGACCGCGACGCACACCGCCCGCCGCGCGGGCCCGCCCCACGTCCACCAGCCGACCACGAACCAGATGAGCAGCACCGACAGGTTGCCGCCCCAGGCGTTGGCCCATTCGAAGGGGGCCTCGGGACGCGGCGCCGCGTGCCCGAGGACGTGCTGGATCTGCGCCGCCGTCGGATGGATCAGGTTGCGCACGTAGGAGTTGCCGCTGATCCAGGACGGCAGGATCGACTCGACGGGCGAGGTGAACTCGAAGCGCGGCGCGAGGACGCCGAGCAGCCCGCCCGCGACGGTGGTGAGGAACAGCACGCCGAGCATGCCCACCAGTGCCCGCTGCGGCAGTTCGCGTTCGGTGAGGTTGCCGAGGTAGAGCACCATGACGACCAGCGCGAGGTACAGGGTGAGCCGCATGGCGTACCCGAGGACGCGGCCGGTGCCGAGCTCGCCGTACGTGCCGGGGGGCGTCTCGCCGAGCATGAGGGCGCTCACCAGGTACCCGGCGATGATCAGCATCCACAGCCCCATGCCCTTCGGGACCGTGATCGGGCGGCGCCGCCAGAGGACGACCGCCATCGGGCCGGCGACGACGATGATCGACAGCCCGCCGAACCCGAGCGCCCACCAGACCGGGTAGCCGACGAGGAACGCGGCGATGGGCCAGGCGGCGGGCGCGGGCAGCCGGATGAGGCCCCGGCGAGGGGTCACGAGGCCCGGACGGTGGAATCGGGCGGGTTGCGGCGGCCGAGCCCCGGACGGGTGCCGCCGGGCGTGGCGGTGGCCGACAACAGGATCACCCCGAGCGGCGAGACCTCGGTGCGTCGTAACTGGCGGACGGCCTGCGCGAGCTGCTTGGAGCGCGCCGCGCGGCTCTCGACGACAAGCAGGGCGGCGTCCGCACGAGCCGCCTGGTCGGTGCGCACCCAGATGGGGGCGAGGCCGGTGAGCGCCAGGCGCAGATCGTCGGCGATGGGCTCGGGGTCCACGCCGGGGGTCGCGCCGCGCACGAGCAGTTCGCCGCCGTCGCGCAGGTGCCGGGCGACGGCCACGGCCAGTTCGCGCAGCTCGCGGGCGTTCCCGGCCTTGGCGAGTACGGGCAGGCCGGTGAGCCGTTCGATGTCGGCGGCCGTCCTGAGCCGGGTGTCGAGGCGGTCGCGGAGCATGGCCGCCCCGGTGCCGGCGAGCAGCCCGAGGAACAGCCCGCTGCCGAGGTAGAGCGGCGGGCGGGGCTGGGTGGGGGACGCGGGCGGGCGGGCGTCGCTGATGACGCTGCCGGGTGTGACGGCGACGGTCTTGAGCGCGTCGTACTTGAGGGTGAGCGCGTAGACCTGCCTGCTCAGGACGTTCTGCCGCTGGGCGGCGATGGTGCGCGCGGCCGAGCCGGGCGTCGTGCGGGGCAGCCCGGCGACGGTGGCCGCGAGCGCGGAGTCGACCTGGCGGAGTTTGCCGGACAGGGCCTTGAGCTGGGCGTCGATGGCGTGCTTGGCCGCCGACTCCCGGTTGGCGAGGTACCCCTTGGCGAACGCCTGCGCCCCGGCGGCGGCGGTGACCGGGTCCCCGGCGGTGTACGACACCGCCAGCACCGCCGAGTTGGGCGGGACGGTGACGGTGACACGCTCGCGGAGCGCCTCGGGGTCGCCGGCCTTGAGCGTGCGCGCGGCCCGCGCGGCGACGACGGCGGACCGGGCGATCTGGGCCTCGGTGTCGAGGTTGAGCGGCTCGCGCTGGCGCTGGGTGGTCTGGTTGGTCTGGTCCTGCACGCCGGTCGGGGAGACGAGGATCTCGGCGGTGGCGGTGTAGGACGCGGGGGACAGGGCGAGCGCGATGCCGCCGAGGCACAGGCCGGCGAGCAGGAACCCGGCGAGTGTGACGCGCCGGCGCAGCAGCATCGCCCAGAAGTCGGCGGGCTCGCGGCCGGGCGCCGGGCCTGGGACGCCGTGGACGCCGTGGACGCCGTGGACTGAGGACGCCGGGTGGCTCATGGAAGCGGCAGACCTCTCGGTGCGGGGTCGTTCATACGTATCGGGGGTTTTCGCGGCGTTTCGGCGGCCATGGAAAAGCGCCGCCAGGCCGGGAACGGATCCAGAGAACTATAGGCACAACCCAAGATTTCTCGATCGCATACGAGTGTTTTCGTGGACGACGGCCCGGCGTGCAACCCCAATATGCGGATATGTCACTCCAGGCGATGTCGCAGCTCAGAGGAGAGGGGGCGAGTTTCCGGCCGATCGGTCGCCTTTAGTGGGAAGGTGAATACCAGCCTTCTGGGGAAACGATTAAAGGGAGGTTTGGTCGTCTTGCGTAGAGTGGCGGGAATATGGTTTTTCGGCATCGGGCTCGCCGCCGGATGCGGCTTGATCGTCTACGCCGTGGCGTCGGTGAGACCATCGGAGCGGACCGTCGCGAGTGACCGTGCGCCCGGCACCGAGATGCCCGTCCCGACCGGCGCCCCCGGCTGCGTGGCCACGGCCAAGCTGATCCCGAGCTGCGGCGCGTGGTGGGGCGTCGCGCCCGACGTCTTCGGCGGCAGGCCGCCCACCGAGGCCATCGCCGCCGCCGAGCAGCGCATGGGACGCCGGGCCGACATCGTCCACGTGTACCACCGGGGCTGGGACCCGTTCCCCACCCCCCAGGAACTGCGCATCGCCAGGAAACGGCTGCTGCTGATCAACTGGAAGCCCTCCGTGCGCCGCACCTGGGCCGAGATCGCCTCCGGGGCGATCGACGACCGCATCGACCGCATCGCCGCGACGATCCGGCACAGGCTTCCCCGACGATTCTTCCTGACCATCCACCACGAGCCGGAGAACGACGTACGCGAGCAGCCCGGGTCGGGCATGACCGCCGAGGACTACGCCGCGATGTACCGCCACGTCGTGCTGCGCCTGCGCGACCAGGGCGTGCGCAACGCCGTCACGGTCATGACGTACATGGGCGCGCCCAACTGGGCCGCCAAGCCGTGGTTCGAACGGCTCTACCCCGGCGACGACGTGGTCGACTGGATCGGCCTCGACCCCTACGCCGACCACCGCGTGAACGACTTCGCCAACCTCGTGGACAAGAGGCGGGACGACCACGCCGACTGGCCCGGCTTCTACCGCTGGACGCAACAGCGGTTCCCCGGCAAGCCGATCATGATGGCCGAGTGGGGCGCGTTCGAGCGGCACGGCGACCCGGGGTTCAAGGTGTCGTTCTTCAACTCGGTCCGCCGGCAGATCCGGGGATACCCGCAGATCAAGGCACTGGTCTACTTCGACTCACCGATCGCGCCGCGCGGCGACACCCGCTTCGACTCCACCGTCGCCGCCGGGCGCGCCTTCGCCGAACTGGCCCGCGCCCCCTACTTCAGCTCGACTCCCGTCCCGGACCACTGACCTGTTCGGGACCCGCCGTGCCGGAGGCGCGGCCATAGGCGCTGCGAGGTCAGCGCACCCAGCCGCCGGAGGTGAGCAGGCCCAGCACCGAGTCCACAGCGCGGTCGACGGACATGCCGGTGGTGTCCAGCGTCAGGTCGGCGTCGTCGGGCTCCTCGTAGGGGTCCGAGATGCCGGTGAACGCCGGGATCACCCCCGCTCGCGCCTTGGCGTACAGCCCCTTGCGGTCGCGTCGCTCGCACTCGGCGAGCGGCGTGGAGACGTGGACCAGGATGAAGTCGCCGCCGACCGCCTCCACCATGTGCCGCACCTCGTCGCGGGTCGCCGCGTACGGGGCGATCGGCGCGCAGATGGCCAGCCCGCCGTGCCGGGCGACCTCGGCGGCGACGAAGCCGATCCTGCGGATGTTGAGGTCGCGGTCCTGCTTGGAGAACGTCAGCCCCGCCGACAGCAGCCGCCGCACGACGTCGCCGTCCAGGTAGGTGACCGTACGACCGCCGCGTTCGAGCAGGGTGTCGTGCAGACCCCGGGCGATCGTCGACTTGCCCGACCCCGACAGGCCGGTGAAGAAGACCACGACGCCGCGCCGGTGCGGCGGACCGGGCAGCGTAACGGGCTCGGGGTCGGCCATGTGCTCGTGGGCCCCGAACGCGGCGGCGACGTGCTCGCGCAGCTCCAGGTCGATCTCGGGCTCGCGCGGCGCGAGGGGGACGACGGCGACGGCGGTGCCCTTCGGCAGGGCGTCACGGGCCTTGAGCGCCGCGCGCACCACGGCCGGGCCGCCCTCGCCGAAGGCCAGCGGCAGCAGCAGGATCGCCGCGTCCAGCTCGCGGGCGGTCGCGGTGATCTCGTCCAGGTCGTCCAGCGGGCCGCGCATCGTCACGGCCAGCACGGGACGCTCGCCCAGCTCGGCGCGGACCTCGGCGGGGGCGCGGCGCAGGCGGGCGAAGGGGCCGTGCTCGGGCGCGCCCAGCGAGGTGACGGGGCCCGCCACCAGGCCGTCGGCGGTGCGCTCGGTCACCTTCACCACGGCGACGGCGGCGCCCTCGGGGTCGCGCAGCGTGAGCTCCTGGCCGGCCGAGACCGGATGATCGGACGGCACGGTGAGCGTGACCGCGTCGGGCCAGGGCGTGCCGTCGGTGAGCCGCCCGTTCTCGACGACCGACGCGAGGTCGGCCGAGCCGAGGAAGCCGGTCAGCGGGGCGAAGGCCCCGGACAGCAGCAACTCCAGGTCGGCGAGCTCGTGGGCGTCAGGCACCCACTCCAGGACCGGTTCGGCGCCGGCCGTCGTCTGCTCCGCGTTTGCCACAGGGCTCAGGATATTGGCGCGCCACGGCCGCCACGGCCACGGAAGGCATGGCGCGGTCGCCGCCGGCGCGTCCAAGGGGCGCCGGGCCGCTCAGATCAGGGAGGCTTGGCCTCAGATCAGGCGGGCGAAGTGGTTCTGTGGTTTGCGGATCACCAGCGTGATCTCGTCCCGCGTGGCGGGCAGCCGGTCGCCGGAGAGGCGGGCGACCAGCTTGCACGCAGCGCGGGCCAGCCTGGCGTGCGGGCCGCGCAGCGCGGGCCCCGACATCCCGGAATAATCCTCGGCGATCATGAGCCCGCGCATCAGGCAGTAGGAGTGGATGCCCTCGCGGGAGGCGACCTGCTCGTAGATCGCCGGCAGCGGGCCGACCGCGCCCGCCGGGGCGAACCTCGGCCACAGCAGCCTGCGGAACCAGGAGGGCAGGGCGCGGTCGCAGAAGCCGTACGCCGAGGCGCGGTCGCGCATTCTGATCAGCAGCAGGCCGCCGGGGCGCAGCGCGTTGACCATGCGGTCGAGCACGAGCTCGGTGTGCCGCACCCGTTCCAGCAGGAAAGCGGCGTGGACGACGTCGAACGTGCGGGGCAGCAGGGGCGCGGCGCGCAGGTCGCCGAGGAACCGCGCGTCCAGGTCGGAGCGGCGCTCCGTCGAGGCGCGCAGCACGGGCAGGTCTTCGTCGATGCCGGTGACGCGGGTCTCGATGCGCTCCAGATCGATGCCGCCGCCCCGGCCGCACCCGGCGACCAGGATGTCCAGGCGCCGGCCGAGCTGTTCCGTTCTCAGCTCGCGGATCCGGAGGCTGAACACGTCCCCTTGGGTGGCGGGCCACCATCGAACCTCTGACATGTCACTCAGGGTAGTCATTGAAACCCTTTCTGTAGTGGATTTACTTTACGAAGCGGCCACCCCGGGCCAGGGGAGGCCCGCCGCGTCCGGGGCCGTAACCGTCCGGACGGCAACCGGCAAGATCACCTTTATCGGACGGACGGGTGGTTCCCGGCATGAAGGCGCCCGGGGGAAGTAGCCTTGAGGTTGACCCCGGCGACTCGACGAACCGGGGTCGCGCGCGTCGTCGTATAGTGCACAGGGCACCCGGGTGGGTCGTCATGGGTGCCGTCTGTGGCGACCTGCTCAAGTGCGGTGCGCGAGGTGGGTCGCCGTGTGGGGTGTTCGAGTCGAGCGTCGTCCCCGGGCGAACGAGTAGGCGGGCCTGACCACGTGGGGGCATTTCTGATGAGTCTTTCCGGACTGCTCGACCTTGTCATCGCCGAACCTCAGCTCGCCGGGGCGCTGGACCGCTCCGGCGAGGACGTCAACCTGATCGCTCCGCCGGCCCTGCGTCCCTTCGCGGTCGCCGCGCTGGCCCGGCGGCGTCCCGTGCTGGCCGTCACGGCCACCGGGCGCGAGGCCGAAGACCTCGCCGCCGCCCTGACCGGCCTGGTGGGGGACGACGCCATCGCGGTCTTCCCCGCCTGGGAGACGCTGCCCCACGAGCGGCTGTCCCCCCGCAGCGACACCGTGGGCCAGCGCCTGGCCGTGCTGCGCAGACTCGCCCACCCCGTCCCCGGCGACCCGGCCGCAGGCCCGCTGAGCGTGGTCGTGGCGCCGATCCGCGCCCTGCTCCAGCCGCTCGTGACCGGTCTCGGCGACCTGACCCCCGTGCGGCTGCGCTCCGGCGACGACGCCGACCTGGAGGAGGTCGTCGAGCGGCTGGTCGCCAACGGCTACCACCGGGTCGACATGGTGGAGAAGCGCGGCGAGGTCGCGGTGCGCGGCGGCCTGCTGGACGTGTTCCCGCCCACCGAGGAACACCCGCTGCGGCTGGAGTTCTGGGGCGACACGATCGAGGAGATCCGCTGGTTCAAGGTCGCCGACCAGCGCTCGCTCGAGGTCGCCGAGGGCGGCCTGTTCGCCGCGCCCTGCCGCGAACTGCTGCTCACCGACGAGGTCCGCGCACGTGCCCGCGAGCTGGGCGAGGAGCACCCGGCGCTGAAGGAGATCCTCGACCAGCTCGCCGAGGGCATCCCCGTCGAGGGCATGGAGGCGTTCGCGCCCGTCCTGGTCGACGGCATGGACCTGCTGCTCGACCACCTGCCCGCCCGCGCGTCGATCTTCGTCTGCGATCCCGAGCGCATCCGCGGCCGCGCGGTCGAGCTCGTCCACACCAGCCAGGAGTTCCTGGAGGCGTCGTGGATCAACGCCGCCGCCGGGGGCGAGGCCCCGATCGACCTCGGCGCCGCGGCCTTCCGTGACCTGTCCGAAGTGCGCCGCCACGCCCGCGAGCTCGGCCAGCCCTGGTGGACGCTCGCGCCGTTCGCCGCCACCGACCAGGGCGGTGGGCAGGAGGCCCACCCGGCCGCGCCCGGCCCCGGCGACGAGTTGTACGGCGGCAGCGAGGTCATCGAACTGTCCGCCCGTGAGGCCCAGTCCTACCGCGGAGACACCCAGCGGGCGCTCGCCGACATCAAGGGCTGGCTCGGGGAGGGGCGCGCCGTCGTGCTGCTCAGCGAGGGCCACGGCCCCGCCGAGCGCATCGTCGAGCTGCTCAAGGGCGTGGACGTCGCCGCCCGGCTGGTCCCGTCGCTGGACTCCGCCCCCGGCAGGGACGTCGTGCACGTCACCACCGGCCGCGTCGAGCACGGCTTCGTCGGCGACTCGGTGGCCGTCCTCACCCACCTGGACCTGGTCGGGCAGAAGGCCTCGACCAAGGACATGCGCCGCCTGCCGTCCCGCCGCAGGAACATGGTCGACCCGCTCCAGCTCAAGGTCGGCGACCACGTCGTGCACGCCCAGCACGGCGTGGGCCGGTACGTCGAGATGGTGCAGCGCTCGGTGCAGGGCGCCACGCGCGAGTACCTGGTGATCGAGTACGCCAAGGGCGACCGGCTGTACGTCCCGACCGACCAGCTCGACGAGGTAACCCGGTACGTCGGCGGCGAGTCGCCCACGCTCAACCGCATGGGCGGCGCCGACTGGGCCAAGGCCAAGTCCCGGGCGCGCAAGGCCGTCAAGGAGATCGCGGGCGAGCTGATCCGCCTCTACAGCGCCCGCATGGCCTCGCCCGGCCACGCCTTCGCCGCCGACACCCCCTGGCAGCGCGAGATGGAGGACGCCTTCCCCTACGCCGAGACCGGCGACCAGCTCGAGGCCATCGACGAGGTCAAGCGCGACATGGAGCGCGCCGTCCCCATGGACCGGCTGATCTGCGGCGACGTCGGCTACGGCAAGACCGAGATCGCGGTGCGGGCCGCGTTCAAGGCCGTGCAGGACGGCAAACAGGTCGCCGTGCTCGTGCCGACCACGCTGCTCGTCCAGCAGCACCTGTCGACCTTCGGCGAGCGGTTCGCGAGCTTCCCCGTCGCGGTCAAGCCGGTGTCGCGCTTCCAGACAGACGGCGAGATCAAGGCGACGCTGGAAGGGGTCAAGGACGGCGCGGTCGACATCGTGATCGGCACGCACCGCCTGCTCAACCCCGACATCCGGTTCAAGCATCTCGGCCTGATCATCATCGACGAGGAGCAGCGCTTCGGCGTCGAGCACAAAGAGGCCATGAAGCACATGCGCACGCAGGTCGACGTGCTCGCCATGTCGGCGACGCCGATCCCGCGCACGCTGGAGATGGGCCTCACCGGCATCCGCGAGATGTCCACCATCCTCACCCCGCCGGAGGAGCGGCACCCGATCCTCACCTTCGTCGGCCCCTACGACGAGAAGCAGATCGCGGCGGCCGTGCGGCGCGAGCTGATGCGCGACGGCCAGGTGTTCTTCGTCCACAACCGCGTGTCGTCCATCAACCGGGTGGCCGGGCGGCTGCGCGAGCTGGTCCCCGAGTCCAGGGTCGCGGTGGCGCACGGGCAGATGAACGAGCAGCAGCTCGAGAAGATCATGGTGGGCTTCTGGGAGCGCGAGTTCGACGTGCTCGTCAGCACCACGATCGTCGAGTCCGGCCTGGACATCCCCAACGCCAACACGCTGATCGTCGACCGCGCCGACAACTACGGCCTCTCGCAGCTCCACCAGCTCCGCGGCCGGGTCGGGCGCGGACGCGAGCGCGGGTACGCGTACTTCCTGTACCCGCCGGAGGCGCCGCTCACCGAGACCGCGCACGAGCGCCTCGCCACCATCGCCCAGCACACCGAGATGGGCGCCGGCATGTACGTCGCGATGAAGGACCTGGAGATCCGCGGCGCCGGCAACATCCTCGGCGCCGAGCAGTCCGGCCACATCGCCGGGGTGGGTTTCGACCTGTACGTCCGCATGATGGCCGAGGCCGTGCAGGAGCAGAAGGCCAAGCTGTCCGGCGAGGAGGTCACCGAGGAGCGCGCCGACGTCAAGGTCGAGCTGCCGGTCAACGCGCACATCCCGCACGACTACGTCACCTCCGAGCGGCTGCGGCTGGAGGCCTACAAGCGGCTCGCCGCGGTCGCCTCCGACGACGACATCGCCGCGGTCCGCGAGGAGCTCGTCGACCGGTACGGACGCCCGCCGCAGGAGGTCGACAACCTGCTGGAGGTCGCCCGCTTCCGCGTCCACGCGCGCCGGGCCTCGCTGACCGACGTCGCCCTCCAGGGCCAGCACATCCGGTTCGCCCCGGTGAGGCTGAAGGAGTCGCAGCAGGTCCGTCTCGACCGGCTCTACCCCAAGTCGGTCTACAAGGTGGCCGCCGAGACGCTGCTGGTGCCCGTGCCGAAGACCAAGCCGATGGGCGGCCGTCCGTTGCGCGACCTCGAACTGCTCACCTGGTGCACCGACCTGGTCGAGGCCATGTTCCTGGAGCCCGCCAGGGCCGCGGCCGCCGGCAAACGATAGACAGGCGTGGCTCCGTGACGAGACGGTCGCCTGGTTTGAGTAGAGTAGCCCCGCGTCTGCTGAAGGGACCGCTAGTGAAGTCGATTCGTGTGCGCGCTCTGCTGGCCGTCGCGGCCGCCGCGCTGACCTGCGTCGTGCTGACCTCCTGCTCGTCGCCCGTGAGTCTCGGCTCGGCGGCGACCGTCGGCGACCAGCGCATCAGCTCCAGCGAGCTGAACACCCAGATCGCGGAGTACCAGGCGGCGCTGAAGAAGGCCAAGATCTCCGAGGAACAGCTTCAGATCCCCTCGGTGCCGCGCGCGATCCTCCTCCAGCTCGTCTACTTCCGCCAGTTCGAGCAGTTCGCCCAGCGCAACAACATCGTCGTCACCGACGGAGACGTCGACAAGTTCATCACCGAGCAGGGCGGCATGCAGCAGATCGGCCCGGCGGCGCTCAGCAAGGGCGTCCCGCCGTCCGAGACCCGCGAGTGGATCCGCGCGGCCATCGTCTACCAGAAGGGCCTGGAGCGCTTCGGCGCCAACCTGACCGACCAGGCGTCGGTGCAGCAGGCCCAGCTCAAGCTGTTCGGGCAGATGGACACGGTCCCGGTCAAGATCTCCCCGCGCTACGGCACCTGGGACACCCAGCGTGGCCTGGTCGAGGAGGCCCGGTTCGGCAAGCCCGCCGCCGGCGCCGACGCGGCAGCCCCGCAGGACCCGTCCCAGCAGCAGGCCCCCGACCAGTCGGACCCCGCGGCCGGCCAGTGACGCTCGTCGTCGTCACGACCTCGCCCCGGGTGGCGCCGGGGCTGCTGAGCGGGCGGGCGTGGGCGGTCCTCGGGTCGGGGCGGGTGCTCACCGGTTCCGCCGGCCACCCGCTGCTGCCCTACCTCGCCGAAGAGGACATCCCGGTCGAGGTCGTGACGCCCGACCCGGTGGCGCTCGCGCGCGAGAGCCTGGACGCCACGATCATCTGGCTCGCCGCGCAGGACGGCGACGAGCCGTTCATGCGCGCCGTCGGCCGCGCCGCGCTCGACATGCCCGAGCCGCCGGTCATCGAGTTGGTCCCCGGCTCCTACGACCTGCCGGGCGCGCGGTTCGTGGACATGGTCACCGTCATGGACCGCCTGCGGCGCGAGTGCCCGTGGGACGCGCGGCAGACCCACGAGTCGCTGGTGCCCTACCTCCTGGAGGAGGCCTACGAGGTCCTGGAGACCATCGAGGAGGGCGACCACGCCGCCCTGCGTGAGGAGCTCGGCGACCTGCTCTTCCAGGTGGTCTTCCATTCCCGCCTCGCCCAGGAGCGTTCCGGGGAGGACGGTGGCTTCGACGTCGACGATGTGATCCAGGACCTCGTCGACAAGCTGGTCCGTCGCCATCCGCACGTGTTCGCCGGGACCGTGGTGGAGGGCGCCGAGGAGGTCAACGCCAACTGGGACGCGATCAAGGCCGCCGAGCGCGCGGCGAAGGGCCGCGAGTCGTTGCTCGACGGCGTCCCCATGGGCCAGCCCGCGCTGTCCCTCGCCCTCGGGCTGCAGAGCCGCGCCGAGCGGGCGGGCGTCCCCGACAGCCTTTCGCGGGCGGTCGGGCAGGGCATCGGCCGTGAGCTGTTCGACCTCGTACGCCGCGCCCGCGCCGCCGGCCTCGACCCGGAGGCCGAACTACGCGCCGCCGCCCGCGACTACCGCGACCGCGTCCGCGCCTGGGAACGCTCCGCGAAGCCCGGCGAAAAAGCCTGACAGATTCGGGACGCCCCGAACCCGCCGCTCCGCAACGCCCGCCATCCCGGTTCGGGGCGCGGCGGTGTTCTGGAGTCCTCAGGCGCAAGAACGCCGCCTAAAGGGGCGTCCCGAACCCGCCGTGCCGGAGGCGCGGCCATAAGTACAGCCCGATAGGCTCGGGTGGCAAACCGTCCGCTACCACATCGCGCAACGACGGCGCGGTGAAGGGTTCCGGGGGCCCGACCCCGGGCTGACAATCTAGGAGCGCTTCGTGGCTGCCATCGAGGCCATCACCGCCCGCGAGATCCTCGACTCCCGGGGCAACCCGACGGTCGAGGTCGAGATCCTGCTCGACGACTACAGCACCGGCCGCGCCGCGGTCCCGAGCGGTGCGTCCACCGGCCAGTTCGAGGCCGTGGAGCTGCGGGACGGCGACGAGCGCTACGGCGGCAAGGGCGCCCAGAAGGCCGTGCTCAACGTCACCGACGAGATCGCCGAGGAGCTCATCGGCTACGACGCCGAAGAGCAGCGCCTCGTCGACCAGGCCATGATCGACCTCGACGGCACCCCCAACAAGAGCCGTCTCGGCGCCAACGCCATCCTCGGCGTCTCCCTCGCCCTGGCCAAGGCGGCCGCCGACAGCGCCGACCTCCCGCTGTTCCGCTACGTCGGCGGGCCGAACGCCCACGTGCTGCCGGTGCCGATGATGAACATCCTCAACGGTGGCGCGCACGCCGACAGCAATGTCGACATCCAGGAGTTCATGATCGCGCCGATCGGCGCGTCCACGTTCTCCGAGGCCGTGCGCGTCGGCGCCGAGACCTACCAGGCGCTCAAGAGCGTGCTCAAGCAGAAGGGCTACTCCACCGGCCTCGGCGACGAGGGCGGCTTCGCGCCCAGCCTGCCGAGCAACCGCGACGCCCTCGACCTGATCCTCGTCGCCATCGAGAAGGCCGGGTACACCCCGGGTGAGGACATCGCGCTCGCGCTCGACGTCGCGGCCACCGAGTTCCACTCCGGCGGCGTGTACACCCTGGACGGCAAGGGCAACTCCTCCGACGAGCTGATCGCCTTCTACGAGGACCTGGTCCGCTCCTACCCGCTGGTCTCCATCGAGGACCCGCTGGACGAGGAGGATTGGGAGGGCTGGAAGGCCATCACCGCCGCCCTCGGCGGCAAGGTGCAGCTCGTCGGCGACGACCTGTTCGTCACCAACCCCGAGCGCCTTGAGCGCGGCATCCGCGAGGGCGCCGCGAACGCGCTGCTGGTCAAGGTCAACCAGATCGGCACGCTGTCGGAGACGCTGGACGCGGTCGACCTCGCCCACCGCAACGGCTACCGCTGCATGATGAGCCACCGCTCCGGCGAGACCGAGGACACCACGATCGCCGACCTCGCCGTCGCCACCAACTGCGGCCAGATCAAGACCGGCGCCCCGGCCCGCTCGGACCGCGTCGCCAAGTACAACCAGCTCCTGCGCATCGAGGAACTGCTGGACGATGTCGCCCGCTACGCGGGTCGCGGAGCTTTTCCGCGCTTCCAGAGCTAGTTTTCTCCGTACGGCTTGCGCGGATATGCGCGCAAGCCGTACGGACCTGGGAGGAGCATGAGGAAACGACCGCAGCTGACGGGCAGGGCCGCGATCCTCGCGGTCGTGGTGTGCGCGATCGCCATGAGCCTCGCCTATCCCGTCCGCGAGTACGTCGCCCAGCGGCGCCAGATCGCCCAGCTCGAGCAGCAGCAGGCCCAGGCCCTGAAGGATCTTCAGGAGCTCGACGAGCGCGGCAGGATGCTCGCCGACCCGGCGTACATCGCGCGGCAGGCCAAGGCCCGGCTGCACTTCTGCGAGGTGGGCGAGAAGTGCATCGTCCTGCGCGACGCCTCGAAGAAGGCGCAGCGTCCGAAGCCCGGCGCGGCCCCCGCGGCGACGCCTCCCTGGTACCAGACCCTGTGGGAGTCGGTGGAGGCCGCCGACCGCGGCACCGGCCGCCGCGCCGAGCCTTCGCGCACCCCGGCCCCGTAGGGCGCCCGGACCGCGCCGGGCCACGTATCGTCTCAGGGGGCCCGGCGCGACGAGCCGAGGCGCCGGGGAACGTCCGTGAAGACCGCGCCGGGAGATCCCGGGCGGGGGAATGCTGGGGAGCAGCCGACGATGGTGGATCCGGCCGACGTGGCCGTGGTGGAGCAGCAGCTCGGCAGGCCGCCGAGGGGTGTGCGGGCCGTGGCGCACCGCTGCCCGTGCGGGCTGCCGGACGTCGTGGAGACCACTCCCCGGCTGCCGGACGGCTCGCCCTTCCCGACGCTCTTCTATCTGACCTGCCCGAAGGCGGCTTCGGCCATCGGCACGCTGGAGTCGTCCGGCGTGATGAAGCGCATGCAGGCCCGCCTCGCCGAGGATCCTGCCCTGGCCGAGGCGTACGCGCGTGCCCACGCCGGGTACGTCGAGCGGCGCGACAAGGCCGCCTCCGAGGACGGCGTCGAGCCTCTGCCCCGCGGCATGCAGAGCGCGGGCGGCATGCCCGACCGCGTGAAGTGCCTGCACGCCCTGGTGGGCCACGAGCTGGCCATGCCGGGCTCCAACCCCTTCGGCCGCGAGGCCCTCGACGCCCTGCCCGACTGGTGGTGCGACGGCCCGTGCGTCCAGTCGGGCACACCAGTCCCAGGGGCCACTCCAGAGGGCGCCCCCGCGGCCCCCAGAACCCCCCAGGAGGACGTATGACGCGCGTCGCGGCCATCGACTGCGGGACCAACTCCGTACGTCTCCTGATCGCCGACATCGACGACGGCGCCGCGCCGGTCGACGTCGAGCGGCGCATGGAGATCGTCCGCCTCGGCGAGGGCGTCGACCGCACCGGGCGGCTGGCCCCCGAGGCGCTGGAGCGCACGTTCACCGCCATGCGCGGCTACGCCAAGCTGATCGAGGACCACGGCGCCGCGCGGGTGCGCGTGGTCGCCACCAGTGCCACCCGTGACGCCGCCAACCGCGACGACTTCACCACCGGGGTCCGCGACATCTTCGGCGTCGACCCCGAGGTCGTCACCGGCGCGGAGGAGGCCCACCTGTCCTTCCTCGGCGCCACCACCGGGCTCACCGGCGCCACCACCGGGCTCACCGGCGTCGAGCACCCCGTGCTGGTCGTGGACATCGGCGGCGGTTCGACCGAGTTCGTCCTCGGCTCCTCCGACGTCGACAGCGCCCTGTCGGTCGACATCGGCTGTGTCCGCATGACCGAGCGCCACCTGGCCTCCGGCGCGACCCCCGAGGCCGTGGCGGCGGCCGTCGCCGACATCGAGGCCGCCCTCGACCGCGTCGCCGAGGCGGTCCCCGTGGGCCGCGCGCGTACGCTGATCGGCCTCGCCGGCTCGGTCACCACCGTCGCCGGCATCGCCCTCGACCTGCCCGCCTACGACCCGGCCCGCATCCACGGCGCCAGGATCGCGACCGCCCGCGTCCACGAGGTCTCCCAGCGCCTGCTCGCCATGACGCACGACGAGCGCGCGGCGATCTCCGTCATGCACCCGGGGCGGGTCGACGTCATCGGCGCCGGCGCCCTCATCCTGGACCGCATCCTCGCCCGCCACGCCTTCCCCGAGGTCCTGGTGAGCGAGCACGACATCCTCGACGGCATCGCCCGGAGCCTTCTCGGCTGAGCTCCAGCAGTTGAAGGCCCAAGCGGGCCCGGGTAAGTGGTCCCCGGCACACGGGTCACGCCGTCCGCAGGGGGGAAGGCGGGCGGGGCAGCTGTTCGCGTGTTGTTCGCCCCGTGAGCGAGTGACGGTTCAAAGGGCAGGGCGCGCCACCTCTAGGTTCTCAGAGCCGGACCGGCAGATCTTGAACGATGACCGAAGGAAACACCGTGCCCTCTCGCGTACGTACCGTCTTTGTGGGAGCGACCGCCGTGGTCGCCTCCCTGGCCCTGCCAACCGCGAGCTTTGCCGACCACGACCATGACCGGGACAAGAAGTCCTCCGTTTCGACGGGTCCCACCACGACCGTCTCGCCATACGTCCTTCCCGTCGCGAACGGCGTCAGCGTCACCTCGCTCCTGACCGTCGGGGACAAGCCGGCGGGCAATGGTTACCGGATGGTCGGCATCCCCGACGGCCTCGGGGCCTACCGGAGCGGCCGTGACCTGACCGTCTACATGAACCAGGAACTCGGCGCGACCTCCGGCATCGTTCGGGCGCACGGCCAGAAGGGCGCCTTCGTCTCCAAGCTGCGGATCGACGCGCGCACCGGCGCGGTCAAGAGCGGCTCCGACCTGATCACGTCCGTCAAGTACTGGGACTACCCCGGCCAGACGTGGGGGAGCGCCCCCGTGGCTCCGGCGGGTGCGGCCGCGGGCACGCATGTCGCCGCCTTCAACCGCTTCTGCTCCGGCGCGCTCACCGACCCGGGCCAGCTGTTCAACCGGCGGACCGGCAAGGGTTACTACGGCCGCGTCTACTTCGCCAACGAGGAGGGCGGCGACGAGAGCCGCGCCTTCGGCGTCACCGCGGACGGCCAGGCCGTCCAGCTTCCGCGCCTCGGCCTGTTCTCCTGGGAGAACACCCTGGCCGCGGAGAACAAGACCGACACCACCCTCGTGCTCGGGAACGAGGACGGCGGCTCGGGTCAGATCCGCGTCTACGCCGGGCGCAAGCAGTCTTCCGGCTCCCCGGTGGAGAAGGCCGGCCTGACCAACGGCACGCTGGGCGTCATCGACGTGGCGAGTCACGCGGTGGCCACCGACGCCGAGTTCCGCGCCAAGTACGGCAAGAACGCCCCGGTCAAGGTGACGGTCAACCAGCTCGACTGGACCGTGAACGGCAAGCAGCAGAACATCGACGCCGAGAAGGCGGGCCTGAGCCTCAACCGCATCGAGGACGGCGCCTTCGACCCGAACCGCCCCAACGACTACTACTTCGTGACGACCGCGGGCGGCGACTCCACTCCGGCCCAGGCCGGGGTGCCGCGCAACGGCGGTGGCCTGTGGCGGCTGCGGTTCGCCGACATCGAGCGTCCGGAGAAGGGCGGCACGCTGACCCTGCTGCTCGACGGCAGCGAGGCGCCGTACCTGAACATGCCCGACAACATTGCGATCGACCACGAGGGCAACCTGCTCCTGCAGGAGGACCCGGGCAACAACCCGCACATCTCTCGGGTGCTGGCGTACCGGATCAAGGACGGCGCTCTCGGCGTCCTCGCTCAGTTCGACCCCAAGCGCTTCGCCCCGAACGCCGACCCCGCTTCGTTCCTGACCACGGACGAGGAGTCGAGCGGCATCATCGACGCCAGCGACCTGCTCGGTGAGGGCACGTTCCTCCTCGACGCGCAGGTGCACACCGCCAAGGGCCTCGCTGCGGGCACCGGTCCGGGCACCGTCGAGGAGTACGTCGAGAACGGCCAGCTGCTGACCCTGACCGTGAAGTCATGGAAGTCGGTCTACGCCGCCAAGTGACGAAACGAACGGCCCTTCCCGGCATCGCCCGGGGAGGGCCGTTCCCCATTGCCGGAGTCCCGGCTCGTCGTGGCCGTGCATGGTGTGCGGGCAGCGCGCGGAGCTGGCACGATCGGACGTATGAGTCACGTTCCCCCTGGTAGTGGATGGCCGGGCGACCCGGCCACGCCGGAAACGCCTGTGGCGGCCGGGCCCGAGGACGTTCGGGGGCTGGCCCGCGAGAGCCGTGATCTCGGGGAGCTCACCGCGAGGCAGTCGGTGTGCCGGGCGTGCCCGCGGCTGGTGGAGTGGCGCGAGGAGGTCGCGGACGTCAAGCGCCGGGCGTTCGCCGGCGAGACGTACTGGGGACGGCCCGTCGCGGGGTGGGGGGACGACAAGCCGCGCGTCCTGATCGTCGGGCTGGCCCCGGCGGCGCACGGCGGCAACCGCACCGGGCGGGTGTTCACCGGCGACCGCAGCGGCGACTGGCTGTTCGCGTCCCTGTACCGCACGGGACTGGCGGCCCAGCCCACCAGCACGCACGCGGCCGACGGCCAGCGGCTGATCGGCGCGCGCCTGGTCGCCGCCGTCCGCTGCGCCCCGCCGGCCAACAAGCCGACGATCGAGGAGCGCGCCACGTGCTTCCCGTGGCTGGCCCGCGAGCTTGAGCTGGTCGCCGACCCGCTGCGCGTGATCGTCGCCCTGGGCGGCTACGCCTGGCAGGCCGTCTGGCCCGCGCTGAAGGCCGCCGCGTACACCCTTCCCAGCCGCAGGCCGCCCTTCGGCCACGGGGTGGAGGTCGAGATCGCCTACGACGGGACGCCGATCCGCCTCATCGGCTGCTACCACCCGAGCCAGCAGAACACCTTCACCGGCCGCGTCACCGACCAGATGCTGGACGCGATCTTCGCCAGGGCCGCCGAGCTGGGAGGGTAGGGCGGTGCGCCGCCCGGCCGTGGGTGAAGTGCGGCACTAGAGGAAAGTTTCACGGAACTTCACCGGCGAAACCTGGGCGATGTGCGCCTTCCAGGAAAAATCTTGGTTCTGCGCAATTATCCGATTGGCGCTGAGACCTCCTCGTGACGTAAGATTGTGAATGGTTTCACAAGCGACCATGCGCAAAGGGGCACTTACGTGGACCACAAGGCGAAGCACATCCTCATCGTCGGTGGAGGGTACGTCGGTCTCTACACGGGCCTGCGGCTCCAGCGCGGCCTGCGCAAGGAGCTCGCGTCCGGCAGCGTCCGCATCACGGTCATCGACCCGCAGTCCTACATGACCTACCAGCCCTTCCTCCCGGAGGCCGCGGCGGGCAACCTGTCCCCGCGCCACGTCGTCACGCCGCTGCGCCGGGTCCTCCCCAAGGTCCGCATCCTCAACGGCAAGGTCACCAAGGTCCATCACGAGAACAAGACCGCGACGTTCGTCCCGAACTCGGGCCCGAGCGAGGAGATCGCGTACGACGTCATCGTCATGGCGGCCGGGTCGATCTCCCGTACGCTGCCCATCCCGGGCCTCGCGGACGCCGCGATCGGCTTCAAGACGGTCGGCGAGGCCATCGCGCTGCGCAACCGCGTCCTGGCCCTGTTCGACCGGGCCGACTCGACCGAGGACGAGCAGGTGCGCCGCCGCGCGCTGACGTTCGTCGTCGTGGGCGCGGGGTTCGCGGGCGTGGAGGCGCTGGCCGAGCTTGAGGACATGGGCAGGGACGCGGTGAAGTACTACGACTCGCTCAGCGAGAAGGACCTGCGCTGGGTGCTCGTCGAGGCGAGCGACCGCATCCTGCCGGAGGTCGGCCCCGAGATGGGCCGGTGGACGCTGGAGGAACTGCGCGAGCGCGGCATCGAGGTCAAGATGGAGACGCTGCTGAAGTCCTGCGTGGGCGGCAACGTGGTGCTCTCCGACGGCGAGGAGTTCGAGTCGGCCACGATCGTCTGGACGGCCGGCGTCAAGCCGAGCCCGGTCGTGAACGCCGGTGACCTGCCGCTGGACGAGCGCGGGCGCGTCAAGACCTCGACCAAGCTGACCGTCGTGGGCGTCAAGGACGCCTTCGCGGCCGGAGACGTCGCGGGGGTGCCCGACATGACCAACCCCGGCCAGTACTGCGCGCCCAACGCCCAGCACGCCGTCCGCCAGGCCAAGGTGCTGGCCGACAACATCGTCCGTGGCATCCGGGGGCTCCCGCTCGAGGACTACCGCCACAAGTACGCGGGGTCGGTCGCGGGGCTCGGCCTGTACAAGGGCGTCGCGAACGTCTACGGGGTCAAGCTTCATGGATTGCCTGCGTGGTTCATGCACCGGACCTACCATCTGTCCCGGGTGCCTACGTTGAACCGCAAGGTCCGCGTGGTCGCCGACTGGACCCTCGCCCTCTTCTTCAAGCGGGAGACCGTCTCGCTGGGCGAGATCGAGTCGCCTCGCGAGCAGTTCAAGGCGGCCGCCGCCACAGGCTGACGGCCTCACGGTTCCGGTACGGCTCGCGCCTGCACGACTCGGGCGCGGGCCGTACTGTTCTGTGGAGGGATAACGAAGGTGACGCGGTGAATTCTGGCGAGTTGAGCGGTCTGTTGTTCATTGCCCGAGTCGCGAGGGCGCGGGGCGTATACGGTTATCTTGCGCAGTACGGAAGGAAGAGCAGAGACGTGGGCTCTGACCCGTTACGCAAGTGTGGTCCGTTACGTATGATTTACGGCGCCCCCGTAGCCCAATGGCAGAGGCAAACCCCTTAAAAGGGTTCCAGTGTGGGTTCGAGTCCCACCGGGGGCACCCCTGCCGACTATATGAAACACCCCTGATGGCAGTAACGCTCCCGAAGAGCTATATCCTTGTCGGTTTGGCGCTCGCCACGGGACATTCTGGGTAAGCCCCGAAACCCCTCAAGAGGCGGACCGCTTCCCCTCCGCCATGAATCGTTACCATTCCGTGCCGTCTCGCCGTTATCGGTTCCCGGCCCCCGCCGAGCCGCTCTCCGGCCCTACGGCGGCTCCCGCCGGCGAACGACCGCCGGGCGGTTCGGAACCGCAAACGACTTCTGGAGCGTATAGCCCGAAAGAACCGGTTTTCCGAAGAACGTAACGTAACAAGCCTCCTTATCCCCGCGAATCTCGCCACGCGTACACCGCGTCCCCTAGCATCCGCCCCCGCCCGAATCCCGCGGCGGGGCGCCAGGCCCGCCGCTTCCCGTCGGGCCTCCGCCGCAGGTGATCGAAACGCAATGTTCGGGGCGGAACTCGGGTGCGGGGCCGGTCGTTGTACCCGTTGCCGCTGGAGGTCGGTGTGTGCCGAAGTCCGGGGGCGATTCGCGCCAGGGTCTCTCCTGGCGCAATGACGGATGTAAAGCTATGCGCTACAGGCGGCACTCCCTGTGAGGCTCGACCGAACAGGCTGATCGCAGGTCGCAGTGGAGGCAGTGATGCAGAGCAGGAACCCGGTTCTCAGCAAACTGGGCCGAAACAACCAGTCCGGGGCAGGCCACGGCGTGAGCCCGCAGTACCTGCAGGACATGTACAACGCCCCGTCGTACGCACCGCCCACCGCGACGCGGCCGATGACGATCGACGACGTCGTCGTCCGGGGGTTCATCACCCTCGGCACGCTGGTGGTGGCGGCCGCGGCGGCCTGGTACCTCAACCTCGGCTGGGGCGTCGCCGCGCCCGCCGCGATCGTGGGACTGGTCCTCGGCCTGATCGTCTCGTTCCGCCAGAGCACGAACCCCGCGCTGATCCTCGGATACTCCGTCGCCTACGGCATCGCCATCGGCGTGATCAGCAAGATGTACAACTATCTGTACGAAGGCATCGTGTTCCAGGCGGTGCTCGGCACGATGGTGGCCTTCGCGGGCGTCCTCGCGGTGTACGCGCTCAAGGTCTTCCGGCCCACACCGAAGTTCACCAAGTTCGTCGTCGCGGCGGGCTTCGCCGCGGTCGGCCTGATGCTGCTGAACTGGATCGTCAGCATCTTCACCCACGGCGGCCTCGGGCTGCGCAGCGACAGCCCCATCGGCTGGATCTTCAGCGTCGCGATGATCCTGCTCGGCTGCTTCTTCCTGCTCCTCGACTTCGACTCGATCGAGCAGGGCGTCCGCGCCGGCGTCCCCGAGAAGTACTCCTGGCTGATGGCCTTCGGCCTCACGGTGAGCCTCGTCTGGCTGTACCTGGAGATCCTCCGCTTCATCAGCTATTTCTTCAACAACGACTAAGGATTTCGGTCAGGACGTCCCGCCGCCGGGCGGCGGGGCGTCGATCCCTCCGGCATGCTCACCTGAGCTTTGGGTAAGCCCACAGAACGCCACCAACGATCTACCTCGTGTAAGGGAAGCCTGGCCATTAGGGTCTTGCCATCGCGGGGCTGGTGATGCAGTGTCTAGCAAAAGAGGCTTCACTCATGGAGGTGCCCATGTCGTTGAACCACTCACCGGAGACGCAGAACAAGCTGATTGCCAGGGTTCCGGACATCACCGGACGCGCACTCCCAGAGTGGTTCCAAGCCATCGACAACGGCCCGGCGTTCCTTCGTTGTGACGAGCGGGCCAACTGGCTCGCCGACGAGCACGGGCTGACCCATGGCTACGCGGCCGCGATCGTCATCGAGCACGAGCGGCAGCGCCGTTCGCGTATGGGCTACATGTAAGCCCCTACGCCCACCCATGTGCGCCCACGTCAGCACACGACGTGGGCGCACATGTCGTGAGGGCCGGATCATCATGAAGACATGGATCTCGACAAGGCCCGTGACTTCATCCGGAACAACCACCCACGTTCAGCATGATCTGGGCGATCATCTGAGCCGCTCCAGCACCATGGCCATGCCCTGGCCGCCGCCCACGCACATCGTCTCCAGGCCGATCGACTTGTCGTGGAAACGCAGGCTGTTGATCAGCGTGGAGGTGATCCGGGCGCCCGTCATGCCGAACGGGTGCCCGACGGCGATGGCGCCTCCGTTGACGTTCAGCCGGTCCAGGTCGATCCCGAGCCCCTGGTAGGACGGGATGACCTGCGCGGCGAAGGCCTCGTTGATCTCGACCAGATCGACGTCGCCGATCGCCATCCCGGCCCGTCCGAGCGCCTGCCGGCTCGCCTCGACGGGCCCGAGGCCCATGATCTCGGGTGAGAGGCCGGTCACGCCGGTCGACACGATGCGCGCCAGGGGCGTGATGCCCAGCTCCGCGGCCTTCACGTCGCTCATCACGATCAGCGCGGCGGCGCCGTCGTTCAGCGGGCAGCAGTTGCCCGCGGTGACGGTGCCGTCGGGCCGGAAGACCGGCTTGAGCCGCGAGACCGCCTCGTAGGTCGTGCCGGCCCTCGGCCCGTCGTCCTTGCCGACGACCGTCCCGTCGGGCAGCGTGACCGGGGTGATGTCCTGCTCCCAGAAGCCGTTCGCGAGGGCCTTCTCGGCGAGGTTCTGCGACCGGACGCCGAACTCGTCCTGCTCCTGACGGGTCACG
The DNA here is from genome assembly GCF_040683095.1 of Sphaerisporangium sp. NPDC051017. Taxonomy (NCBI): domain Bacteria; kingdom Bacillati; phylum Actinomycetota; class Actinomycetes; order Streptosporangiales; family Streptosporangiaceae; genus Sphaerisporangium; species Sphaerisporangium sp. NPDC051017. The sequence goes on from NZ_JBFBCI010000017.1 coordinate 40,162, forward strand.
CCCTTCAACTCGGCGACGTTCTCGGCGGTCTGGCCCATGGCGATGTAGACGTCGGGCAGCAGGCCCTTCTGGCGAGGGTCGCGCCACTCGGGGCCGCCGCCCTCGGCCCGCTTGTCGGTGCGCCCCTTGGCGTCCAGGAACAGCGGGTTGGTGGTCTCGGGCAGGGTGTCGGAGTTGCCCTTGGTGAAGCGCGAGACCATCTCGACGCCCGCCGAGATGAAGATGTCCCCTTCGCCCGCCTTGATGGCGTGGAAGGCCATGCGCGTGGTCTGCAGCGACGACGAGCAGTAGCGCGTGACCGTCGTGCCCGGCACGCCGTCGAGGCCGAGCAGCACCGCCACCACGCGGGCCATGTTGAAGCCCTGCTCGCCGCCCGGCAGGCCGCAGCCCAGCATCAGGTCGTCGACGTCGTTCGGGTCGAGCTGGGGCACCTTGTCGAGCGCGGCCTTGATCATCTGAACGGTCAGGTCGTCGGGACGGATCTCCTTCAGCGACCCCTTGAAGGCTCGGCCGATGGGCGAACGTGCGGTCGCGACGATGACTGCCTCGGGCATGTGGCTCTCCTGAGTTCGTGGCCGGGCGGGGCTCCCACTGCGGAGGTTACCGCGCGGTAGGCCGGATGCCACGTCACGGGGGCCTAGAAACAGAACTATGTACGGTAAAGAGGGCCCCGGCGCGCGACCGCGGGCCCTCGGCCGCCGGAGCGGCGGTCAGCCGTACATGCCAGGGGCGGTGGCCTTCGCGTCCTCAACGGCGTTCAGCGCGCCCTTCTCGTCCCGCCAGAGGCGCCAGCCGTCCTGGCCGCCGGTGAACCACACGGGCGGCGCGCCGGACCCGGGCACGCGCTTGCCGGTCGCCAGGTCGAACTCGCACAGCGACGCCACCGAGTAGAAGCCGCCGGGAGTGCCGGCGAGCGGCAGCGGCTTGGGGTCGGTGACGCAGAACGACCAGCCGCGCCGCCCGCCCACGGGGGTGGGCCGGCCCGAGGGCAGCTCGAACGCGGCCCCGGACGCGCCGGGCTTGAGGAAGTCGAGCCGCGCCATGTCGCCGGGGAAGGCCAGCCACCAGCCCGTGCCGGGCACCTGGTCGGCGGTGATCTGGCCGAGCACCCGGCCGGACACCGGGTCGAGCCGGGCGAATCCGCCGTACTGCCCCCGCTCGTCCACCGGGCGGACCACCGGGGCGTACCCGGGGCTGCCGCTCGGGTACACGCGGACCACCGACGGCCGGAGCCAGTTGACCGTGCCGTCCGCGAGGGCGACCGAGAACAGGCCGAAGGACGACGCCTTCTTCTTGCCGGGAGGGGTGTACGGCGCGACGTACCCGACCAGGTCGCCGCCGGACGCGCCGAAGGCCCAGCCGCCGGACAGGTCGACGCCGGGGCTGAGCGCCTGCTCGACGGGGAGCCGCCAGGCGGGCTTGCCCGTCTTCACGTCGTGCGAGGCGAGGACGGGGTGCGTGGCGAGGTGGAGCATGACGACCTTTGAGGAGTCGGACCATTCGACCTCGGCGATGCCGGGCACCTTCCACAGCACCGCGCCGGTGAGCGGGTCGAGCACGACCATGCGCGCCGAGGCCAGCGCGGTGTTCTCCGACAGGCACAGGCGGCCGCCACAGGGCTGCGGGCCGAAGGTCGAGTGCACCGGACGGGTCCAGAGTTGGCGCCCGGTGCGCGCGTCACGGGCGACGAGCGTGGCGTTCCACGTGCGGCCCTTGCCGCCGGGCCCGGCCGGGGCGACCGCGGCGACGACCGCCTGGCCGGGGGTGGTCTGGCCTGGGTTGGTCTGTACGGCGGCGGGTGGCTGCACCCCCATGCCGGGCAGCCGGCCCGCGATCTCCGCCGGGTGCGCCCACAGCTTCTTCCCGCTGCTCAGGTCGAGGGCCGCGGTCTCCAGCGAGCCGTCCGGCGTCATGGAGGTGACGGTGGCCACGCCCGCGGCCACGGCGGCTCGGCTGACGGCGTTGACCTCGGCGTTGCGCCAGGTGCGATGGGTCTCCTCGGTGGCCGCCTTGCTGGTGGAGCAGCCGGTGAGGGCGAGCACCCCGGCGAGCGCCAAGGCCGGTTTCGTGAGGGGCCGGAACACGGGCATTGCACTCCAATGTGGGCAGAGTGACGACTCTGCCGCGGAGGGTGACCGTCATCAGGCGGTACGAGGCATGGCCCCCGGCCGGCGGCGAAGGATCGCGGCCCATCTTCCCTGGGGGCCGGTCGCGCGGCCGGCGACGCGGGTCGCGGTGACCTCGGTGCCGGGCTCCTCCGCGGCGATGGCCGCCGCGAGGTAAATCGATTGGGATGCCTCGCCGCGCTCGGATTGAGGCTCGGGCCACAACCCCAACGCGGCGCAAGACGCTAACGGACTGTTGGTAGCGTCTCTGATTGGCTTAGCGATCCTGTGCGTTACACAGAATCAAGGCACAACGAGCTGCCCGGTATTCACCAATCGTCTTCGTGCCCTGGTGCCGGCAACTGGAGCCGCCGGCCCGTCGAGCACGTCCCTCCGGACGCTGACCGGCCAGGCCTGCACAGCCTGACCGGGGAGGGTGCCCGACGTCGCCTGGGCGCCGGGCGTGCTGGTAACAGCATGCCACGACATGACTACGATTCGCTAATCGAATCAGAAAGCCTGCGCACCGCCGTCTTCAGATGCCCTACGGCCAGGGGGGGCTTGGTCTGGGTGGTCACGTCGTTCGCGCCGACGAAGATGACCGCGATGTCGGGGTCGGTGCGCAGGGCGCGGTCCACCTGGAAGGGCAGGTCCGCGGAGACCGCCCCGGAGCGCCCGAAGACGCTCAGCCGCACGGGCCGCTCGGCCACCGCCGCGAGGCCGCCGGCCAGCTGCACGGCGGGCGTGGTGTTCGGGTCGGTCATGCCGAGGCCCACCGACGTCGAGTCGCCCAGCATCACCATGTTGATCGGGTTGATCGGCTCGGCCGGGTTGATCGGCTCGGCCGTCCCCTCGGAGGCCCACGTGCCGTAGAGCCCGTCGGCGTCCGGCCCGTCCATGCCGTGCGGGCGCCCGACCATCTTGCGCGCGAGCAGCGCCTCGGCCATGAGCAGGCCGTACACGGCCGCTCCCAGCGCGGTCGCGCCTCCGCCTCCGAGCGCGGCCGCGGTCGCGATCCGGCGGGCCGCCTGAGCGGTCCCCGGCGTCCAGATCACCATGCCCGCTGTTCCCTTCTTTGGTCAGTATTTTACGTCGTTGTTTGGTTCCGTCCTGGTTTCAGGGGGTGCAGTGACCACGGCTTACGTGGTTCCTGGCTGGTTTTCTGGGTTGCCGCCTGTTTTGAGCACTATGATCGCGGCGGCACCGGTACGCGTGGGGCGCGACTCGCGGACGCCTGTCCCTTGAGGCGGTGGTCGTGACGGTACGGTGAGTAGTTGAACACGCTGGACGACCACCTGACCCCCTCGGAACTCCGGCATCGGTAAGCTGACAAAGCTCGGTAAATGAGGTGTTATTCCCGGTGCGCGTACACGATTCGCTGATCGAGCTGATGGGCAACACTCCGCTCGTCCGGCTGCGCAAGGTCACCGCCGGCGTGCCGGGTCAGGTTCTGGCCAAAGTGGAATATTTCAACCCCGGCGGCTCGGTGAAGGACCGCATCGCGCTGCGCATGGTGGAGGCGGCGGAACGCTCGGGCGCGCTGCGCCCCGGCGGCACGATCGTGGAGCCCACCTCGGGGAACACGGGCGTCGGCCTCGCGATCGTCGCCCAGGACAGGGGCTACCGTTGCCTGTTCGTGGTGCCGGACAAGGTCGCGCAGGACAAGATCGCGGTGCTGCGGGCGTACGGCGCCGAGGTCGTCGTCTGCCCGACGGCGGTGGCGCCCGACCACCCCGAGTCCTACTACTCGGTCTCCGACCGGCTGGCCCGCGAGATCCCGAACGCCTGGAAGCCCGACCAGTACTCCAACCCGGAGAACCCGGCGAGTCACTACCACTCGACGGGGCCCGAGATCTGGGAGCAGACCGAGGGACGCATCACCCACTTCGTCGCCGGCGTCGGCACGGGCGGCACGATCAGCGGCACCGGGCGCTACCTCAAGGAGGTCTCCGGTGGGCGCGTGCAGGTCATCGGCGCCGACCCGGAGGGCTCGGTCTACTCCGGCGGGTCCGGGCGTCCGTACCTGGTCGAGGGGGTCGGCGAGGACATCTGGCCCGCCACCTACGACACCACGGTCGCCGACCGCGTGATCGCGGTCTCCGACAAGGATTCCTTCGGCATGACCCGCCGCCTGGCCCGCGAGGAGGCGCTGCTCGTCGGCGGCTCGTGCGGCATGGCGGTCGTGGCGGCGCTCCGGGTGGCCGCCGAGGCCGGTCCCGACGCCGTCATCGTCGTCCTCCTCCCGGACGGCGGGCGCGGCTACCTGTCCAAGATCTTCAACGACGACTGGATGGCCGACTACGGTTTCCTCACCAGCCCGAGCGAGGAAGGGCTGGTCCGAGACGTGCTCGGCCGCAAGACGGCCGGCCTGCCCGAGTTCGTCCACGCCCATCCGCACGAGTCGGTGAGCACGGCCATCGCCATCATGCGCGAGTACAGCGTGTCGCAGCTCCCGGTCATGAAGGAGGAGCCGCCGGTGATGGCGGCCGAGGTCGTCGGCTCGATCGTCGAGCGCGACCTGCTGGAGGGCCTCTACCGCGGCAAGGTCTCCGGCGAGGACCCGATCCAGGACCACATGTCCGCGCCGCTGCCGATGATCGGCGCCGGCGAGCCGCTCTCGGTGGCGATCGAGGCCCTGGAGAAGGCCGACGCCACGGTCGTCCTGGACGACGGCAAGCCCGTCGGCCTGGTCACCCGCCAGGACCTCCTCGCCTACCTCGCCAGCGGCGCCGCCTAGAGGGGCGGCCCGAACCGCCGTGGCGAAGGCGCGGCCATGAGCACAGGGAACCAGGCGCGTACTTCCCAGGCGCCGTCCGGGGCGGGGCCGGCGAACATCCGGCCGCCCACGGCGGTGACCCGCTCGCTCATGCCCACCAGCCCGAACCCGCCGCCGAGCCGTGAGAAGCGCGGGTCCGAGCCCGACCGGTGGTTGCGTACGCGCAGCACGGCCCCGCCCTCGGCGTGTCTGAGGTCGGCCTGCACCCAGCGGGCGCCCGGGGCGTGCCTGCGGACGTTGGTCAGGGACTCCTGCAGGACGCGGTGCAGGGTGGTGAGCACCTCCGGGGCCAGTGACGCCTCGCTGACGCCCTGGGCGATGTCGAAGGCGACCTGCGGCCCTCCGGCGGCGAAGCGCTCGACCAGCAGGCGCAGGTCGTTGAACGTGACCCCGGGGTTGCGCGCCGCGTCGTCCTCGGCGCGCAGCACGCCGACCAGCCGGCGCATGGACGTCAGCGCCTCCGACCCGGCCCCGGCGATCGCGTCCAGTGCGGGCACGACGGCGTCGGGCCGCTGCGCCGCGACGGTCCTGGCCGCCTGGGCCTGGACGACGATGCCGGTGATGTGGTGGGCGGCGAGATCGTGCAGCTCCCTGGCCAGTTCCAGGCGTTCGGCCCTGCGGACGGCGTGGACGGTCTGCTCGCGGCGTTCGACCTGGTAGCGCAGGTAGCTGCCGATGCCCATCGCGACGGCCCAGAGGACGAACAGCATGAATCCCCACAAGACGGCCATGTTGTCGGGCGTGCGCAGGCCGCTGTTCAACTGCAGGGTGAACATCGACAGCACCGTGAGGACGACGGCGGTCCGCAGCGGGCGCACCCAGCGCAGGACGCCGACGGTCAGCAGCAGCAGGGCGCCGCTCTCGGCGAAGCCGGGGGAGCCGCGCCACCGGAGCGCGAACATGACGATCGAGACGGCCACCGAGATGGCCATCAGCAGCACGACCCCCTGGACGCGGAACCGCCGCCGCCACAGGTAGGCGCCGATGCCGACCAGCCCGATCAGGGGGACGGCGACCTGTCCGTAGCGCAGCAAGGCGGCGAGCGCGAAGTCGGCGAGCAGGAGCACCACGAGCCAGCAGACCAGCGCGATCTCGCTGATCCGCTGGATCCACCAGACGATCCGGGGGGCGTCCCTCACGGACATCGAGCGTAAACCGGACGGCGGACTACGGGATCGGCCATTCGGACGATCGGCCGATGGTCATCTCGAACTTCCTGGTGAGGCGCGACGGGTATCGCGGCGGCGATGCTGGATCGTGAATGGAGGGGAAATGACTGTCTTCGGTGTGATCCTGCTCATCCTCGGCGTGTGCTCGTTCGCCCTTCTGGCCCTGGCCGACCCCGTGCTCCTCTCGCGCGTCGGCCGCGGGGGGACGGGCGAGGACCTCTAGCGCCTCCCGGCCACGCCCGCCGCGTCCACTGCGTCCACCGGGTCCACCGGCTCCGGGGAGGGGGCCGGTGCCGGCCTCGTGGCCTCCGGGGCGGTGTCCGGCCACCACGCCCGCCCGCCCAGCGTCGCGGCCAGCCCCGGGACGATGACCAGCGCCAGCCCCGCGCCCCCGGCCGCCAGGCACAGGCCTGACAGGACGCCCGAGCCGCCCGCGGTCAGCGTTCCCGCGGCCAGCAGGGCGGCCAGGGCGGGCGGGCCCGCGTACTTGACCGCGAGCGCCGAGCCGGTCCGCGGGTCGCGACCGGCACGGGTGGCGGCGCGCACCCTGGCCAGGACGAGCACCGCCGACGCGACGCTCGTCACCAGGGAGAACATGAACACGGCGAGCTGCCGGCCCGGGTCGGCGGCGGCCGTCCCCGCGGCCCACGCGACCAGCAACCCGCCGGTGGTCACGTAGATCGGGGCGACGAGGCTCCGGAGCACGAGCGCGAGCACCAGCGCGACCAGCACCCCGGCGACCGCCATCACCGTGAAGGGCAGCGGCTCGGGCTCCAGCACCGGCCCGGTCGCCCCCATCGCGAGGATCAGCGCCGCCGTCACGGCCGTCCACGCGCCCGGCCGGGCGACGACGGCCCGTCCCAGCCGCGCGAGGGCGGTCGGCGGCCCCGTACGGCGCCGCCCAGGCCACGCCAGGGAGCCGCCCAGCACAGCCAGGACCGCCGGCACGAGGGTGAGGACGACCAGCATCTGGACCGCCGAGGTCAGCGCCAGGGACGGCCCGAGGCCGCGAGGCAGGGCGCCGAGGGGGAGGGCGGCGCAGGCGGCCATCCAGGCGGCCCCGGAGGTGGCGACGACCGCCCCCACCTGTTCGAGGGCGGTGACGACGGCCCGCGCGGGCGGCTCGGCCGCGTGCAGGCGTTCCCGGACGCGGTGGGCCAGCATCGTGGCGGACCCGGCGGCGGTGCCGTAGGCGAACACATCGGGGGCCGGGGGCAGGCCGAGGCCGATGAGCAGCCCGGCGGACAGGCAGTGGACGGCGACCGCCGCGAGCACGGCCGTGAGCGCCGCGGCCGGGGATCTGAGTACGACGATCAGGACGAGGAGCGCCAGGACCGTCCCCGCCGCTCCTCCGGGGCCGACGGGCAGGGGCCCGTAACCGCCGGGAAGGGCCTCGGGCCAGGTGACCAGCGCGGCGGCGAGCACCGCGAGCCAGGTGGCGAGCACCCAGCCGGCGCGGCGGGTGGTGAGCCCGCCGATGACGTCGAGCATCGTCTTGGTCCCGTCGTCGGCCGTCGCGGGCGGAAGCCGCCTTGACGTCCCCGACCGCGGCGATCATGTCCGTTTCATGACCGGTACGTTCACCACGATGACTCGACAATAAGGATGTTCCGCCCTCCTGCCATCGGACGATCGGCCGATCCAGGGCTCGTTCTTCCGCCGTAGGGGACCGAGCAGGGGCTCCTCCTCAGGATGGGGCGATAGCGTGGGTGCATGATAGAAGGTTTCGAGACATTGGCCGTTCACGCAGGCCAGGAGGCCGATCCGCATACCGGCGCGGTGGTGCCCCCGATCTACGCCGTGTCCACCTACAAGCAGGACGGCGTCGGCGGGCTACGGGCGGGTTATGAGTACAGCCGCTCGGCCAACCCGACCAGGACCGCGCTGGAGGAATGCCTGGCCGCCATCGAGGGCGGCACGCGCGGCCTGGCGTTCGCCTCCGGCCTCGCCGCCGAGGACACCGTGCTGCGCGCGGTCTGCGCCCCCGGCGACCACGTCATCATCCCGGACGACGCCTACGGCGGCACCTACCGCCTGTTCGCCCAGGTGCTCTCGCGCTGGGGCCTGCTCTTCGACCCGGTCCCGCTGCACGACCTGGACGCGGTGCGCGCCGCCGTCCGTCCCGAGACCAAGGCCATCTGGGTCGAGACGCCCACCAACCCGCTGCTCGGCATCGCCGACATCGAGGCGCTGGCCTCGATCGCCCAGCAAGCGGGGGCGCTGCTGATCGTGGACAACACCTTCGCCTCGCCCTACCTCCAGCAGCCGCTGGCGCTCGGCGCCGACATCGTCGTCCACTCGACCACCAAGTACGTCGGCGGGCACTCCGACGTGGTGGGCGGCGCGTTGGTGGTCCGGGACCGCGACTTCGGCGAACGCCTCGCCTACCACCAGAACGCGATGGGAGCCGTCGCCGGGCCGTTCGACGCCTGGCTGACGCTGCGGGGCGTCAAGACGCTGGCCCTGCGCATGGAGCGCCACTGCGACAACGCCGAGCGCGTCGTCGACCTGCTGCTGTCGCACCCGCGGGTCACCGAGGTGCTCTACCCCGGGCTGCCGGGCCACCCGGGCCACGAGATCGCGGCCAAGCAGATGCGGCGCTTCGGCGGCATGGTGTCGTTCCGGGTCGCCGGCGGCGAGGAGGAAGCCGTGCGGGTGTGCGACCGCACCAAGCTGTTCACGCTGGGCGAGTCGCTCGGCGGCGTCGAGTCGCTGATCGAGCACCCGGGGCGCATGACCCACGCCTCGGTGGCGGGCTCCGCGCTGGAGGTGCCGTCCGACCTGGTGCGCCTGTCGGTGGGCATCGAGACGATCGGCGACCTGCTGGCCGACCTCACCGAGGCGCTGCGCGACTAGCGGCCGCCGTCGCGTCCCGGGCTCAGGGGTTGAACCAGACCATGAGCACGAGGATCACCAGCCAGATCAGTGCCGTGATCGACGAGAGCGTGGCGATCCTGCCGGTCTGCACCTTGGCGTCGTCCTCGGGGGTCTCGCTCGACAGCACGCGTACGGCGGTGCGCTGGTCGCGTTCGATCATGACCAGCAGCACCGCCGCCACGATGAAGAGCGTCATCGAGACGGACAGGTAGGGCTTGGCCAGGGCGCTGCGGCCCAGGGCGATCCCGAACAGGAACACCGCGAGCGTCAGGACGCCGAAGACGCGCGTGGTGCGGTGCAGGTGCCGGAGCACGCCGACGTCCCGGGCGCGGATGTAGCGCGGCGTGAAGCTGGTGGCGACGGTCACCGGGCCGATCGCGAAGATCGCGAAGCCGATGTGCAGCCATAGCAGAAGCTTGTCCAGGAACGACATGCCGCCGAGGCTATCGCCTGGGTGATCAGCCAGGGAACGGTCTCGGCCCAACCGCGGGCAATCTCACGACCGGGGGACGTCGGGCCTGCCCATGGCGGACTCGGTGATCTCGTCCGCCTCGTCCTGCTTGGTCGGGTTTTGCGCGTTGAATCGGTTGTTCACGGTGAGCTCGAACATCGTGACGGTGAGGACCATCACGAGGAGGAGAGCGACCGCCGCGATCATGGCACCCTCCTTTCACGACAGGCGAAACGGTGGAACCGCCTCAGGGGGGCCGTCGTCGGCATACTGCCAATAAATATCCTCGGCGCTTGCATTTGAATAGGCAACCGATTAACGGTCGGCGGGCGCCTCGGAATGCCAGTGATTCCATCGTTCCCGGCACGCCGCAACGATAAGGGTGATTGTCCGCAAATCCGGCGTTGAGCAGGGCGGGGGCAGGGGCGGTGGCCTCAGCGGGCGCGGCGGGACCGCAGGAAGTCGCTGACGACGTACTCGCCCAGCCGGTCGGCGCTCGGCGAGAACACGCGCCCGCCGTTGCGCCGGGCGACCTCGTCCACGAACTCCTTCAGGCGTTCGTCGGTGGCCAGCATGAAGACGTTGATCGTGGCCCGGCGCCGGGTCATCTTGTCGACCTCGGAGAGCGTCAGCTCCAGCGTCTCGCGGGACGGCGGCCACTCGAACCAGTAGCGGCCGTTGCGGGTCAGGTGGGCGGTCGGCTCGCCGTCGGTGACGACGATCACCACGGGCTCGAAGTCCGGGTGCCGGTCCAGGTGGCGTCCGGCGATGAGCAGGGCGTGGTGCAGGTTGGTGCCCTGGACCATGTCCCATTCGAGGCTCGCCAGCTCCTCGGCCTGGAGCACCCGGGCGTAGTTGGAGAAACCGATGATCTGCACGGCGTCCCCAGGGAACTTCGAGGCCACCAGCGCCTGGAGCGCCAGCGCGGTCTGCTTGGCGGGCGCCCAGGTCTGGCGCAGCGCCATCGAGTACGACAGGTCGACCAGCAGGCACACTGCCGCCGCGGTCCGGCGCTCGGTCTCGGCCACCTCGAAGTCGTCCACCGACAGCGACACCCGGTCGCCCGCGCCGCCGCGCCGCACGCCGTTGACCAGCGTGCGGACGACGTCGATGGGCTGCTCGTCGCCGAACCGCCACGGGCGCGAGGAGCCCGTCAGCTCCCCGGCCGCGCCCGCGTCCCGCTGGTCGTGGTCGCCCCTGCGCCCGGCGTCCAGGGAGTCGAAGACCCGCCGCAGGGCGGTCTCGCCGAGCCGGCGCACGGCCTTGGGGGTGAGCTCCAGCTTGCCGCGCTGGCGGCGCAGGTAGCCCTGGCGCTCCAGCTCGCGCTCGATCTGCCTGAGGGCCTCCAGGTCGTCCACGGCGGACCGGCCGAGGGCACGGCGGATCGCCGCCTCGTCCACGTCGTCCAGCCGGGCCCCGGGGTAGTCCTGCTGGAGGGCCGCCTCCAGGTCGTTCAGGTCGGCGAGCTCCTCCAGGGCGGTCACGGCGTCGCCCATGCCGAGGCCCTGCTCGCCGTCCATGCGCTCGGAGGAGTCCCAGTTGAGGTCGGGGCGGCGGGCGTACAGGGACTGGCTGAGGCGGGCCATCTGCTCGGCGAGGCCCGCGTCCTGGAGGGTCTGGTCGATCAGCGCCTGCAGTTCGGCGCGCTGCTCGGGGGTCATGGAGGCGAGCATCCGCTGGGCGGCGGCGGCGCGGCGGGCGAGAATATCGATGAGTTCATCGAGGTTACGGGGATTTTCCGGAAAGAAATCCCGGTATTTCTCCATGAACTGCTCGAAATCATTTTGGGTGTGCTCGCCGCGCGCGTCCCGGTCGAGCATGTCGTTCAAATCCGACATCATCTGCCGAACCCGGTTCATCGCCTCCGGGTCTGGATTCGCCAGGGCTTCGCGCATGCCGCGGAACCGGCTGTCGAGCACCTCCCGGCGCAGCAGATCACGCAGTTCCTCGAACGTCTGCCGCGCCGCCGCCGAGCGCCACTCGTACGAGCCGAGCCGCTGGACGGCGCTCGCCGTGTCGGACGGCACCGAGTCCAGCTCGACCTCGCGCAGCCGCGCCTCGTCGGAGGGGTCGGGGAACAGCTCGGCGCGCTCCTGGCCGATGGCCTTGTCGAGCAGCGCGCGGGCGCGGTCGAGCGTGCCGGAGAGATTGCCCCGCTCGGACAGCTCGCGGCGGCGCCTGCGCACCTCGCGCAGCAGCTCGTCCAGCCCGCGCCGGTCCGGGGCGCCGGGCAGGCCGCGCCGGAGCAGATCACGAAGGGAGTCGAGGGGGGTGGAGCCCTGCAGGATCGCGTCGCCCATCTCGTCGAGCGCGGCGCGTACGTCGTACGGCGGTGCCAGCGGATCGGGTCCGTCGTGGTACTCGCCGTATCGGTATCCGCTCATCACTTGGCAGCCTAATCGTCAGATGTCCGATGTGCGATGAAGTGACCGATCCAGGGAACGCCTCGCGGGACGGCGTACCGAAGCCGGCACGCCGCCCGCGGGAAACGCGCCTCAGGTGCGGTAGACGGCCCCGCCGTCCACCTCGTCCTTGGACAGGCGCCGCATCAGGAAGAGGCCCTCCAGGGCGAACTCCAGCGCCGCGGCGGCGTGCCCCGGAGACTCGTCGCCCTCGCCCATGCCCACCGCGGACATGATCTTGGCGAGGCCGTTGACCTGGCCGATCCGCTGGAGCAGGTCGGTCGCGGTGGTCAGCTCGCCGGACTCGATCTGGACGCCCTCGGTGAACTTGTCCAGCAGCGCGGACAGGTCCATGCCCCCGAGCGTGCCCCGGAAGGTCTCGGCGACGGCCCGGCGCAGCAGGTGGGCGAGCACCTCGACCTCGCGGCCCTCCTCGCTGACCTCGAACTCGACCTTGCCGCGCAGGGTCGGGACGACGGCCGGAAGGTCGGCCACCCGGGTCACCGGACGCTCCTCGCCGGTGATCGCGGCCCGCCGTACGGCCGAGGCGGCGGCGGTCTCGGCGGCGGCGATGGCGAAGCGCGCCGAGACGCCCGAGCGCGAGTCCACCGCCGTGGACTCCCGGACCAGGCGGGTGAAGCGGGCGATGACCTCCACGATGTGGTCGGGGAGCTCGGCGCTCAGGCCCGCGCCGTCCTCGGTGGCGAGGGGGAGCCCGTTCTGGACCTTCCAGTTGAGGGCGGCCTCCTGGCGGATGAGGTCGAGCTCGTCCTCCAGCGTGATCGGGTAGTGGGTGCGGATCTCGGCCCCGAAGCGGTCCTTGAGCGGGGTGATGATCCGTCCGCGGTTGGTGTAGTCCTCGGGGTTGGCGCTGGCGATCAGCAGCACGTCCAGGGGCAGCCGCAGGTTGTAGCCGCGCACCTGGATGTCGCGCTCCTCCAGCACGTTGAGCAGGGAGACCTGGATGCGCTCGGCCAGGTCGGGCAGCTCGTTGACCGAGAAGACGCCGCGGTTGGTGCGCGGCACGAGGCCGTAGTGCACCGTCTCCGGGTCGCCGAGCGTGCGGCCCTCCGCGATCTTGATCGGGTCGACGTCGCCGATCAGGTCGCCGACGGAGGTGTCCGGCGTGGCGAGCTTCTCGCCGTACCGGTCCTCCCGGTGCCTCCAGGCGACCTCCAGGTCCTCGCCCCGCTCGGCCGCGAGCTTGACGCAGCGGACGCACGCCGGCGCGTACGGGTGGTCGTTGATCTCACACCCCTCGATCACGGGCGTCCACTCCTCGAGCAGGCCGGTGATCGTGCGGATCAGGCGCGTCTTGCCTTGGCCGCGCTCGCCGAGCAGCACCAGGTCGTGTCCCGCCAGCAGGGCCCGCTCAAGATGGGGGAGCACGGTCTCGTCGAATCCGACGATGCCCGGGAATCTGGGCTCGCCTGCGCGTAACCTGGCGAGCAGGTTCTCGCGGATCTCCGCCTTGACCGTGCGATAGGTGTGTCCACTTTCGCGCAGGTCACGCAGTGTGCGGGCCTGCGGGGTCTCACTTCGCGGTGTGGGCGATTCATGCACGGGAACGAGACTACGTCGCGGGGGAAGCTTGTGGCAGCTTATACACATTTCGGATCTTGACCATTGTGTGACGCTACGCGCGCGTCGTTACTCCCGTAGTGGGGAGAATCCGGCCAAGAGGGTCAAAACCCAGCGACACACAACGACTCGCGCGGAAGGGGAGGCGAGGCGTGTGGCAGTGCTGACGAGCCGGTTCGCGGACGGTCTCGCCGTGGGCTCCGACCTGGAAGCCGTCGCCGAGCAGGCGGTGCGCCAGGCGCTCTCCGGCCTGTCGGGTCCGCCGGACCTGGTGTGTTTCTTCATCTGCGGAGAGGACCCCGACGAGGTCTCCCGCGCCGGGCTGCGGGCCATGCGCATGGCGCCCGGGGCCCAGGTCATCGGGTGCAGCGCCACCGGCGTGATCGGCGATAGCCAGGGCGTCGAGCACACCTCGGCGGTCAGCGCCTGGGCGGCCAGCCTGGACGGCGCCCGCGTGACGACGTTCGTCCTGGAAACCCTGCGCATGGAGGACCGGTTCGTGATCATCGGTCTTCCCGACCGCGATCCGGATGACCGGGTGGCGATCCTGCTCGCCGACCCGTACAGCTTCCCCACCGACGCCTTCGTCGAGCACTCCTCCGACGTCCTCGGCGACCTGCCCCTGGTCGGAGGGCTCGCCAACGGCATGCGCGGCCAGGGCTCGGTCCGCCTGTTCGCCGGCGGCGAGATGTACACCGAGGGGGCGATCGGCGTCATGCTGAGCGGGCCCGTCAACGTGAGCACCGTCGTCAGCCAGGGCTGCCGCCCGATCGGCCCCACCATGGTCGTCACCCGCTCCGAAGACAACCTGCTGCTCGAACTCGCCGGCCAGCCCGCGCTCGCCCGCCTGGAGGACATCGTCAGCGGGCTCGACGAGGACGACCGGGAACTGGTCGCCTCCGGGCTGCAGATCGGCATCGCCATGGACGAGTACGCCGAGAGCCACGAGCGGGGCGACTTCCTGATCCGCGGCATCCTCGGCATCGACCCCGAACGCGAGGCCGTGGCCGTGGGCGACGTGCTCGACATCGGCCAGAGCGTCCGCTTCCAGGTCCGCGACGCCGCCGCGGCCGACGAGGACCTGTACGAGCTGCTCGACGCGCACGTCGAGGAGCGCGGGCGCATCGACGGGGCGCTGCTGTTCTCCTGCAACGGCCGGGGCGCCGCCATGTTCGGCAGCCCCGACCACGACGCGCTCGCGCTGCACGACACGCTCGGCCCGATCGGCATGGCCGGGTTCTTCGCGGCCGGCGAGGTCGGCCCGGTCGCCGGCCACAACCACGTCCACGGCTTCTCGGCGTCCATCCTGGTCTTCTCCAGCGGCCCGGACGGCCCCGGCGGCGAAAGGGCCGCGCGCCGCGTCTGACGCCCTGACGGTGCCGGGTTCGACGCCTTGATGACGCCGGGTCCCGTCGATGGTGCCAGGTCCGATTGATGGTGCCAGGTCCGGCGCCGTGACGCCCTGAGGGCGCGAGGGCCTGACGCCCTGGTGACCGCCGTGCTCGCCCGGCGTGTGATCCTGTACATCGCGGGCGCGCGGGTCCCGCGACGGAGTAACGGACGTTCCCGCTCCGGACGTCTGGGAGGCAGGGCTCAGGTGACGTACGACGCGGCGCACGGCGCGGGGATCACACGGAACGCGGACCCGGCGGACGGGTCCGGCGCGGTGCTGGCGGTCGACATCGGCGGGACGAAGTTCGCCGCCGCCCTGGTCGGCCCCACCGGGCAGATCATCGTGGCCGATCGCGTCGCCACCCCGCCCGGCGGCGACGCCGAGGCCCTGTGGGAGGCCCTGGCCGCGCTGGTGGACTCCGTCGTCCGGCGCGTGCCCGGCGCCGATCCGATCGGCGTGGGAATCGGCTGCGGCGGTCCGATGAGCTGGCCCGACGGCCACGTGTCCCCGCTCAACATGCCCGGATGGCGCCGCTTCCCGCTGCGCGACCGACTCGCCGCGCGCTTTCCCGGCGTCCCGGTGCGCATCCACAACGACGCGATCTGCATGGCCGCCGCCGAGCACTGGCGCGGAGCGGGCCGGGGCAGCGACAACATGCTCGGCATGGTCGTCTCGACGGGCGTCGGCGGCGGCCTCATCCTGGGCGGCCGCCTGATCGACGGCGGCACGGGCAACGCCGGGCACATCGGACACGTCATGGTGGACCCGGACGGCCCGGCCTGCGAGTGCGGCGGCCGCGGCTGCCTGGAGGCCATCAGCCGCGGCCCCGGCCTCGCCTCCTGGGCCCTCACCCAGGGCTGGATCCCGGGCTCCGGCACGGAACCCGCAGGGCCGGACGCGGCACTGGAAACGGTCACGACGCCCGGCGTGGGGGCGGCAGCGGTCGCGACGCCGGGCGTGGGGGCGGCAGCGGCCGGGACACCGCGGGTGGGGTCTGACGGGGGAGCGACGCCGGGTGTGGCGTCCGAGGGGGTGGGCGCGCCCCGAGGGCCGGTGGCCGGAGGGCTGTACGTCGAGGCGGCGCGGGCCAGCGGCCGTCAGCTCGCCCTCGACGCCGCCGCGGGCGACCCGATCGCGCGAAGCGCCTTCACCCGGGCCGGCCGCGCGCTCGGCATCGCCGTCGCCTCGGCGACCCACCTGTGCGACCTGGACCTCGTCACCATCGGCGGCGGCCTGTCCCAGGCGGGCCCGCTGCTGTTCGAGCCGCTGGAGCAGGCCCTGCGCGCGCACGTCCGCATGGAGTTCGCCGCCCGCGTCCGCGTCGTCCCCGCCGCCCTCGGCCAGGACGCCGGCCTGATCGGCGCCGCCGCCCTGATCCTCGCCGAGGACCACTACTGGACCGGCCCCGCCTGAGACCTTGTGCCGCAGGCGCCGGGACCAGGCGCCTCCGACGTCGCCAGGCCGATGTTCGGCTACTGGTCGCGGTCCGTGCGGTTCACGGCAGGGACGGCCGGCCCTCTCCCGAGGGCGATCCGTGCCGGCGGTCGCGCGCCGCCGGTCGGACACGCTGGACGCCTTATCACGGGGGCGAACGGGGTGGAATGGGCTAGTTGTGCCATGCATCCTAATTGGGCCGATTTATACCGTCATGCTGTGAAAAGTTCACCGGAGCTTTGGCGGTCTTTGCCTTTATCTGACCCGATTTGAGCGGAGATCCTGACGAGTGTCGTAACACCCCCGCAAGGAGGCTTCGTGCACACCCTGCAACGCCCCCGGCTCGCCTGGCCCGCGCGGCTCACCGTCCTGCTCGCCACCCTCATGTCCCTGACCTTCGTGGCGGGCGTCACCCCCGCCGACGCGGCGGTCTACAGCTCCTGCACCATCTCCCGCTGCTCCGACGCCCGCTACGCCGCGAGCGTCTGGTCGAGCAAGGGCTACCCGACCACCGCCGGCTGGTACACCTGGCCCGACGGCCGGTACAACTACACTGGCGGCACCTTCCAGAACCGGGAGGGTCAGCTTCCCGCCAGCGGCACCTACAACGAGTACGACGTGTACTCGCGGGCGCGCGGCGCCGCGCGTGACGCGTACCGCATCGTCGTGAACCGCAGCACCGGCGCGGTCTGGTTCTCCCCGAACCACTACACCGACTTCTACAGGCTCTAGGAACTTCCATGACATCCGCCGCACGTCCACTGCCGCACTGGCTGACGGTGTCCACCGCCCCGGCGCCCGCCGCCGGGGATCCCGGCCGGGGTCACGGCGACGTCGTGGACGGGCGCGCGTGTCGCACCCGCGCCGCCTTCTTCGAGGAGGCGGCGCGGGCTCTGCGCCTGCCCGGCTACTTCGGCCGCAACTGGGACGCCCTGGCCGACTCCTTCCGCGACCTGACCACCGCCGGCAAGGTCGCCCTGGTCATCGACCACGCCGAAGACCTCCTCGCCGACGAACCCCCCGCCCAGCTAGCCACCCTCCTCGACATCCTCGCCGAATCCGCCCAAACCGGCCTAACCACAACCCTCCACACCACCCCCGACGCCCAACCAACCCTCCACACCCGCCTCACCGCCGCCTTCAACTGACCAGACCCCTGCTCCGCGCCTCAACGATGCTGACTGGCCGTCCGCGCATGGAGCTGCGGTCAAGAGGTCGTAAAGCTAGTCTTTCTGAGTCGGCAATACAGGTGGTGTGTTGAAGGGGTGACGGTGGCGCAGCATTCCCTTTTCGGCCCGGATTTTGGAACGATCCAGCCCAAACCCGTTGATTCCCGGTATCAGCGCCTGAGAGTCCTGATCACGGTGAAGGCTGCGCCGAACCCCTCCGAAACATACGGCGAGACCGTGTGTGTCGCGGCCCTGAGTCTTGATCTCGGCAGCCCAGGCTGGATCCGACTTTATCCGATCAATTTTCGCGAACTGGACAGTGACTCCCGATTCAAGAAGTACGACATCGTCACCGTGGAGGCGAAGCCCAACACCAGCGACCCGCGGTCGGAAAGCTGGCGTCCGCGAGCGGATAGTTTCGTCGTGGAGAGGCACATCAAGGATTGGGACCGTCGCATGTCCTATGTCGATGACTATGTCGAGGGCTCGATGTGCGCTCTGATCGACGCGGCCCGAGAACGGCCGGGTGCACGCTCGCTCGCAGCGATCCGTCCCAAGGAGGTTCTCGGGCTCGACATCAAGCCTCACCCGGGGTGGACTCAGGATGAGCAGGCGAAGATCACTCGATACGTACAGCAACTCGATATCTTGGACTCCGCGCCTCTTACCGCTCTTCAAGCACCCAGATTCAAGGCGTGGTACCGCTATCGATGTCACTCGGCCAGGTGCCCCACGCATCGGCAGGGCATCTATGACTGGGAGATCGTCGCCCTGCAGCGCAGGTTCAACGACCAAGACGATGCGAGCGTCGAGCGCGTGATCCGTGAGAAATTCTGGGATCTGATGTGTTCACGGGACCGTGACACGATCTTCTACGTTGGCAACCAGCAAGCCCACCCGCGCAGCTTCATCATCCTCGGCGTCGTCTACCCAAGGCGTGCTAAGCCGAGATCTGGTAGCTGAATCGCTCGCGAACCGCCTCCAGCACCAACTGGCGGTGGCAGCGGTGTTCTTCGGCCTCGAAGCACATGACGGCCACCATGTGCCGCTGGGTGGCAAGGGCGACGCGCTCCAGGCACTCGCGGGCATCGCTGCCGTCCAGCGACTGGGCATAGACGTCGCGAGCGTCCCTGAGCTCGTCGGAGGTGCCCCCGAAGCCCGCCCGGTTCCACTTCGGGTTGCCCAGCTCTCGCATGTGTTCGTAAACGATCCCCGCATCCGCCAGTGCTGTGGACAGCGCCGTCTTGCTGAAGCCGCGCTTACGTGAGATCGGGTTGAGGCGTACGTCGATCAGCATCGTCACCCCCAGGTGACGCAGTCGCCGGACGAAGCCTTCGAGGTCAGAGCCTTCGTAGCCGACACCCGTGATTCCGCCTCGCTGATCAATCTTCAACATGATCTGCACTCTCTCACGTCAGGTAGCGGCCGTCATGTCGTTCACAGGAGGTGCCGGCGGTCGCCCGCACCTTCGAAACTGGCGCAGGTCCGCACGGATGTCGAATCGATCTCGCGCATGGGCGGAGATGTCGACCGGATGGGGATATGGCGGCTTATGTAAAGGCAGGCCCGGGAAGGCCCTCTCGCGGGGGACGAGTGGGGGTGGCCCGGTGGCGGCGGTTGATTTGAGGGAGTGGGAGACTTCGGGCATGGCACGCCCTGAGGTGACCTACGACGACGTGGTCGCCGCACGTGAGTTGCTGGACGGCGTGATCGTCCAGACACCGCTGTTGCATTCCCGGCTTCTGTCGGAGATGGTCGGCGGTCCGGTCTACCTCAAGTGCGAGAACCTCCAGCGGGCGGGCTCGTTCAAAATACGCGGCGCCTATGTCCGGATCGCCCGGCTCAGCGAGGAGGAGCGGTCGCGCGGGGTCGTGGCCGCGAGTGCGGGCAACCACGCGCAGGGGGTCGCCCTGGCGTCCGGGCTGCTCGGATGCAAGGCGATGGTCTTCATGCCGCACGGCGCGCCGCTGCCCAAGGTGGAGGCCACACGCGCGTACGGCGCCGACGTGATCTTCGCCGGGTCCACGGTGGACGAGGCGCTGGCCGCCGCGCGGCAGCACGCCGAGGAGACGGGGGCGATCTTCATCCACCCGTTCGACCACCCCGACGTCGTGGCGGGACAGGGCACGGTCGGGCTGGAGATCCTGGAGCAGCTCCCCGAGGTCGGCACGATCACGGCGGCCGTGGGCGGCGGCGGGCTCGCCGCCGGGGTCGCGCTCGCGGTGAAGTCGATGCGTCCGGGGGTGAGGATCGTCGGCGTGCAGGCCGAGCGGGCCGCCGCGTACCCGGCCTCGCTCGCCGCCGGGCACCCCGTGCTGGTGGAGCCGACCTCGACCATGGCGGACGGCATCGCGGTCGGCCGTCCCGGCGACATCACCTTCGAGATGATCCACTACCTGGTCGACAGCGTGGTCACCGTCTCGGAGGAGTCGCTGTCGCGGGCCCTGCTGCTCTGCCTGGAGCGGACGAAGCTCGTGGTCGAGCCCGCGGGCGTGGCCGGGGTCGCGGCCCTGCTGGAGCTGCCCCGCGCCTTCGAGCCGCCCGTGGTGGTGGTGCTCTCGGGCGGCAACATCGACCCGCTCCTGCTCTCGCGCGTCCTGCGCCACGGCCTGTCGGTCGCCGGGCGCTACCTCGCGTTCAGGATCCGCCTGCCCGACCGCCCCGGCGCCCTGGCCACGCTGCTCGCCCGCCTCGCCGATCTCGGCGCCAACGTCCTGGACGTCGGCCACGAACGCGTGAACCCACGCCTGCACCTGGACGAGGCCGAGGTCCTGCTCCACCTGGAGACCCGCGGCCCCGTCCACTGCGACGAGGTCCTCGCAGGCCTCCGCCGCTTCGGCTACAAACTGATCTTCAACTAGATCCTTGGCTTGGCGGATGTGAGGGGCATATAGCCGCGTTCGAGATCACGACTGTTATCCGTCCAGTAGTGGGCGGTCACGCCCAGTCGGCGCTGCTGTGCACAGGTTGTGAATCGAAGCCGAGCATTACTGGCTCAGGACGCAGGCGGATGCCGGTCGCGGTATGCACCTCAGTGGCCAGTGTTCGCAGTGCGGCAGCGAAGCCCGAGGCGGTGGCACGCTCGCGCGCCGTGAGGGTCAAGGTCCGGTGAGTGGAACAGTACACGCCGGCCGCGAGGCGGCACCCTGGG
This sequence comes from Sphaerisporangium sp. NPDC051017, assembly GCF_040683095.1. NCBI lineage: Bacteria > Bacillati > Actinomycetota > Actinomycetes > Streptosporangiales > Streptosporangiaceae > Sphaerisporangium > Sphaerisporangium sp. NPDC051017. Next base: position 60,670 of record NZ_JBFBCI010000017.1, read on the forward strand.
CGATACCCCGCCTGCTCGAGGAGCCACCCCGCGCTGGCACGTTGAACGCCGTGCAGGTCGCGCATCACGGGGCCGCCCGCAGCATGGATCGCCGCTGCCTGGTGGGCGCTGACAGGTGGGTTGAGGAAGACCGAGCCCGCCTGCCGCGAGTCTGGGCCGGTTTTCGGAAGGAGGAGGCCGCGGGCACGCCGGTTGGCGAGAACTCCCTCAGCCGCTTCGGCCAGTGAGGGTCGGGTGCCAAGGGGAACGCCGAGTTCTTCGGCGAGGTGGCGGTAGGCCACGGGGGCAGCGATTGCGCTGAGGCGAAGCCGCAGGGTCACAGTGAGGATGGTCCATCGCCATGGCTGGGTCTTGAAGACGCTCGTGCGGTAGCCGAAAGCACAGGCAGCTGGGAGCAGCCGGGTAGTCGTGTGCGACTGCCAGTCATAGGCGGTGATCTGGGTTAGTACATCCGATATCTGCTGACCGTAGGCGCCGCTGTTCTGGATGGGGGCGGCGCCAGTGGTTCCGGGAATGCCGCCGAGGTATTCGATCCCCGACAGGCCCTCGGCCACCGTGTAGTCGACAAGAGCGGATAGCGGCTCGCCCGCTTGGGCGGTGACCTCCACATCGCCGCCGGCGGTGAGGTGGGCCGTGATACCCCGGGTCGCCATGAGGATCACCAAGCCTGCGAGTCCCGCATCGGCGGCCAGAATGTTGCTGCCGCCGCCGAGCAGGTGCGGCCGTACGGACTCACGGTGAATGGCGTGGGCGAGATCGGGCCACGCGGTGGGATCTGTGTGGGTGAGCAGCGCTCCGGCGGGGCCGCCGAGGCGCAATGTGGTGTGGTTGGCCAGCGCACCCATCTGGGTTCCTTCGAGGTCAAGTGGCGGCAATGATTTTAAGGGCGAGTGCTCGCAGCGGGGCGATCCTCGTACGAGCGGTCCCGTGATAGACGGCGTTGGTGCAGATGACCAGGTAACGACCCGTCTCCGGAGCCAGGTAGAGGCTCGTGCCGGTGAAGCCGTGGTGATAGGCGATTTGGCCGCCCCCGGCCAAGATCCACGACAGCCCGCGTTCAAGGCCCGGCTCGATCGTGGCCTGTGGAATCAGGCTCACCCGTAGCCAACCCCCCAAACTGGAGGCGGAATCTGTGTACGCGGTGAGCAGATGTACGGCGTAGGTGGCCAGGTCCGCACCGCTGGAGAAAACGCCAGCGTGCCCCGCAACGCCGCCCAGCAGCGCGGCGTTGTCGTCGTGCGCGGCGCCCCAAATGCGCGGGGCGCCAGGGATGCGTTCTTCGGTCGGCGCGACCTGCGGCGTGCGGGCGATGGGCCCAAAGGTGGTGAACGGCATGCCGAGGGAGTTCCACAGATCGTCGGTGATCTCGTCCAGTCGCCGCCCGTTGACGTGTGCCAGGGCCAAGCCGAGCAAGATATAACCACGATTGATATACCGGTGAGCGCCGGGGGCATCTTCGAGTGGTTCGCGGCACAGGAGTTCGTAGAGCGGCGCGTCCGCGTCGCGATACTGGTCCAGACGGGTGGAGGCTCGCAAGCCTGACGTGTGTGCGAGTAGTTGACGCAGGGTCGCTTCACCGCTGGGCGCTTCGCCGTTCATCGCGGGCAGGGCGTTGCGGATGGGGGCGTCAAGATCAAGCAAGCCGAATTCGAGAGCAGACCCGATCAGGGGCCACGTTGCGACGACCTTCGTCAATGAGGCGATGTCGTATCTGGTGTGCTCGGTAGGCGTGAGGTCGCCGAGTTCGGGCGCTACTGCGCCAGCCGTTAGGACGTGCCGGTCCCCGGCGGCCGTTCCGTAGACCACGACACCGCCGGGAGTGGCGCCGAGAGCGACCACCTGGTGCAACATCTCGGCGAGCCGAGCCGTGTCGTCGGCCGTGAACGGTAGGGACATCTTTAAGCCTCCGCGTCGGTGGTGATGTCGGCGCCCAGCGCGACGAGGTTGGCCAACAACCGGCCATAGCCGCGCCGCAAGTGGTACACCCCCCGGATCGTAGAGGTCCCCTCCGCCGCCAGGGCGGCGATCAACAGCGCCGTCACAGCCCGGATGTCGGCGGCCTCCACCTGGGCGGCGGTGAGGCGTACGGGGCCACGCACGTGGATCGTCGGGCCAGTTGAGGAGATGTCCGCGCCAAAGGCACGTAGCCCCGTGACGTGGGTATCGCGGCGGGGATAGACGCGCTCGCTGATCAGCGAGGTGCCGTGCGCCTGGGTGAGCATCGCCGCCAGTTGCGGAGCGGTGTCGGTGGGCAGACCCGGATGCGGCCCCGTCGCGGCCGTCACCGCCCTCAGTGGGCCGTGCGGGACGGCTCGAACGCCTGCGTTGAAGTCGTCGCCGAGCATGATCCCCGCCTCTTGAAGGACATGGGTGAGGCCCTGGGGCAGGTCGCTGACCATGATGCCGTTCAGGTGGATGGTGCCGCCGGTCGTCGCGGCGGCCGTGATCATGGTCGCCGCCTCGATTCGGTCACCCGCGATGGTGAAGCCGCCACCCCCGATCCGGTCACTTCCGGTCACATGCAAGCCCTGCTTGTAGTCGCCGCCGTACGGGTCCGAAGTGGTCGGGCACGACGGCTTCATCATGCGGTCCATGGCCATGCAGGCACTCAAGCTCGGCCACCACGAGCAGTGTCGTGTTCTGGCCGAGACCGCTTTGAGTCGTGCGCAGGGCAAGGTGGACGCCCAGACCGAGGCTCTCTTCCGCGTCGTTCATGCTCATGCCTTGGCGAAAACCGGTCGGCGGCCTGCGGCGGTGGCCGAGGCCGATCGGGTGCGCTCCTTGCTCTACGCCGATCAGGGAAATGAAATGCAATTCTGGGCCCTTGCCTGGGGGCCGCCCGCCGGATCGGTGTTCTCTCGGGCTGCGAAAGTCTTCGAGGCACTTGGCGACCATCGGACTGCGGCCGAGCACTACGCGCGGGCCGCAGCCTCCCGGCCCGCCGGCACCTACGCGCGCATCATCGCCCTGGACCTGGTCGCCGAAGCCGAGATGCAGTTCAAGCAGGGCGGTATCGAGCAGGCCTGCGCCACCTGGGGCCGTGCCATGGACCACATGGAGGGCGTGCACTCCGTCCGTACCCGCAAGGCGGTCAAGAACATGCGGCGGGACCTGGCTCGTTTCCGGCGCCGTGGCGCGCGTTGCGCCCAGGAGCTTGACGAACGCGCGATCGGCTATCTGGCCGGCGAGTAGGGCATGGTTGTAAGATCGTCCGCTTTCAGGCATTCAGGCTGCCGATGAATTCCTGCCAAGCATTGCCGGCCAGGCGCAGGAATGGCCCGTTCGGGTGCTTAGAGTCGCGAACGGCCCTGATTCCACCGGGAAGGGACGCCACCTCAACACAGTTGTCGTTTGCTCCGCTTCGGTAGGTCTTGTGCCACACAAGCTGCTCTGACCTCACGTCTCTGTACAGGGGTCAGCCGAGATCTTCCTGCTTCAGGGCGGTGACGAACGCTTGCCACGCATTGCCGCTCAGGCGCACGAATGGTCCGCTGGGGTTCTTCGAGTCGCGGATCGCTCTGCCGCTGCCGGGGAGGGAGGCGACTTCCACGCAGTTGTCGTTCGAGGTGCTGCGAATGCTCTTGCGCCAGGTGAGCGCGGCGCTGCGATCCACTGTTCACGCCTCTATTCGTGTTGAAGTTGTTCATGAAGTTCCAACAGATGCCTCACCGATTCGTCGGGAGACAGCGCCGACGCCTGGGCCTGGCTGTAGGTGAGGGTGTAGCGCCGGATCTCTTCGGGAGTCTCCAGCCAGAGGCTGTCGGTCAGCGTGGACAGATGGACCAGGCTCGGGTCGTCGGGGGATGGAAAGTCCAGGATAACGAATGGTCCGTCCAGCGCCGGGTGCGCTCCCACGGAGTTCGGCAGGACCTGGATGGTGATATGGGGGTGACGAGCCATCTCAGCGAGGTGTTCTAGCTGGTCTCGCATGACAGCCGGACCTCCGATGTTCTTCTGGAGAGCGGCCTCATCGATCACCGCGACCAGCGTGGGCGGGTTACGACGTTTCAGAATCTCCTGACGTGCGAGCCGGGCTTGGACGTGTCGTTCGAAAACCGCTTCGTTGAGCACCTGTCCGCCACGGAATACAGCGACCATGTAATCGGCCGTTTGAAGGAGACCCGGAACGACCACGGCCTCGTAGGTTCTGATCATGGAGGCTCCCGCCTCGAAATCGGGCAGTGAACTCCGAGCCCTGCGCCTTCACTATAGCCGCATAGATCGTCGCTGAGGGTGATGGTAAGGCGACGGTAACAGGCGGGGCTCGCCATGGTGGTGATGGCCGGACGAACCCCTTGAAACGGACGACGGAGGTCCGATCCCGTGCATGCCCTTAGTAGTGCCACAACGTCCCGTTGCGTCCATGAGCCGATCGGCGTCATCGGCCGACCGGTTCTCCGGTGGGTGGCGGTCATATGAAGAGACGTGTCCATGGGACGCGGCCGCAGGGGCGGCACCGGCGTGGGGCGCCGGCCGAGGGGGGCCGTACGGCGGCGATGGGACGTCGCCGAACGTGCCGCCGCCTGTCAGATGGACCAGATCGAGGCCTCCTGGTCCGTCTGGTACGGCGTGGGCAGCAGGCGGTTCTACGCCATCGCCACGTGGCCCGTACCCGAACCGCTCATCGTGAGGGCGTGTGCTGTCGAGGAACTGCACACGCTGATGCGGGAGGCCGAGCGGGTCGCCCTCGCTTCATCCCAGACGTCTGCCCCGGCCCGGCATGCCCGGCCGTCATTTCCAGGAGCATCGATGCCAGTTACACCCGGCGGCCTCCGTACCGTCTGTTGGGATCTTCCCGACGATCTCTCAGTGATCGGCGAGACCCGCCGCCTCGTCGAGGGCACCCTCGTCGCCTGGGAACTCGGTCGACTCGCGGACGATGTGGTCCTCGTCGTCGACGAGATCTTCGCGAACGCCGTCACCTACGGCGAGCCGCCCATCAGGCTCTCGTTGTGGGCCACCCCGGCGGAGCTGTGCGTCCGGGTCACCGATCACGGGCCTGACCTGCCTCGGCATCTCGATCTCGGCATGGACGCCGTTCACGGCAGGGGCCTGCTCATCGTCGCCGCCCTGGCTGACGAGCATGGCGTCACTCCGTCCGCCGGTGGTCCCGGCAAGACCGTCTGGGCCCGCTGGTGGCACACCTCTCAGGCGTCCGGCGAGCCTTTCGGCACGTCCGTCACCCGCACGCCCGAGGAGCCGCGCGCCGCCGAGTGACGGATGGCTCTTCTCACCCGGAGGGTCAGCGCAGGGCGGGGCGTTCGGGTTTGTAGAGCCAGGCGTCGAAGAGGTCGCCGAGTTTGCGGCCGGACATCGACTCGGCGAGTTTGATGAACTCGTCGGTCGTGGTGTTGCCGTATTTGTGCTGGGTGGTCCAGGTCCTGAGCAGGTCGAAGAACTTCTGGTCGCCGATGCGCTCGCGCAGGACCTGGAGGGTCATCGCGCCGCGGATGTAGACCGAGTTGTTGAACAGGTCCTGCTTCTGGGCGATGCCCGGGGGGTACCGCCACATCGGGGCGTTCCTGGCGCTGTAGTAGTCCTCGAAGGTCTTGGCGGCGCTCAGGCCGCCGTTGTGCTCCGACCACAGCCATTCGGCGTAAGTCGCGAAGCCCTCGTTGAGCCAGAGGTCCCGCCAGCGGGTGATGCTGACGCTGTCGCCGAACCACTGGTGGGCCAGTTCGTGGGCGATGATGCTCTGGTCAGGGTCGAAGCCGCCGTACATCGGCTTGGTCTGGTTCTCCAGGGCGTAGCCGGAGGAGAAATCGTCGATCACGCCGCCTGTGGACGAGAACGGGTACGGTCCGAAGACCTTCGACCAGTAGTCGGTGACCGCGGCCGAGGTCGTGTACAGGTAGTCGAGCCGCCGGCGGAACGCCGGGTCGGTCGCGGCGTACACGGGGATGCCGCCCGGCGATCTGCCCGTCTTCACGTCGAACTTCCCGAGCGTGATCGTCGCGAGGTAGGTGGCCATCGGATGGGACTCGCGCCAGGAGAACGTGGTGGTGGGCCCGCCGTTCACCGGCCTGCCGCGCAGCTCGCCGTTGGCGATGACCGTCGTGCCGGCCGGGACGGTGATGTCGAAGTCGAAGGTCGCCTTGTCGGCGGGGTGGTCGTTGGACGGGAACCAGGTCTTGGCGCCGTTGGGCTCGCTGGTGACGAACGCGCCGTCCTTGGTGGGGATGAACCCGTATGTGCCGAGGTTGGATGAGTTGCGCACAGGGTCCGGCTTGCCGGCGTAGTCGACGGCGACCTCGAACGACGAGCCCTTCGCGATCTCCGTGGTGGGGCTCACGGTCAGCTCGTCCCCCTCGCGGGTGAAGGTCGCGGCCCTGCCGTCGACGGTCACCCTGCGGACGGTGAAGCCGTGCAGGTCGAGGTTGAACCGCGAGAGGTTATGGACGGCCTTCGCCGTGACGCTCGTCACGCCGGACAGGTTCTTGGTCGGTGGGTCGTAGGCGAGCTTGAGCCCGTAGTGGGCGACGTCGTAGCCGCCGTTGCCGTCCGTCGGGAAGTCCGGGTCGCCGATGCCCGTCGCGCCGATCGAGCCACCGGTGTCGGACGCCTGGGTGCCGCCGGGCGCGGGAGCCGCCGTGGGAGGCGTGGCGGGCATGGTCGCGCCGTTCGAGGGGGCGCAGGCACCGGTTCCGAGGAGGGTCGCCGACAGCACGGCCGTCGTCAGCCGCTTGGGCCACAAGAGCTGCATGTCCCGCAGCCTACGCGAGAAAGCGCAGGTCATCAGGCATCTACGACGATGGTAGAGGCGGCTTTGTCATGCAAAGCCTGCTTCTTTCCATCGAAGAGAATCCACAAAAGGTCCAGCAGACCGAGGCAACACACCACGCTGAAGATGCCATACAGGGCTTCTCGGACAGCGGCCTGGCCGGCCGTCACCGGCTCCTGGGTGGGGTCCTGCACGACGCGCAGCCGCATCAGCTTCTTGCCGGCCGTCTGGCCGCGCCAGAAGGCCGTCAACAGCCAGAAGTAGAGGAACCAGATCAGCCCCAGCACGAGCCCGTTGCCCGTGTGGACGGCGGTCAGGTCCCCCGTGGGCCCCCGCTCCACCGCCGTGGCGGAGAACGGCGAGGTGAGCACGCCCACGATGACCAGGTCGATCACACCCGCGACCAGCCGCCGCACCCGGCCGCCGAGCGGCGCCGCCCGGCGTCCGTACGGCGGCTCGTCGGCCCCGTAGCCGTATGGCGGGGTGTCGCCGCCGTACGTGGGCTCGCCTGGTGGCGGTCCGTCGTACGGCGGCCCGGTCCCGGGTGATCGCATGAAGCGTTGATCACCAGGCGGCGCTCACCGCAAAGCCGGGGTCGCGCAAAGAACGATCACAGGTTGCCGCGGCGGTCCTGCTCGCGCTCGATGGCCTCGAACAGCGCCTTGAAGTTGCCCTTGCCGAAGCCGAGGGAGCCGTGCCGCTCGATGAGCTCGAAGAACACCGTCGGGCGGTCCTGCACCGGCTTGGTGAAGATCTGCAGCAGGTAGCCGTCCTCGTCGCGGTCCACCAGGATGCGGTGCCGCTTGAGCTCCTCGACGGGGGCGCGCACCTCGCCGATGCGGGCGCGCAGCTCGGGGTCGTCGTAGTAGGAGTCCGGCGTGTCCAGGAACTCGACCCCGGCCTCGCGCATGCGCTCGACGGTCCGGATGATGTCGTTGGTGGCAAGGGCGATGTGCTGGACGCCCGGGCCGCCGTAGAACTCCAGGTACTCGTCGATCTGGGACTTCTTCTGGCTGACCGCCGGCTCGTTGAGCGGGAACTTCACCTTGCGGGTGCCGTCGGCGACGACCTTGGACATCAGCGCCGAGTACTCGGTCGCGATGTCGTCGCCGATGAACTCGGCCATGTTGGTGAACCCCATGACCTTCTTGTAGAAGTCCACCCATTCGTCCATCTTGCCGAGCTCGACGTTGCCCACGCAGTGGTCGATGGCCTGGAAGAGCCGCTTGTCCGGCGGCGCCACGATGGGCTCGGCGGCCACGTAGCCGGGCAGGTACGGGCCGCTGTAGTTGGCGCGGTCGATCAGCGTGTGGCGGGTCTCGCCGTACGTGGCGATGGCCGCCGTCACGACCTTGCCGTACTCGTCCTCGACGACGTGGGGCTCCTCAAGACCCCGCGCGCCCGCCTTCAGCGCGTGGGCGTAGGCGGCCTCGACGTCAGGGACGTCCAGGGCGAGGTCGACGACGCCGTCGCCGTGCCGCGCCACGTGGGAGGCGATCTCGGTGTCCGGGCGCAGGGAACCACGCAGGACGAAACGGGCGCTGCCCGAGGTCAGCACGTAGGCCGCCTCGTCGCGGCTCCCCGTCTCCGGGCCCTTGTAGGCCACCAGTCGCATGCCGAAGGTCGTCGAGTAGTAGTGGGCGGCCTGCTTTGCGTTGCCCACCGCGAAGACCACTGCATCCATGCCATGTACGGGAAATGCATCGCTCATGAGGCCAACTCTCAGATGTTGTGGCCTTTCTGTGCAAGTGTTACTAATTTTAGTGGACAAGTTGACTGGCCAAACCGCCTCATGGGCGGTAATCCTGTACAGCATGACGATCGACGGTCTGGACGTGCGCCTGATCTCCCTGCTCGCCGCCGAGCCGCGCGTCGGCATCCTGGAGGCGTCGCGCAGGCTCGGCGTCGCCCGGGGGACCGTCCAGGCGCGGCTCGACCGCATGGTCGAGAACGGCGTGATCACCGGGTTCGGGCCGGACATCGACCCGGCCGCCCTGGGGTACCAGGTGACCGCGTTCGTCACGCTGCAGATCCGGCAGATCGCCGGGCACGACCCCGTGAGCGGGCTGCTCGCCGCGATCCCCGAGGTGCTGGAGGTCCACACGATCACCGGCGGGGACGACATGCTGTGCCGGGTGGTCGCGCGCAGCAACGCCGACCTGCAACGGGTGATCGACCTGATCGTGGACGTCGAGGGCGTGATGCGCACGTCGTCGGTGATCGCGCTGGACACGCCGGTCGCGTACCGCGTGCTGCCGCTGGTGGCCGACACCCCCCGGCACACCGCTTCCTAGCCCGGCGGGGCCCACGCGCCTGGAGTCCCGGGTCCGTCGGTGGCTTTCGGGGCCCGACGTTTCGGACGAAGTCGTGGCAATCAGCAGGCGCCGTCCGTACCGATCCGGGGTAACCGGGAGCGTCTCCCATGCATCCACCTGGAAATCTGCGAGCCTGTTCATACAGAGATCGACCGGTCACTCGACGCGCCGGACATCGGTATTTATGGTTTATCGTGAACGATCCGCCCAGCTCACGGGGGTAGCTGAGCCGCAGATCGGGGGGACGCCGTGCGGGACGCAGGGAAGAAGCGCCGGCCGAGGCGCCGTCTTCTCCACCGTTTTCTCATCGCGGGTGGTGTGGCCATCCTGGGCGCCGTCGGGCTGCTGGCGCTCGCCTGGTTCCTCACGCCCATCCCCGACACGACCCAGAAGGAGGCCACCGCTCAGGGGTCTGTGTACTACTACCGCGACGGCAAGACCGTGCTGGCCTGGCAGGGGGTCAACCGCAAGAACGTCTCGATCGACAAGGTGCCCGTCCCGGTGCGTGACGCGGTCATATCCATAGAAAACCGGACTTTTTACCAGGATCGCGGCGTCTCACTCCAAGGGACGGCCCGCGCGATGTGGTCGACGTTCACCGGCAACCAGGTGCAGGGCGGCTCCACGATCACCCAGCAGCTCGTCCGGAACTACTACAGCGGGCTCGGCCAGGAGCGGTCGATCGTCCGCAAGCTCAAAGAGATCATGATCGCGCTGAAGGTCGACCAGTCCAAGCCCAAGTCCTGGGTCCTGGAGCAGTACCTCAACACGATCTACTTCGGGCGCGGCGCCTACGGCATCCAGGCCGCCGCCCAGGCGTACTTCGGCAGGGACGTCGACACGCTGACCCCGTCCCAGGGCGCCTACCTCGCGGCGGTGATCCAGCAGCCGTCGCGGTTCGCCAACCCCAAGGGCGCCGACCTGGACGCGGTCAGGGCGCGCTGGCAGACCGTCGTGAACGCGATGGTGCAGACCCGGTCGATCACTCCCGCGCAGGCCGCCGAGATGGCCTTTCCCACACTGGCCAAGCAGAAGAACCTCCTGTCGGCGACCGGCCAGAAGAGGTACATCCTCGCCCAGGTGCAGGCCGAGCTGAACCGCCGCGGATACTCGGACGAGGACATCCAGCAGGGCGGCCTGAAGATCACGACGACGTTCGACAAGAAGCTCATGGCGATCGCCGCGCGGGCCGTCACCGACACCATGCCCGACGGCACGTCCGGCAAGGTGCGCACCGGCCTCGCCGCCGTCGACCCGGACACCGGCGAGGTCGTCGCGTTCTACGGCGGCAGGGACGCGTCCAACCAGTACGACAACGCGTTCTCGGCGAAGGTCCAGGCCGGGTCCACCTTCAAGCCGTACACGCTCGCCGCGGCGCTGGAGAACGGACTCGACCTCAACACCCTCGTCGAGGGCAACTCGCCGATCCGCGTCGCCTCCGCCAAGGACCCGATCCCGAACGCCGGCGGCGCGTCCTACGGCTCGGCCATCGACCTCGTCGAGGCCACCCGCGACTCCGTGAACACCGCCTTCGTCGACCTCGCGCAGAAGGTCGGGCTGAAGAAGGTCGCCCAGGCCGCTGAGGCGGCGGGCATCCCGGCCGCTCAGATCGCCAAGCAGAAGAACTACCCGACCTTCCCGCTCGGCACGGCGTCGGTCAGCGCCGTCCAACAGGCGTCCGGTTTCGGCACGTTCGCGGCCGGCGGGATGCACCACGACGCGCACGTCATCCGCTCTGTGACCGACGCGAAGGGGCGCACCAGCAAGTTCACCGCCAAGGGCGTGCGCGCCTACAGCGAGAACACGGCCGCCGACGCGACGTACGCCCTGCGGCAGGTGGTCGAGGGCGGTACGGGCACCGCCGCGCGGCTGTACGACCGCCCGGTCGCGGGCAAGACCGGGACGAGTGACTCCTCCAGCTCCGTCTGGTTCGTCGGGTACACCCCGCAGCTGGCGGCGGCCGTGAACATGTTCCGCGACGACAACAAGACCGTCAGCGTGCCCGGGTACGGCGCGCTGTACGGCGGGTCGCTGCCGACGCAGGTCTGGCGGGCGTTCATGTCCGAGGCCATGGCCGGCAAGCCGGTGAAGGACTTCCCGGCGTCGTCCTACGAGCAGCAGTACAACAACTGGTACGGCGGCTGGGGCGACAACGGCAACGCCTGGGGGAACGGCAACGGCGGTGACGCCGGGTTCAAGAACCGCCAGAGGCCCGACAGGGCCCCGCGCGACCACCGGCCCACCACCGGCCCCAACGACTCCCCGCCGAGCGGCCCCGGCCCGTCCTCCCCACCCGACGACCACGGCGGCGGCCCCACCGCCCCCGGCCCCGGTCCCGACGACCCGGACGGGCAGATCCCGCCCCCGGACCAGCCCCCACCGGAAACCCCACCTCCACCAGCCTGACCTCTCCCGCAGGTGATGCGGAGACCCGGTCCGATCGGCCTGACCCGGCCCGCGGGTTGATGCCGCCCAGCCCCCGCTAGCCGGCCGTTAACGCGCCGAGTTCGCGGGTGAGGTCGGACGGGGTCGTCACGGGGAGGCGGCAGGTGAAGTCGCGGCAGACGTACGCCGCGGGCTCGCCGCCGACCAGGCCGCGCCCACGCATCAAGGGCACATCGCCGTCGCCCAGGGCGATCACCGTTCCCGGTACGCCCGCCATGAGCGCGGCCCGTCGCAGCGCGGCCGTCCGAGGATCGTCCACGGGACCGCTGATCGCGACCTCCGGCGGCCCCGCCAGCGCGGCCTCGGCCACGGCCAGGCCCCACCCGGCGAACCGTGCGTGCCGCTCGGCGAGCACCGACACCGCGCCGAGGGCGGACTCCGCGGCCTCGCGGTGCCGCGCCGAGCCGGTCAGCGCCGCGTACGACAGCAGCGCTCCCGCCGCCGCGAACTGCCCGGACGGGGTGGCGTTGTCGGTCGGATCCGCGGGGCGCTGGAACAGCCGCTCGCCGTCGTCCGCAGTGTCGAAGAAGCCGCCCGCGCCGTCGGGGAAACGCTCCAGCACGGTGTCCAGCAGGGCGCCGGCCCGCTCGAACCAGCGAGCCTCACCCGTGACGCCGTACAACGTCAGGAACCCCTCGGCGACGTCGGCGTAGTCCTCCAGGACACCCGCGTTGGGGCCCACCCGGCCGTCCCGCGAGGTGCGCGCCAGCCGCGACCCGTCGATGTGCACGCGGTCGAGCAGCTCGGCGGCCTCACGCGCCGCGCCGACCAGGTCGGGACGGCCGAACAGCGCCCCCGCCTCGGCCAGCCCGGCGATGACGAGGCCGTTCCAGGCCGCCACCACCTTGTCGTCCCTGCCGGGACGGACGCGGGCGGCACGGGCGGTCAGCAGCTCGGCGCGCACGTCGTCGAAGACGGCGCGGTCCGCGGGGTCGGACGGCAGGCGCAGCACCGACGTGCCGTGCTCGAAGGTGCCCTCGCCGGTCACGCCGAACATCGACGCCGCCCACGCCCCGCGCTCCTCGCCGAGGACCTCCGCGAGCTGCGCGGGCGTCCAGACGTAGAACCGGCCCTCCTCGCCCTCGCTGTCGGCGTCGAGCGCGGAGGCGAAGCCGCCCTCGGGGGTGCGCATCTCGCGCAGAAGCCACTCGGCGGTCTCCACCGCCACCCGCCGCGCCAGGGGAGACCCGCCGGACCGCCACCAGTGCGCGTAGACCCGCAGCAGCAGCGCGTTGTCGTACAGCATCTTCTCGAAGTGGGGGACCACCCACGCGGCGTCCACGCTGTACCGGGCGAAGCCGCCGCCGAGTTGGTCGTAGATGCCGCCCCTGGCCATCGCCTCCAGAGTGCGGCCCGCCATCTCCGCCGCCTCGGGGGTGCCGTGGCGGAGCAGGAACTCCAGCACCATGGACGGCGGGAACTTGGGCGCCGACCCGAACCCGCCGCGCGCGGCGTCGAAGCCGCGGGCCAGGTCGCGCACGGCCTCCGCGGTGACGCGGCGCGTGGGCGCGGGCCCCGGGGGCAGGGCCGTGACCTGGTCGAGCGCCTCGACGACCTGGGCGCCCTGCGCCAGCACGGCGTCACGCTCGCGCGCCCACGCCTGCGACACGCCCGCCAGCAGCCGCTGGAACTGCTGCCGGGGGAAGTAGGTGCCCGCGTAGAACGGGTGGCCCGCCGGGGTGGCGAACACCGTCATCGGCCAGCCGCCGTGGCCGGTCATGGCGGTGGTGGCGCTCATGTAGACCGCGTCCACATCGGGACGCTCCTCGCGGTCGACCTTGACGTTGACGAACTGCTCGTTCATCAGACGCGCCGTCTGGGCGTCCTCGAACGACTCATGCGCCATGACATGGCACCAATGGCAGGCCGAGTAGCCGATCGAGACCAGCAGCGGCACGTCGCGGCGGCGCGCCTCGGCGAAGGCCTCCTCGCCCCACGGGAACCAGTCGACCGGGTTGCCGGCGTGCTGGAGCAGGTAGGGGCTCGTCGCGTCCTTCAAGCGGTTCATCAGACCTCCCCCGCGTACGCGGCCGCGTACGTCCGGATGACCGGCGGCGCGCCCGTCACGCGCCGTGCCCGCACCGTCGTTCCAACCCTAGCCCGGGGCTCCGACGGAAAATCCCAGGCGGCTCAGGCGCTTCTCAGGTACCGGACGGGCAGTGCCCCGAGTGCGTGCGAGCCGTGTGGTGGGGGAAACGACTGTTCGGGAACGAAGAAGACGGCGCCCGCTCCATGGCGGTGCGCCGTCCTCCGAAGGTCTCGGGACCGCAGGGCGTTCAGCCGGCGGTGACCATGAGGGCAATGCCGATCAACACGACGATGGGGATCAGCCACATGACGGCCTCGATCGCGAACTCCTTGTACATCCTGGCACTACTCCCTTGCGATGATCTGTCATGCCGCGAATGGCTCTGATGCAGCTTAACCGCCTGACACCGATGCCCAGGCGACCCCCGCCCGGGCCGTCCCGCCGCCACGACCACCCCTATCCCGGAGGTGGATTGGCTCTAACCCCGAAAGGCTCGAACACTGTCGTAAGCCTTCTGGGGCCGACCGATCGCAGGCGGTATATCGGGGAGGTGACAGTTCAGCATAAAGGCTGCTGAATAGTGTGCTTGAACAGGGGCCACTTCTCGCGGAGGATATGGCCTAACTGGATGCCTACAAGAAGAGTTTCGAGTTCAGCGGAGATTTCAGCAGTGCAGTTACGACATCTTCGCCACCAAGGACGATAGGCGCGCCAGGAAGATGTGCGGACCTGTGCATGGCATCCAGAACATCAGCGAATGGCTGCTCGCACAAGGAGGAGATCACCAGATCCGCTTCCTCTTGTTCACTTCCGTCAATCAGTCGTGAATACTCTCTAACCATGGCCTTGCATCGTGGGAAGGCCATCTCCCTGCCTCGGCGGAGATCTGCACGATTGAGCTGAAAGACGTCTATGGTCGCCCGTCCCTTCAGGCTGATCGGCTCATAGATGCCATTTGACAGCAGGAGTCTGAGATGCTCGTGTGGATCTTCGGAACTTGGATCGATGAGTAGGCTGCGGCCGTTTTCGTCACACGGGTACTGGTCCCTCTTGGCATTGCTATTGCAACTGGAGCAGGCCAAGAGATGGTTTACCCACTCGAATGTGCGCAATGGGGCCACCTTGATCGGCTCGAAATGGTCGATATCCGTGCCGCGATTGTCCCCGCAGTACATGCATCGCTCGATACCAGTGGACATTGTGCGTAATAGGTCCCGTACGCGACTCCGGTCCTGAATGGCCAGCCTCCATAGATTGCGTGCGGTACTGCTATCCGCGCCGCAATTGTGCAATTTGGCCGTCTGTAGTGCCAAACGTCCCAAGAGGTTGCTGTTTGGCTGAACGCGTGAAACGCGAATCACTCTTTGCGTCCGATGCGTGAGGAACCTCGTCCACCCTCGCGGTCAATGAGCTCGTTAGCGTCTCACTCAGGGCCTGGTATTCATCGATTTCTGCAGGAGAGGCGGTGCCGGCCAGGACTTTCGTCTCAAGATTGCCAAGTCTCCTTCTCATCTCCTCCGCGCGTGTTGAGTAGGGAGTGTCCACTCCGAATAGATCCGTCAGAACGGCGTCATCTCCGCTTCCGTACACCACGCGTTCGTACAGGTCTAGATCAACCACCTTCGGAGACTCTG
This sequence comes from Sphaerisporangium sp. NPDC051017, assembly GCF_040683095.1. NCBI lineage: Bacteria > Bacillati > Actinomycetota > Actinomycetes > Streptosporangiales > Streptosporangiaceae > Sphaerisporangium > Sphaerisporangium sp. NPDC051017. Next base: position 75,814 of record NZ_JBFBCI010000017.1, read on the forward strand.
GCTCCTCGGGAGCGGGTAGCCGGACCAGGCCATTTGAGTCTGCGCTCTGACATATGTATGGGCTATGCGTCGTCACGAGAAATTGAACGGCAGGAAAGTGTATCTTCAGCCATTCGCCGATCTTCTTCTGCCAGCTAACATGCAGGTGGGCCTCGATCTCATCGATCAGTACCACGCCCGGGTAGGCAAGGTAATAAACGCCTTCACTTTCTTCGAGTCGAAGTCTCCCGTAGGCCAGATGCATCTGTCTGATGATGTCCACTACTAGTGCCGTGACCGTTCGGTAACCGTCACTCATCTGCCTGAGGGCAAATTCTTCACTCCCTCTTCGCACCCACAGGCCATCGGAATCCACGCGGCAGATTCGATAGCCGTCCGGTAGCATTCCGTCACCCAGCAAGGTGAGCACTGTATCCAGGAGATCTTCCGCTCCCGGCTTTTTTTCCAGTCGATACAGATGTTGCTCAACCAGCCAACTGACCCCTTCGATCAAGCTCACATCTTCATCGAAGAGAGTTCGAAGGCCCGCGTACCGTGCATGCGATTTTGTGTCATGACCGCCAAGGGCCGCAGAAGACAGTCTTCGGAATGGCCCGTATCCTGCGTAAAACCATCCGTCACCGTTGGCGAAGCGCATGTTTTTGGGTGCCCTCCTCTTGCCGCCGTAATCTGCCCATTTCGGCTCTGGGTATGAATTGCCTGGTTCATCCCATCTAAGTTCGAATGTCCATGGCCCGAAATCCAAGCCGCCATCGAAAATCTGGTCCTGTAGGACGGTTACGCGAATCCATGAATTGATGGTGCTGTGGGATCCTCGCCAACTCTCTATGTCGCGTACAAAGTATTGCCCGGTCAGGGCCAATGCTATGGCTTGGAGCAATGTGGTCTTGCCGGACCCGTTGCGTCCTGCAAGAACTGTCCAGCCCGCGTAAGTGCCACTTTCTCGGGCAAAATCTAGGTTTACTTCTCTATGTCCTTCAAACCCACGTATGCCGGAGATCTCAAGCTTCGAGACGTACACCGCTCTACCTCCGTTATGCCTATCCATCAACTGCTAACTCTAGACCCTTGAGGCGCTCAGATTCCGCATAGCTTCGACTCGCGCAGCATTGGCCGGCAGGCACTCTTCGCCAACCTGTCCGCTAGCGATGCCGGGCAAAGCCACGACCAGGTGGTACTGCTGCACCAATGGATGGGCGCACAGGCTCACCCTCGCCGGCGGAAGCGAGGTCAGGCGTTGAACAGGTGGGCGTTTACCTTGCGTGCGTCTGGGGCTAGTTCGGAGATCTCTATCACCTCTACGCCTGCCTGACGGAGGGTTTCGGTGCCGGTGCAGTAGGCGAAGAGAGTGGGCTCCTGCCAGGCGTAGACGACGCGGGGGATGCCGGCGGCGAGGATCAGGGCCGTACAGCTACGGGGGCGGGACGCGCGGGTGGTGCAGGGTTCCAGGGACGTGTAGATCGTGGCCGTGGCCAGGCGGGGGTCATCTGGGGCGAGCTTGGCCAGGGCGGCTTCCTCGGCGTGGTCGTGCGGGGCGGTCTCACGGGAGTAGCCGGTCGCGAGGACGTCGCCTTCGCCGCCGACGATGACCGATCCCACGGCGAACGCGGTGAAGGACCTGGGACAGCGGCGAGAGAGCTCTACGCACTCGTTCAGCCACCGCAGGTCGGCCTCGGTGTCGTGCTCAGGCGGGTTCGGGGTCATCGGTTCGTCGGTCATCGCGGCCGGCCGGAGGTGTGGTCGGCGGGCAGGTAGCGGAGGAGGACGACGTCGCCGATCGGGCGGGCCTCGGCCAAGGTCATGGGGTTGGCCGGGTTGCGAGGGAAGGCGCCATCGGTGACGAAGCGCGTCGCCCTGGAGTCGCCGACGAAGAAAGGGGCGATGACAAGGTGGAGTTCGTCGACCAGGCCTGAGGTCAGGAAGAGGGTGTGGACGGCCTGGCCGCCCTCGACCATGAGGCGGGTGACGCCGCGCTCCGAAAGGTCGGACAGGACGGCCGGGAGGTCGAGCGGGTCGCCGGCGTCCACGATGGTGGCGACGTGCGCCAGGCGGTCGCGGGCCTTGTCCGCGCAGGGGCTCGTGGCGTACACGATCTTCTCGACGTCGCCGAGGGAGAAGAAGCGGCGGCCCGGATCCAGGTCGCCATCGCGGGTGATGGTGACCTTCAGGGGCGTCTCGGTGAGCCCGCGGGCGACGCGGTCCGCCCGCCGGGTCGGGGAGCGTACGAGCAGCCGGGGGTCGTCGGCGCGGATCGTCCCCGCCCCCACGAGGATGGCGTCACATCCGGCTCGGACCTCGTCCACGCGGTCGAAGTCTGCCTGGTTGGACAGCGCGAGCGGCGCGTCCGAGGAGTCGTCGATGTAGCCGTCGATCGACATCGCGACCGACAGCAGGACGTACGGGTGCTTCGCCAACCGAGAACCTCCACGACGGATGCCTACCATCATGGACCTTTCCAGGGCCGGCAGAGCACGTGACCCGCTCTTCGCGCGGGACGCTGACCCCTCGAACGAGCCGGGCCGCGTGGCGTCCACGACGGTACGCCTGGGCGACCGCCGCACCAGGCGCCGGTTTCGCCGTCGTTCCTTCTCACCGCCGCGGCGCCGGTTTGGGGGCCGTGTGGGGCGGGGGTGAGGGCGCAGCCTGAGGAGCCGGGGAGTCGAGGAGCCGGCGACGTGGGGAGTCGAGGGGCTGGGGAGCCGGGGGAGCTGGTGGGCGGTGGTGGGGAGGCTGTGGTGAGCCGTCTTTTGCTGGGGCCACGGGTGGGGTGGCCCCAGGGTTAGGCGGTGGCGGTGGTGGCCTTGTCGAGCCAGGTTTGGACGAGGCGGATCACCACGGCCTCCACTACCAGCATGGCGGCCTTGGCGAGGACGGTGGCAAGGAAGCTGTACACGGTAACCTCACAGGGATTTAGGGGTGCTTCATCCATAATGCGGGATGTATGCAGTGATTTGTCCCATTTGAGGTGACTGTTTGGTGAACGTCTGGTGACTCCGCGTCAGTGGTCCCCGGACGAGCCCCCCAGCCGCGTCACAACGCCGGCCACCGTCCCGCTGGCGAGCCCGATTCCCCAGCCCACAGGCCCGATCGGCCGGCAGCCGAACATGTGGCTGAGCCCGGGCACGGAGACCACCACGAACAGGGACACCAGCGACATCGACGCCGCGAGCAGAACCGTCCGGTCCCTGCCCCCGGCCGCCAGCGTCTGCGCGAGCTGGGCCGACACCAGGCCGATCAGCCCGACCGTGTCGGCGCGCGTGGCCGTGCCCGTGACGCGGGCGAGGGCCCACGACATCGCGGCCGCCGCCGCGGTGGCCGCGGCCCGGGTGTAGATGTCCCGGGTGAGCGCGTCGCCGAGCGACGCCTCCGGTCCCTCGGACAGCAGCGTCTCGGGGCTCGTCGCGCTCGGCGGGCGTATGGCGACGGCGAGCGCGGGCAGCATGTCGGTCAGCAGGTTGACCAGCAGCAACTGGCGGGCGTTCAGGGTGTTGCGCCCGGCGACCAGGTTGGACCCGACGGTGAAGACGATCTCGCCGAGGTTGCCGCCGAGCAGGATGCCGAGCGCGTCGCGGACCGAGCTCCACATGGCACGCCCCTCGACGATGGCCTCCACGATCGTCTCGATGCGGTCGTCGGTGACGACGACGTCCGCGGAGGCGCGCGCGGCCGGGGTGGCGCGGGAGCCGAGCGCGACGCCGACGTCGGCGAGCCGGATGGCCGGGGCGTCGTTGGCGCCGTCCCCGGTCACGGCGACGACCTTGCCCGCCCGCTGGAGGCCCGCGACGATGCGCGCCTTGTGCGCGGGGGTGACCCGGGCGAAGACGGAGACGTCCGGTAGCAGCGCGGCCAGCGCGGCGTCGTCCACCCGGTCGAGCTGCGGGCCGGTCATCACGCGCAGGTCGCCTTGGAGGTTCAGCTCGGCCGCGATGGCCTCGGCCGTGCTCGGGTGGTCTCCGGTGATCATGACGACGCGGACGCCCGCGCGGGCGAGCCGCTCGACGCTGCGCGCCGCGGTGGGCCGGACCGGGTCGGCGAGCCCGAGGAAGCCGAGGAAGCACAGCCCGTCGATGCGCGATTCGTCCAGATCGCGACGGCTGGACGCGGCTCGCTCGGCGACGGCGAGCACGCGGTAGCCCTGCTGGGCGAGCCGGTCGACCTCCTTGGCGAGGGACGTGGCGGCCTCGTCGTCGAGGGGCGCCACCTGCCCGTCGCTGAGCATCGTCGTGCAGCGCGTGACCACGACCTCGGGCGCGCCCTTCACGGTGAGCACGTGCGGCTGCCCCGAACCCGGCCGCGAGGGCCGTCGCGTGCGGGTCGGCGGCGGGTCGCCGGGCTCGGTCGTGCCCAGCACGGCGTGGTAGCCCCGCGCGGACTCGAACGGCAGCTCGGCGATCCGATGCCAGCCGGGAAGCCCCTCGGTGGGGTCGACCCCGAGCTTCTCGGCTCCGTTGACGACCGCGCGGTCGGTGAGGTGCGGGACGACGCGCTCGCCGTCGAGGTTCGGGCCCGCGCGCAGCGCCGCCGCCAGGATGCGCCGGAACTCGGGCGGCAGGTTCTCGGCGGGGAGCTCCACGCGGCCGTCGGAGATGCTGCGCAGGCTGATGTGCCCCTGGGTGAGGGTGCCGGTCTTGTCGAAGCACAGCACCTCGACCCGTCCGAGCGCCTCGATGGTCGAGGGGTTGCGGACGAGCGCCTCGTGCGCCGACAGCCGTTTGGCGGCGGCGAGCTCGGCCACGGTGGCGATGAACGGCAGTCCTTCGGGGACGGCGGCGACGGCGAGGTTGACCGCCGGGGCGAGCGCTCCGGCGATGGAGGAGCGGCGCATCAGGTTGGTGGCCATCAACAGGACGCCAGACCCTATCGCGACCGGCATGATCTGCCTGCTCAGCGCGCGCAGCCGCAGCTCGACGCCGGTCGGCGGCGCCTGGGTGTCCTCGAACTCGGCGGCGCGCCGCGCCTCGGTCGCCGTGCCGGTGGCGACGACCACGGCCAGGCAGTAGCCCGCCGCCACGGTCGTCCCCTGGTAGACCATGGAGCAGCGGTCGGCCACCGCGAGCGCGGCGGTCGGCAGGACGGACTTGGCGACGAGCTGCGACTCGCCGGTCAGCGGCGCCTCGTCGACCTCCAGTCCCCGGGCCTTGAGCACCCGGCAGTCGGCGGGGACGGCGTCGCCCGAGCGCAGTTCGATGACGTCGCCGGGCACGAGGTCGTCGGCCGTGGCGGACTCCGTTCCCGACGGGCGGCGCACGCGCACGGGGATCGCGGTGGCGCCGGTCAGGCGGTGCAGCGCGCGGTCGGCGTTGTTGCGCTGGGCGCCGCCGATCAGCCCGTTGACGGCCAGCACGCCCGCGATGAGCACGGCGTCCAGGGCGGACCCCACCGACGCCGACACCCCCGCCGCGGTGGCCAGCACGGGCGTGAGCGGGTTGGCGAGCTCCTCGGCGGTCGCGCGCAGCAGGGACGGGGGCCCGGTCTTCCGCCGGGTCCGGGAGGCGTTCCTGCGGCGGACGGCTTCCTCCTGGGTGAGCCCGTGGACGGTGGAGGTCAGGCGTTCCAGCACGTCGGTGGCGGGCAGGGCGTGCCAGGGCGTGCGGTCGGGGTGCTCGGGCAGCCCGAGGCGGCCGAGGTCGCGGGCCGACCACGCGCCCGTCGCCAGCGCGACCATCGACGCGCAGTCGCCGGCGAGCTGCACCCGGCGCACCGACCCTGCGGCGGGGGCGAGCAGCGTGAGCCCGGCCCCGAGCGCGGCCCCGGCGGCGGAGACCTTCATGCCGCGCCGGCTGGCGGCCCGCGCGGGGGCGAGGGCCCGCAGCAGCAGGTAGGCGACGTCGGGCCCGCCGAACACGTCCGCGTCCCACGGCGGGCGCCCGGACTCGGCCAGCACGCCGATGCCGAGGTCGGCCTCGCGCAGCCCGCGGCGAGCGCGGTGGGCCACCACCGCGACGCCGTGCCCGTCCCGCTGGAGGGCGCGCACCGACGAGGCCAGCCGGTCGCCGCCCTCGGTGAACGCCTCGACGCCGAGCCGCCAGGGGAGGCTCGGGTCGCCGCCCGCCAGCACCACGTGGCACGTTCCACGGGCCGCGCCGACCAGCGCCTCGGCGTACGGACGCACCTCGGGGACGACGCCGACGTAGGCCACGTTCCGGCCCTCGAAGGTGACGGCGACGGGCCGGACGCCCTTGTCGCTCCAGTGCGGCGCCCCCGCCGGCATCGCGGCGAGCGGCTCGGCGGCCCAGCCGTCCCGTTCGTGGCGTGCGGTGGCGTCCGCGCCTTCGAGCATGGCGTAGATGCGGGCGTGCAGTTCGTCCACGTCCACGCCGGAGTCCAGGATGATCACTTCGTGGACGGTCCAGGTGGCGGCCGTCAGCACGTCGGCGTCGAAGACCACCGTGTCGACGCGGTCCATGCCGCGCAGCGCGTCGCGGTCCAGCACCAGGGCGTCGCGTGTCGCGGCGGCGCGGCCCACGGTGGTGACGAACGCCTCCCGGCCGAGCCTGGCGGCCCTGGGCGTCGCCGAGACGAGCATCGCGAGCGCGCGCTCCCGGTCGGCGCCGACGGCGGCGGTGACACCGTAGGACGCCAGCGCGCCGACGCTGAGCGAGTCGGCGTACCGCTCGATCGGCCCGGAGGGCAGGGGGACGGGGCGCGGGGTGGCGGCGGCCCGGATGTGGCGGTAGGAGCCCTTCTTGGCGGCGAACCGGCCCTCCATGCTCTTCCACGCCCGCACGCCCGCGCGCGCCTCGGTCAGGCGTCCGGCGGCGGCGACGGAGTCGATGACCAGTCCGAACGGCCGCAGCGCGATCGTCTGGGCCGTGAAGCGCGTGGTGGCGAACATCAGGTTCGCGGTGGGACGCCCGACGCGGCGCTCCAGCTCGCTCCGGACGCGCGGGGTGGCCTCGGCGAGTTGCAGAAGCGCGGGCAGCGCGGCGGGCGCCTTGGCCACGCGCGTGATCCGGCCGACGACCGTCATGCCCACGCCCGCGACGCTCGCGCCGAGCTCTATGAGCGCGCGGGCGTGGTGGTCGGCCCCGTGGCGCGCCGTACGCGGCACGTCATCGGCCTCCTCGGCGACGTCCATCTCGTCCACGATCGCCAGGAGCTTCCCGGTGTCGATGGACTTGGGGTCGCATGCCACGAACACGAAGCCCATCGCCCCGTTGACCTCCGCGCGCTCGGACCCGCCGATCTCGCACAGCCGTTCTTCGAGGGCGCGGGCCGCGGCGGCGCCTCCGGGGCCGCCGGCGTGGCGCAGCTCGACGCGCACGCCGCCCGCGCAGTCGTGGACCCGCCGGGTGCCGGGCAGCAGCCCCCGGACCGGTCCGGGGAGCAGAGAGGCCAGCGCTGAGACCGGACCCCTGAGTTCACGCAGCAGGAACACGACGCCTCCGGGAGCCCGGTGCCAATACAGCGATCAGACCGCGTCGGGCCCGCGGTCTGATCGTTCGATCATAAGTGTGCCCAGGTCAGGCGCTTGGACGCCTCTCCGGCGAAGTGTCGGATTTCTGGGTGGCGGCGGCGTTGCGCGACGCCGTGGCGCCGGTGCTGCGCGAGGACGTGCTCCCGGTGGCGCGCGTGGACCGGGGCGTGGTGCCGGTCGTACGTGACGCGGCCCGCGTCCCCGCGCGGGAGGTCGTCGCGCGCGTGGTGCCACGCGTGGACCTGCCGCCGGTGGTGGTGGTCCGCGCGCCGGTGGTCGTGGACGGCCGCGCCGCCGCTTCGGACGGCTTGCGCTCGGCCCCCTTGGCCGCGGCGGCGCAGGCGCGCTGGGCGATCAGCGTACCGGCCCCGATTGCGGCGGCCACGGGCCACTCCAGCAGGCCGACGGCCGCGAGCAGGCCGAGCCCGCCGTAGTAGGCGATGCGCTCGGGCGGCGGGAGGAAGGTCCTGGCGGTCTCCATGGCCCGGTTCATTTCCTGGCCGCGGCGCCGTGTCCCGCCCATCAAGCGCGGCATTCTCGGCATGTGGGGCCGGTGGACGCTCACGCTGACGACCGGCGTGTCCATACTGAACAGGTCGCCATCGTGTTCGGCCGCCGACGGCGTGCCTGTTCGACCGGTGCGTGACGTCTGGGTCACGGTCATAGCCCCCTCCTCAAGGTGCGAGGAAATACCTCATTTCACCTCCTGCCCAGCTCAAGGGCCATCACAAGGGCCTTTCATCCCGTCCTTCCAAATTCTTGGTCAAGCGGGAAGGCCGCCTCCGGGGCGCGCTTCGTGCCAACCGAGGGTGTGACGCTGTCGCGTTCGCCGCCATGAGCGTAATCTCAGAGGGCGTGAGGCTGGATCTCGACTTCGTGTGTGAGTACGCGGGCCGCCCCCCGGGCCGCCTGACCAGGCGGGACATCGCGCGGGCCCTGCTCGCCGTGCCCACCGGCCAGGCGCTGGTGGCCCTTCCCGACCTCCGCCGGGCGATGCTGGCGGCCGGTAACCCGCTGTCGGCCCGGTTCTGGGACTCGGCGAAGGCCACCCTGGCGTCCATCGAGATGGGCGTGGCCACGGTGGGGGACGTCCAGCGGTGGCTGGAGGCGACCGGCACCGAGCCGATCCTTATCACCCGCGCCTACTTCGTCTGGCCCGAGGAGGGCGAACGCGGGCCGGTGGCCTCGGAGCTGCACGACCGGCTCGTCGCCCACCTGGAGGACCAGGTCGCCGGCGGGCACATCGACCCCGACCGCCTCGCGACCGGCGACACCGCAGCCCGCGAGGTGTACGAGGACATCCAGGACCGCTGGCTGATCTCGCCCCTGCCCGACGGCCGGGTGCCCGGCTCGGCGGTCAACGACGAGCTGGAGGAAGGGCTGTTCGCCACCTGGGACGAGGAGGAGGCGTTCGCGCTCAGCGAGCTGCGGCGGGTGCTCGCCGACCTGCCCGAGCCCGACCTGCCGTCCGACGACCTGCGGGACGCCGCGCGGCGGCTGCGCGTCCTGCTCGACGAGCCCGGCTACCCCGGCTCGGTGCTCAGGGCCTGCGCCGGCATCGACGACGAGTCGCTGCCCGAGAACGACACCGAGCTGTGGCTGACGGTGGCGGCGGGCATCGCCAGCCCGGTCTCCGACCTGCAGGACGAGGACGCCCACCAGTTCTGGAACCTGCAGGCCGAGCTCAGCGAGGAGGACGCCGCGCTGGCCGCGCTGTGCACGATCCACCACGCCGACTGGCTCGCCGCCGTGACGGCGCTCGTCCGGCGCGGGCCCGGCGTCCTCGCCTCCCCGGAGCGGATCGCCCGGTTCGTCGCCGAGTCCGAGGACATCGACGTCGAGATGGACGACCCCGAGGACCTGCGGACCACCGAGGAGCTGTTCACCTCGGTGATGCCGCTGTGGAAACGACTCGGCATCGTGGACCAGCGGGGGATCCTCACCCCGCTCGGCTGGTGGGGCCTGCCGAAGGCGCTGGAACTGGCCTGGTCCCCGAGCTGAGCGTCCGAGCCCGGCTCTCGTCTGGCCCCGGGTCGTGGCCGGCGCGGGTCAGTGAGCCGGTGCGGCGGCCTCGGCCTCCGGCGGGTTCTCGGCCAGCAGGTCCTGGTACTCCGGGTGCCGCTCGATGTAGCGCGCGACGAAGGGGCAGAGCGCCACGACCTTCAGGCCGGTGTCGCGCGCGCCGTCGAGCGCCACGCGGATCAGGCGGCTGCCGAGCCCGTGGCCCTCGTACTCGTCGCCGATCTCGGTGTGCGTGAAGATCATTCGATCGGCGCGCAGGCGGTAATCGGCGAACCCGGCCAGATTTCCGTCGACCCGGATCTCGAATCGCCTGGCCTCGGCGTTGTCGGCGACTTCGACCGCATGCTCCATGGACGGCTCCCTCTCAGGTAGGACGGCCTCGGGGGTGGGACGATGCCTCAGTGGGTGCCGTCGGCCCTGCGCCCGGACCCGGACTCGCCGGGCGTGGACGCGGACTCGGGCCCCGGCGCCGGCTCGGACGCCTCGCGCTTGGCCAGATCTTCCTCGTGCGGAACCTCGATCTTGGAGATCTGGCGGTTCATCGACTTCACCAGGAAGTACAACGCGACGCCGATGGCCGCGACCACCAGGAAGCCGAGGAGCCCGGGCCCGACCGGCGCGGCCGGCGCGGCGGCGGCCGCGAGTGCGGTGAAATCTGTCACCCGTCAAGTCTGCCACCCGGTGGCCGAGCTCCCGTCAGTACCTCCGTCAGTGGCGGGCGGACGCGACCTCGTCGGTGTGGATGCCCGCGAACAGGTCCTTCTCCGGCAGCTCGGTGTCGACCAGCGAGCGGGCCAGGTGGTAGTCCTCGGTGGGCCAGACCTCGCGCTGGAGGTCGCGCGGGCACACGAACCAGGTGCCGTCCGGGTCGACCTGGGTGGCGTGGGCGAGCAGCGCCAGGTCGCGCACCTCGAAGAAGTCGCCGCAGTGGACGCGGGTGGTGACCTCCCACTTCTGCGGGCGGTCCTCCCAGCGGGAGATCCAGTCGGCGTACGGGGAGCCGATGCCGCGGTCGGTCATGGCCGTGTGCAGGGCCTCGAACCGGGCCCGGGTGAAGCCCATGTGGTAGTAGAGCTTCAGCGGCTGCCACGGCTCGCCCAGCTCCGGGTAGCGGTCCGGGTCGCCCGCCGCCTCGAAGGCCACGACCGAGATCTTGTTGGTCATGATGTGGTCGGGGTGCGGGTAGCCGCCGTCGTCGTCGTAGGTGAGGATCACCTGGGGCCTGAACTCGCGGACGGCCTTCACCAGCGGGGCCGCCGCGACCTCGACCGGCTGCAGCCCGAAGCACCCCTCGGGCAGCGGCTCGTTCTCGTCCTCGGGCAGGCCGGAGTCCACGAAGCCGAGGAAGGACTGCCGCACGCCGAGGATCTCGCGGGCCTTCTCCATCTCCTGGCGGCGCACCTCGGTGATGTTCTCGAGGATGTCGGGCCGGTCCATCTTGGGGTTCAGGATCGAGCCGCGTTCACCGCCGGTACACGTGACGACCAGCACGTCGACGCCCTCGGCGGCGTAGCGGGCCATCGTCGCGGCCCCCTTGCTCGACTCGTCGTCCGGGTGCGCGTGTACGGCCAGCAACCTCAGGGGTGCAACCACGGCTCGGTCTCCTCAAGTGTCCAGGACAGCTCTCAAGAGAGGTTATTTTCTCTTGGGGCGGCGCGGAGGGCGGTCGCCCCGCGGGGGACAATTGTCTCGTGCAACGTCCGGAGACCGCTGGGAGATTCCGCCATGTCCGAAAGAGGTACCGGTTCGCGTGCGGACGGGCCGGTGCTGGGCACCCCTGACTCCTTCAGGGAGCGTCCCGGACGAGGCGGGCGGGTCGGGCGATCCCTGTTCTTCGCGGTCGTCGCCGTCATCGTGGCCGCGGCCATGGGCGGCTGGGGCTATGTCATGATGTCCGCCAAGGGGAACCCCGAGGTGCTCACCGAGGTGATCGCCTTCGAGGTCGAGGGGCCCGGTTCGTTGACGGTGACCTTCCAGGCGCACAAGCCGGCCGACCGCGAGGCGGAGTGCCGGCTGCGGGCGACCGACACCGAGCACGTCGAGGTGGGCACCAGAAGCGTCACCCTCCCCCGCGGGCAGTCCGATGTCCGGCTGACCGAGCGCGTGCAGACAAGCGCGCGCGCGACTTCGGGCGACGTGCAGTACTGCTATCTCGTACAATGAGACTTTTGGGAAAGCGTTCGGGGGCGGGTTATTTGTTAGTCTCCCCCAATTCGAACGCTCGCAACTCTCACGAGTACGCAAGGAGAACCCGTGGTCGACTCCCGCGAAGAGAACGTCACCTGGCTGACGCAGGAGGCGTACGACCGTCTGAAGTCGGAGTTTGAGTATCTCTCGGGACCCGGGCGTGTCGACATCGCCAAGAAGATCGAAGCCGCCCGCGAAGAGGGCGACCTCAAGGAGAACGGCGGTTACCACGCCGCGAAGGAGGAGCAGGGCAAGATGGAGGGCCGCATCCTCCAGCTCCGCCAGCTTCTCGACCAGGCCAGGGTGGGCGAGGCCCCCCGGGCCGAGGGCGTTGTCGGCCCCGGTATGACCGTGACGATCCGGTTCGACGGTGACGACGACGAAGTGACGTTCCTGCTCGCCTCGCGTGAGGAGAGCGGCGCGCCGATCGACGTCTACTCGCCGAAGTCGCCGCTCGGTGCCGCGATCAACGGCAAGAAGATCGGAGAGAAGGCCACGTACACGATGCCCAACGGCAGGTCGAACACCGTCGAGATCCTCGAGGCCGTCCCCTACATCGGCGGCTGAGCGCGGGCGGGGGCGCCGTTTCTCGCGGAGTTCCGTGGCTTCCCATAGCTGCCCCGGGCCTGGCCCAGACGACCTGGCCCAGGCGACTTGGTCTAACTTGGTCCGCCGGAGCATGGCTCCGGCGGACCAAGACTGTTTAGGGTGAACTCCGGACATCGGCGACAGAGTCCGCAAGAATCAGGCATTGACCGGCTTGTGCTGAGATCAGGCTGTATGGGGGGAACGTGCTCGATCGGCGACCGCGTGGCTCGACCGTCGTCCGAAAGAGCCTCGTCCGCGTGCTGAGCGGCGTCCGTGACCAGCTCGGCGGCGCGCTCGCGGAGGTCCGCGAGGACCTGAGCTTCCACCCCGGTCTCCAGCCCACGCCGCGCCGGCTCCCGTCCCGGTGGCTGCGCCGTACGGTGCCGCTGATCGCGGTGGGGCTGGTCACCATCCTCGCCGTCGACCTGGTGGTCATCGGCGAGCTGAACAAGCGGCAGCCCGACGTGGTGGCCGCGACCGCTCCCCGCGACTCGGTGCCCCGGCGCGAGGGGTACGTCGCCGCGGCCGGCGAGCTTCCCGTCGGGCCCGCGAGGCCCACGGTGGCGCCGCTGGCCGGGCTGCGCGCGCCCGACCTGTTCGTGGTCTCGCGCCGCACGCTGCCGGGGTCCGCCGTCCGCGCCGTCAACGCGTACAAGGGCGTCAAGTCCGTCGAGGTCACCGACGCGGCCGACGTCATGATGGGCGGCAAGCGCGTGCAGACCATGGGCGTGAACCCCTCGACGTTCCGCGCCTACACCCCGCGCTCCACGGCCAGGTCGGACGCGCTGTGGAACAGCGTCGCCGCCGGGGACGTCGCGGTGTCCTTCGTGCTCGGCAGCGACGGCGGCGTGGTGCTCGGGTCGACGCTCGACGCGGGCGGCACGAAGATGCGCGTCGGCGCGTACGCGACCATGGGCATGGGCCTGATCAACGCCGTGGTCTCCCAGCAGACCGCGCGCGCCCTCGGCATCCCCGAGGGCAACGCGATGGTCGTGAGCGCGCCCGGGGTCGACCTGGAGAAGCTGCGGCTGGCGATCCTCAAGGCCCTGCCGAAGGGCACCCAGGTCGCGCTGATCAACCCGGTGCTCGCGCGTCCGACCCAGGCCCGCACCACCTGGCCGGTCAGCGCGTTCATGTCGCCCGACCAGATCCGCGTCGCGCTCACCGCCGCCGCGAGCAAGCTCGGCCGGCCGTACGTCTGGGGCGCCGAGGGGCCGGACACCTTCGACTGCTCCGGGCTCGTGCAGTGGGCGTTCGGGCAGGCCGGGGTGCGGATGCCGCGGGTCACCCACCAGCAGTGGGTGACCGGTCCGCAGATCCCGCTGGCCCAGGCCCAGCCCGGCGACCTGCTGTTCTGGCGCAGCGACCCCACCAACCCGGGGTACATCTCGCACGTCGCGATCTACTGGGGCGACGGCAAGATGCTGCAGGCGCCGCGCACCGGCGACGTCGTGAAGATCTCGCCGATCTCGACCAGGAACCTCGCCGGGGTCGTGCGGGTGAGCCCATGGGTGGCCGCCCGCGTCCGCTGACGCGCCGCCCGCGGGTGTTCAGGGCTGGAGCGGCATGCCCCGGCCCAGGAAGACCAGCACCTCGTCCATCAGCTCGGCGAGGGGCCGCGCGCCCTCCAGTTCGACCCAGCGCTCGACGGCGACGATCCAGGCGCCCATGACCGCGCCCGCGAACACGCGCACCTCCATGTCGCCGGGGGAGCGGCCGGTGCGCCGGGCGGCGACGTCGGTGAGTATCGTCATGCTGGCGATCTGGCCCTCCACCATGCGGGAGCGCAGCGCCGGGATCGACCAGATGAGCTGGATGCGCCGCAGGATCGTCTGCTCGTCCTCGGCGAAGACCTCGGTGAAGACCTCGCTCACCGCCTTCCGCACCGCCTCCAGTGGGGAGAGGGACGCGGGCTGCCGCAGGTACGCCTCGGCGATCAGGGGGTCGTAGTCGTCCTGGATGACGACGTCTTCCTTGGTGGGGAAGTAGCGGAAGAACGTGCTGGGCGAGACCTCCGCGGCCTCGGCGATCTGCTCGATCGTCGTGGCGTCGTAGCCCTGCTCGGCGAACAGCCGCATGGCGTGGTCCTGGATCGACCGCCGGGTCTTGGCCTTCTTACGCTCACGAAGGCCGGTGTGCGGAGGTGAGCTCATCTCCCAATTGTGGCGTGACCGGCGGCCATGGCGCTCCCGGCGTCTCCGATCGCTCTCACCGTCGATGACCACCGTCGCCCTGCCCCTTGATGGTGCGGTGTTGAGGTGTAATCTCGATTACATGGATACGGACGAATCAGTGATCATGTCATGGTTCACCGGGCGACTGCCCGAGCAGTGGTTCGGCGGGCGGCACGAGTTCGTCATCGACCGCGAGGAGATCGCCGTCGTCGGCACCCTGCCGGTGCCGGCCGCGGCCGAGGAGGCCACCGGGGCCGAGCGGGCGGCGCTGCTGGACGGTCACATCCAGCGCTTCCGCGAGGAGACCCGCGAGCGGCGTATCGAGATCGCACGGGAGGCCGAGCACCGCTTCCGCCGCAAGGTCTCCTGGGGGGTCTCCTGCGGCGGCGAGACAGTGATGTTCACCACCCTTTCCATCCCCGTCATGACCCGCCTGCGCCAGCAGGAGCGGCGCGTGCTCGACACGCTCGTCGCGGCGGGCGTCGCGCGCAGCCGCAGCGACGCGCTGGCGTGGTGCGTGCGGCTCGTGGGCAGCCACACCGACACCTGGCTCGCTGACCTGCGCGATGCCCTTCAACACGTGGATCGCGTGCGTTCCGAGGGTCCTGATCTGAATACGTGAATTGGACTGAACCAATGAGCCGAGAGGATTAGACCACTCGAATTGGCCTATACCAATGCGGGCCCCGGAACCCGGTGGGCAGTGCCCCCGGCGGCCGGGGCCCGCACTTTTAACCCGGTAAAGCGTGGGTAGACTGCCCGGCACCATGCGCGGCCCTCTGCCTGCTACGACACCAAGATCGGCGTGGCGGGCGGTGGCACGGCGGGTGCCCTGGAATTTCGTGCGGCGGAAACGAAAGTGAAATACGCGGGACCGATCTCCCTTTTTTGAGGGTGCTTGAACCTCCGTTTCACCGACTGGTCTACGCCAATTGGATTCGGGGCGATTCGTCGTTGAAGATGTTTGGCCTAAGAGTAAGGAGCCGGCCCAGTGGCAGTTTCCATTGATTCCATCGAGACGACCGCGCCGACCTCCTGCGCGGAGCTGGTCGCGTGGGTGCGGGAGATCGCCGAACTGACCCGTCCGGACCGCGTCGAGTGGTGCGACGGCTCGGAGGCCGAATGGACGCGGCTGACCAACCTGCTCGTCGAGCAGGGCACCTTCACCCGCCTCACCAAGCGCCCGAACAGCTTCTACGCCGCCTCCGACCCCTCCGACGTGGCGCGCGTCGAGGACCGCACGTTCATCTGCTCGGAGGACCCCGAGGATGCCGGGCCGACGAACAACTGGATCTCGCCCAAGGAGATGCGCGCGACCTTCGACGACCTGTTCAGCGGCTGCATGCGCGGGCGCACGATGTACGTCGTGCCGTTCTGCATGGGCCCGCTCGGCGGGGAGATCTCGCAGCTCGGCGTCGAGATCACCGACTCGCCGTACGTAGCCGTCTCCATGCGGATCATGACCCGCATGGGCGAGGAGGCCCTGCGGCTGATCGAGGAACGCGGGGAGTTCGTCCGCGCCGTCCACTCCGTCGGGGCACCGCTCGCGCCCGGGCAGCGGGACGTGCCGTGGCCGTGCAGCCCGACCAAGTACATCAGCCACTTCCCCGAGACCCGGGAGATCTGGTCGTACGGCTCGGGGTACGGCGGCAACGCGCTGCTCGGCAAGAAGTGCTACGCGCTGCGCATCGCGAGCGTGATGGCGCGGGACGAGGGCTGGATGGCCGAGCACATGCTCATCCTCAAGCTCACCCCGCCGTCCGGGCCGGCGCGGTACGTCGCCGCGGCCTTCCCGTCCGCCTGCGGCAAGACCAACCTCGCCATGCTGCGCCCGACGATCCCGGGCTGGAAGGTCGAGACGATCGGCGACGACATCGCCTGGATGCGCTTCGGCGAGGACGGCCGCCTGTACGCCATCAACCCCGAGGCGGGCTTCTTCGGGGTGGCGCCGGGCACCGGGCAGACGACCAACGCCAACGCCATCGCGACGCTGTGGGGCAACAGTATCTTCACCAACGTCGCGCTGACCGACGACGGCGACGTGTGGTGGGAGGGCCTCACCGACGAGCCGCCGGCGCACCTCACCGACTGGCGCGGGCGCGACTGGACCCCGGACTCGCCCGAGCCCGCCGCGCATCCGAACGCCCGCTTCACCACCCCGGCGTCCCAGGCGCCGACGATCGCCCCCGAGTGGCGCGACCCCGAGGGCGTGCCGATCTCGGCGATCCTGTTCGGCGGGCGGCGCGCGACGGCCGTCCCGCTGGTGACCGAGTCGTTCGACTGGCGGCACGGGGTGTTCCTCGGGGCGAACATCGCCTCGGAGAAGACCGCCGCCGCCGAGGGCACGGTGGGCGAGCTGCGCCGCGACCCGTTCGCGATGCTGCCGTTCTGCGGCTACAACATGGGCGACTACTTCGGCCACTGGATCAAGGTCGGCACGATGACCTCGCCGGAGAAGCTGCCGCGCCTCTACTACGTGAACTGGTTCCGCAAGGACGCCTCGGGCCGGTTCTTGTGGCCGGGCTTCGGCGAGAACATCCG
Source organism: Sphaerisporangium sp. NPDC051017 (assembly GCF_040683095.1). Taxonomy (NCBI): domain Bacteria; kingdom Bacillati; phylum Actinomycetota; class Actinomycetes; order Streptosporangiales; family Streptosporangiaceae; genus Sphaerisporangium; species Sphaerisporangium sp. NPDC051017. The sequence continues at coordinate 92,743 of NZ_JBFBCI010000017.1, forward strand.
CGTGCTGAAGTGGGTCGTCGAGCGCCTGAACGGCGAGGCGGACGCCGTCGAGACGCCGATCGGGCTGCTCCCGGCCGAGGGCGCGCTCGACGTCGAGGGACTCGGCCTCGGCGAGGAGCAGCTCGGGACGCTTCTGTCGGTGGACCGCGAGGTGTGGCGGCGCGAGGCGGAGCTGATCCCGGACTTCTTCGAGACGTTCGGAACCCACCTGCCCCGGGAGCTGTGGGAGGAGTACCGCTCCCTGGTCGCCCGGCTGGACTGATTTCGGGGGAGGTTTGGGGTGTTATGTCCGAGATGAGGTGGCTAGTGTAATTCTTATGCCTCATCGCGTAGGTCATCCTTGACCGTGCCACTCGGGTCGCCCGCGCCCCGTTCGCGGCTCCGCGCGCCGTCCGCGCGCGGAGGTGGCACGCGTGCGCCGCACGGACCGGACCCCGGCCTCCCTCTCCCGGTGCGACCTTTGTGGCGGCGATGTGAAGACATCGTGAAGACGCCTTCCCCGCGCGGTCCGGTGGCCGAAGCTGGGGACGGGCGAGCGCCCGGGCACGTGATAATTGCGTGTTGTCAACGTCCGGATGCGGACGGGCGGCGAAGGGGAGGCTTCCATGGGCGTGCGCGACCTCGTGTACCGGCTGTACGAGCGCCGTCTCGAGTCGAAGCTGTCCTCCGACCAGATACCCCGCCACGTGGGCGTCATCGTCGACGGCAACCGCCGCTGGGCCCGGGCGATGGGCCTGCGCGACGTCAGCCACGGCCACCAGAAGGGCGCGGACAAGATCTCCGAGCTGCTGGAGTGGTGCCGCGAGGCGGGCGTCGAGATCGTCACGGTGTGGCTGCTGTCCAGCGACAACCTCTCCCGCCCCAAGGAGGAGCTCGACCAGCTCGTCGAGATCATCGAGGACACCGTCCAGGAATGGGTCGCCGGCGGCTGGCATATCAACCCCGTGGGCGCTTTGGACCTCTTGCCCGACAGTACGGCGAGAATTCTCAAAGAAGCGAAAGAAGTGACATCACGACGTCCTGGCCTGATTGTGAACGTTGCAGTTGGGTATGGAGGAAGACGTGAGATCGCTGATGCGGTGCGCTCCCTCCTCCAGGAGCACGCCAGCAAGGGCGCGAGCATCGAGGAGCTTGCCGAGGTCCTCGACGTCGAGCACATCGCGGAGCATCTCTACACGCGCGGCCTCCCCGACCCGGATCTCCTCATCCGGACCTCGGGAGAGCAGCGGCTCTCCGGCTTCATGCTCTGGCAGAGCGCCCACTCCGAGTTCTACTTCTGCGAGGCCTACTGGCCTGACTTCCGCAGGGTCGACTTCTTGCGGGCGCTTCGCTCGTATGCCGCGCGGCACCGACGGTACGGCAATTGAAACACGCGGTGAAATACATCTATCTCAGCCGTTCACGCTGTTGGGCCGGAGAACTTCACGACGTACCGTAGACAGTAGGCAGTTCGATACGGCCTACTTCGGGAGAGGGTCCGCCTTGCGTCGCCACACGACGAGGAGGGCCGGTATCCGGCGTCGCCTCGCGGGTGCGCACGACCGGGCCCGGTCCGTTCACCACCTCATCTGGCAGGGCGCTCAATCCTGGCGCCCGGGGGAGAACGCGTGGCAGTGTCCTCGAGCAACCCGTCCACCGAATCCGGTGCGTCGTCCAGGCGCACCTACATTGTGGACACCTCTGTCCTCCTGTCCGACCCGGCGGCGATGAGCCGCTTCGCCGAACACGAAGTCGTCCTACCGATCGTCGTCATCACCGAGCTGGAGGCCAAGCGCCATCACCCGGAGCTGGGGTACTTCGCCCGCAAGGCCCTCCGCTTCCTCGACGATCTGCGGGTGCGGCACGGCAGGCTGGACGAGCCCATGCCGATCGGCGAGGGCGGCACCATCAGGGTTGAGCTCAACCACAGCGATCCCGCGATCCTCCCGGCCGGATTCCGGCTCGGCGACAACGACACCCGCATCCTGACCGTGGCACGGTCCCTCGCCGCCGAGGGCAGCGACGTCGTGCTCGTCTCCAAGGACCTCCCCATGCGGGTCAAGGCCGCCTCGATCGGCCTCTCCGCCGAGGAATACCGCGCCGACCTGGTGGTGGAGTCCGGCTGGACCGGCATGCACGAGCTCCAGGTGACGACCGATGACATCGAGGGGCTGTTCGAGAACGGCAATCTGGAGCACGAAGAGGCCCGCGAGCTGCCCACCCACACAGGCCTGCGCCTGCTGTCCGCCCGCGGCTCCGCCCTCGGGCGCGTCCTGCCCGACAAGTCCGTCCGGCTGGTGCGCGGCGACCGCGAGGTGTTCGGCCTGCACGGACGCTCGGCCGAGCAACGCATCGCCCTCGACCTGCTCATGGACCCCGAGGTCGGCATCGTCTCCCTCGGCGGGCGCGCGGGCACCGGCAAGTCGGCCCTGGCCCTGTGCGCCGGCCTGGAGGCCGTCCTGGAGCGCCGCCAGCACCGCAAGGTCATCGTCTTCCGCCCCCTCTACGCGGTCGGCGGCCAGGAACTCGGCTACCTGCCGGGCACCGAGAACGAGAAGATGGGCCCCTGGGCGCAGGCCGTGTACGACACGCTCGGCGCCGTCACCACGCCCGAGGTGATCGAGGAGGTCCTCGACCGGGGCATGCTGGAGGTCCTGCCGCTCACGCACATCCGCGGTCGCTCGCTGCACGACGCGTTCGTCATCGTGGACGAGGCCCAGTCGCTGGAGCGCGGCGTCCTGCTCACCGTGCTGTCGCGCATCGGCGCCAACTCGCGCGTCGTGCTCACCCACGACATCGCCCAGCGTGACAACCTGCGCGTGGGACGGCACGACGGCGTGGTGGCCGTGGTCGAGAAGCTCAAGGGTCACCCCCTGTTCGCCCACGTCACGCTGACCCGCTCCGAGCGCTCGCCGATCGCGGCCCTGGTGACCGAGATGCTGGAGGACATCACCCCCTGAGCCGGGGCGTCCGCGTCACGGCGGGAGGTTCACGCTGGGGGCCGCGAGATCGTGGTACTCCTTGCAGGTGTGCTCGCCGAGCGCCAGCGGCCCCTTGGGCGTCGTCTGAGTGATCTTCACGGCCCAGATCTCCTCGCGCAGCCGCGCTGTGCAGGTGATCTGGGCCATCGCCGTCCTGCCGAGCCGTCCCGGCCCGTTGACGATCACGTGCAGGCGCAGGCCCACGGGGTTCTCCGGGTCGTTGCGCACGCCGCTGTCCACCCCGTACCGGCCGACGACGCTCTGCTCCAGCCGGAAGCCCCGCAGCGCCGTCCCGAGGCCGTCCCCCGGCTGCCTGCCCACCTCGAACAGGGCCGTGACCAGATCCTCGACGGCCGGTGACGCGGTGGTCACGTTCTTCGGCGCGAGCCTTCCGTCCCGCAGCAGGTAGATCGTCGCCGCCGCGCCCCGGGCGCTGATCACCGGCGCGAGCCCGTCGTCGTCGACCCCCGTCGGGTCCACCCCGCAGGCCGCCGCCCCGGCCAGGGCCAGCGCCGCGACGGCGCACGTCAGGGCTCTCCGGGCGCTCATGGGTGGGGGATCCAGACGGTGAAGCGGGTCCCGGGGTCGCACAGCTCCACCCGGATCGTGCCGCCGTGCAGCTCGGCGTTGGCCTTGGCGATCGACAGGCCGAGCCCGCTGCCCTCGCTGCGCGCCCGTCCCGCGCCCACCTTGTAGAACCGCTCGAAGACGTGGGGCAGCGCCTCGCGCGGGATGCCCTGGCCCCGGTCGCGCACCCTGACCTCCAGCCCGCTGCGCAGGCGCCGCGCGGTGACGCTCACCGGCGGCGCGCCGTGGATGAGGGCGTTGCCCACCAGGTTGGCCACGATCACGTCGAAGCGGCGCGGGTCCAGGGAGAACGACAGCCCGCGCGCGACCTCCAGCCGCACCCGGCCCGTCCAGCCGCGGATCTCCAGGCAGTCCGCCAGCGCCACGCCCACGTCCACGTTCTCCCTGACCAGCACGGCCGTGCCCGAGTCCAGCCTGCTCGCCTCGATGAGGTGCTCGACCAGGACGCGCAGCCGGTTGATCTCGCGCACGACGATGTCCACGGCCTTGCCGGCGTCCGGGGGAAGGCGCTGCGCCTCCTCGGTCAGCATGTCGGTCACGGCGGTCATCGCGGTGAGCGGCGTGCGCAGCTCGTGGGAGACGTCGGCCACGAACCGCCGTGACATCGCCTCCAGCGCGCGCAGCTCCGACACCGTCTGCTCCAGCGCGGAGGCCGTGTCGTTGAACGTCGCGGTCAGCCCGGCCAGCTCGTCGCGGCCGTGGACGGGCAGGCGCGTGTCCAGGCGCCCAGCGCCGAGGGCCCGCGCGGCGTCGCCCAGCCTGCGCACGGGCAGCAGGACGCTGCGCGCCGACACCAGCGCGACGGTCAGCGCGATGGCCAGGGTGATCCCGGACGACTGGGCGAGCGCGGTGCGCAGCCGCGCGAGGACGCCGTCCTCCTCCTTGAGCGAGACGAAGACGAACACCGTCATCCCGGTCGGCCGCACCGCGCCCGTCTTGGTCAGCCGGTGGACCTGCGTGCCGATCAGCAGCCAGGGCTCGTTCCGGATCAGCAGCCGCTGGTGGACCAGGCGGGAGGCGGCCTTCAGGCGCAGCTCGACCGGCACGTCGTCCAGGCCGAGCGTGGTTCCGTTGCTGAGCCGCTCGCGGTCGCCGTACTTGAGGATCACCTGCCGGTCGGGACCGTCCAGCGACTCGGCCAGGTTGGCGAGGTCGTTCTCCGACACCGCCGAGGCGGGCCACAGCAGGTCGCTGGTGCCGATGGGGATCGATATGCGCTGCAGGATGTCCCGGACGTCCGAGATGGCGCCGTTCTCGGCACGTTCCAGGAGCGCGCGGCGGACGAGCTGGTACCCGATGCCCGCGACCAGCGCCGAGGCGGTCACCGCCACGAGGATGAAGGTGATGACCAGCCGCGCGCGCAGTCCCGTGGGGCGGCGGCCGACGTTCACGGCGGGCTGAAGCGATACCCGAATCCGCGGACGGTGTGGATGTACACAGGCTCGGCGGGGACGGGTTCGATCTTGGCGCGGATGCGCTGGACGCAGGCGTCGACCAGCCGCGAGTCGGCCACGTGGTTGTGGTCCCAGACGGCGCGCAGGAGGTGCCGGCGGTTGAGCACCTGGCCGGGGTGGCGGACGAGTTCGAGCAGCAGCCGCAGCTCGGTGGGGGTGAGGTGCACCTCGCGGCCGGAGAGGGTGACCTTCAGCGCGCCGCGGTCGATCACCAGGTCGCCGAAGCTGATGCGGTCGGAGGAGGCGGACTCCAGACGGCGCAGGACGGCGCGGATGCGGGCGTCCAGCACCCGGGGCTCCACCGGCTTGACGACGTAGTCGTCCGCGCCCGCCTCCAGGCCGACCACCACGTCGAGGTCGTCGCCGCGGGCGGTGAGCAGGATGATGGGGAGCGAGTCGAGCCTGCGGATGCGGCGGCACACCTCGACGCCGTCGATGCCGGGCAGCATCACGTCCAGGATGACGATCTCGGGGCGGCGGGCGCGCACATGGTCCAGGGCCTCTTCCCCGGTCGCGTAGGCCGTGACGGAGTGGCCCTGCCGCGTGAGGGCAAGCTCTAGGCCCGTACGGACGGAGGGGTCATCTTCAACCAGGAGGATGCCGGCCATCCGCACATTATTGCTGAAAGTCCGATATCCCCTTCTCTGTCATGGAACTGTGACGCGGTGCCGACGCGACCCCGACACCCGTCATGCACGCTGGGCCCTGGAATGTGTCGGCGTCCCGCCGCCCTCCGGTGCGGGGATCCGGAGGGCGGATCACGGGGGCGGTGTGAGGTAAGTCACATTATTTGCGAAAAGCGCACGTTACTGGCCAGTCAGGTCATGTAACGGTCAAATAACTTCCACGTTCCGGTTGCGAAGTACCCCCCAAGTCAAGGCAAGCTCATAGGCCGTGAGCTCAGGTCAGCAATTGCGCGACAAACGAGGCGGACCGGACGACGCAGACGTCCGTCCTCCCCGCGGCCGCGCCCGCCCGAAATCGGCGCGCGGGTCCTGGATCACCCCCAAGCGCGTCGCCGGCATCGGGCTGACCCTCGCGGTCGTCGCGGCCCTCGGCGTCTTCACGGTCAAGACCATGAAGGAGAACGAGGCCGCCGCCGCGAACCCGCTCTCACTCGACGACCTCACCCGCATGGCCAACGACCCGTTCGCGCCCGACGCCAAGACCGACGCGCTCAAGGCCGCCGCCGCGCAGGCCCAGCGGGCGCGGGCCATGAAGGACGCCCGCGAGCAGGACGGCCCCGAGTGGGACTCGGTGAAGATCGTCAAGGAGGCTCCGGGAGGCGGCGGCTTCACCCCGCAGGCGTTCCCGCCCGGCTCCAAGCCCGACCCCGGCAGCAACAAGGCCATCGGCCAGAAGATGGCCGCCGCCAAGGGCTGGACGGGCGAATGGGGCTGCCTCGAGAAGCTCTGGGACAGAGAGAGCCACTGGAACGAGCGCGCCATGAACCGCAGCAGCGGCGCGTACGGCATCCCGCAGGCCCTTCCCGGCAGCAAGATGGCGAGCGCCGGCGGCGACTGGCAGGTCAACCCGGCCACGCAGATCGCCTGGGGGCTGGGGTACATCGCGGCCCGCTACAAGTCGCCCTGCGGCGCCTGGGCGCACTCGCAGTCCACCGGCTGGTACTGACGCCTTTCCCGTGATCCACCGGCCCGCGCGTGGTGTCCAGACGGGCGCGAAACTCTTGGTCAGAGTTGTTCGAGGTTTCGGCAAGCCTGACCATCCGCCGGGGGTGTCCGGCGCACGCTTGCCCACATGGGTGTCAAGGTCAGCGTGGTCGTACCGGTATCGGAGCCGGGGCCGGACGACGACGCGTTCGACGCGTGCGTGCGCTCGCTCCTGGAGCAGACCATGCCGTCGGACGAGTACGAGGTCATCTTCGCCGACGACCGGTCCGGGGACGGCACGCGCGAGCGCCTGGACGCGGTCGCCGCCGTCCGGCCCAACGTGCGCGTCCTGCACCTGGAGCACGCCGGGACGCCGGCGCGCGGCCGCAACGTGGGCCTCGCCGTGGCGCGCGGCGAGTACGTCTACCTGCTCGGCCAGCGCGACCGGCTCGAACGCGTCGCGCTGGAGATGATGTACCGCGCGGCCGTCGAGGCCGACGCCGACATCCTCATCGGCAGGCTCGTCCGCGGCGACAACCCGCCGCAGCGGGCCTTCAGCCGCAACCGCGAGCGCGCCGACGTGCTGCGCGACCGTCTGCTCGCGCTGCCCACCGCGCACAAGCTGTTCCGCCGCGCCTTCCTCGAAGCGCGCGAGATCCGCTTTCCGGACATCGAGCCCGAACTGTCGGAGCAGGCGTTCGTCGTCGAGGCGTACCTCACGGCGAAGGTCATCGCGATCCTCGCCGACCAGATCTGCTGCCACCTCGGCCCGCCGAACGAGCGCCGGCCCGACCCGGTGGCGTACGCCGCGGGCCTGCGGGCGATCCTCGCCATCGTCGACGCGCACAGCGACCCCGGCGACCAGCGCGAGCGGCTGTACGCGCACGTGTTCCGCGCGGGCGTGCTGCGCCTTCTCGGGGGACGGCACCTGCTGTCGGCCCGCTCCGACCAGCGCGCGGCGCTCTTCGCCGAACTGCGCGCGCTGACCGCCGAACGGTTCCCCGAAGAGCTGGACCGCCATCTCCCGGTCCATCTTCGTGCCCGGGCGGTTCTGGTCAGATCCGGTGAACTCGGGCGTCTGGTGGCCCTCAGCGACGCGTCCAGGGGCATTTCCGTCCGTGCCGAGCTGCGCGAGGTGCGCTGGGACGAGGACGCCCTGATCATGGACCTCGCGGTCGAGCTCCTCGGCCCCGACGGCGCGCCCATCACCTTCCGGGCAGACGGCGACCGCCTGTACTGGACACCCCCCCTCGCCGGGCTCGACCTCCCGGCGCCGCTGGCCGACGTCACCGAGGCCGTCGCCCGCGCCCGCATGGAGGTCTACATCCGCCACCAGGACTACGGGCTGATCTTCTTCATCCCCGTCCACGGCGAGGTGTGCCGCGCGCGGGAGGGCGACCGGGTGCGCGTCTGGGCCGTCGGACGGGCCCGGCTCGACGTCGGCGCCGCCGCGCTCGGCCGCCCGCTGCGCTCGGGCGAGTGGGAGGTGCACGTGCGCATGTACGGCGGCGCCCAGCAGGCGCGCACCCGCGTCGCCGGTCGCCGCGGCGCCCAGCTGAGCTGCGTCGGCGTCCTCGCCGGACGGCCGCGCAGGCTCGTCATCCCCTGCTGGTCGGAGCAGCGGGAGCTCAGCGTGTGCGTCGAACCCCGCTCGTTCGCCGAGTCCATCGTCCTGGTCTCGCCCGGCGCCTCGGTCACCCACCGCGAGGGCAACATATTCGTCGTCCTGCCCGTCCCGTACGTCCCGCCGAGCGGCGGGCCGCCCGCGGAGCTGGTCCTGCGGCAGCACGCCGGCCGGGGACGGGTCATCACCGTGCCCGCCCTGGTCGAACCGGGCGTACCCGGACGCTTCCCCGGCCAGCTCGTCGCCAAGGTCCCCGTCCGCCGCCTTCCCAGCGAGGGGCACCTCGGCAACGGCCTGTGGACACCCCACCTGCGCGTCGACGGCAAGGAGTCGTCCCTGCGCTTCACCCTGGAGATGGCCCGCGGCCGGGCCAGGATCCAGGCGACCGGCGAACCCGCCGCGCTGGCGGTCCGCCGCTCCGCGCTCGGCAAACTGCTGTCCCACCTGCCCGGCGGCAAGTACCCCCTCCGCTTCGCCCAGGCCCTCCAGCAACGCTACCTGCCGTCCCCTCCACCGGACTGAGCGTCCTCGGGCTTCGGCGGCTCGGGAGGGGCGGTCATGGAGAGGACGTCGAGCAGGTCGTCGAGCCGGGCTTCGGTGAGCTTGCCGTTCTCGAGGTGGCCGCGTTCGATGACCACCTGCTTGATGGTCTTGCGCTCCTTGAAGGCCTGCTTGGCGATGGCGGCGGCCTCCTCGTACCCCACGTAGCGGTTGAGCGGGGTCACGATGGACGGCGAGGACTCGGCGTACTCCCGCAGGCGCTCGGTGTTGGCCGTGAGCCGGTGGACGCACTTGTCGGCCAGCAGCCGGGACACCGCCGCGAGCAGCCGCGTGGACTCCAGCACGTTGCGGGCGATGACCGGCATCATCACGTTCAGCTCGAAGGAGCCGGACGCGCCCGCGAACGTGACGGCCGCGTCATTGCCGATCACCTGGGCCGCCACCATGCACACGGCCTCGGGGATCACCGGGTTCACCTTGCCCGGCATGATCGACGAGCCGGGCTGGAGGTCGGGCAGGTTCAGCTCGCCGAGACCGGCGCGCGGGCCCGAGCCCATCCACCGCAGGTCGTTGGCGATCTTGTTGAGCGAGACCGCGACCACGCGGAGCTGCCCGGACAGCTCGACCAGCGCGTCCCGGGCGCCCTGGGCCTCGAAGTGGTCCCTGGCCTCGGTGAACGGCAGCCCGGTGGCCTCCCGGAGCTTCTCGATGACCTGCCGCGCGAAGCCGGGCGGGGTGTTGATGCCCGTCCCGACCGCCGTCCCGCCCAGGGGCAGCTCGGCCAGCCGGGGCAGCGTCGCGCGCAGGCGGGCGATGCCGTTATCGACCTGGGTCGCGTAGCCGCCGAACTCCTGGCCGAGCGTCACCGGTGTCGCGTCCATGAGGTGCGTACGCCCGGCCTTGACCGTCTTGCCGAACACGTCCGACTTCTGGCGCAGCGCCACGGCCAGGTGTTCGAGCGCCGGGATCAGCTCGTAGACCACCTCCACCATCGCGGCCACGTGGATCGACGTCGGGAACACGTCGTTGGAGGACTGTGAGGCGTTGACGTGGTCGTTCGGGTGGACCGGCCGGTCGAGGCGCTCCTCGGCGAGCGTGGCGACCACCTCGTTGGCGTTCATGTTGGACGAGGTGCCCGAGCCGGTCTGGAAGACGTCGACGGGGAACTCGTCGTTCCACTCGCCCTCGGCGACGTCGGTGGCGGCCTCCGAGATGGCCTCCGCCATGCCGGCGTCCAGCACGCCCAGCTCGCCGTTGACCTCCGCCGCGACCGCCTTGATCAGCCCGAGCGCCGCGATGTGGGCGGGTTCGAGACCGCGCCCCGATATCGGGAAGTTCTCCACGGCCCGCTGCGTCTGCGCCCGCCACTTGGCCGCCGCCGGGACGCGCACGTCGCCCATTGAGTCATGTTCGATCCGGAAATCCTCCATGACCCCAGTCTTGCCCCAAGAGCCGCAAGGTGCGCCGACCCGGGGTGGCCTGGGCCTGCTCTAGGAGCTTCTGGATGGGGTGATCCTGGCTAGGAGAGGGTGAGCCCGGCCTGCTCTAGGAGCCGCCGGGCGCGCCGGCCCGGGCCGGGCGGAAGGACGCGAGGACGGCCGCGAGCTGAGGCCAGTGCGCGTCCCACCGGGACTGAGGGGTGGACCAGTAGATCGCGTACGTCGAGCCGCCGGGCACCGCCACCCAGCGCGACAGCACGCGGACCGGGCCCGAGGCGGTGGTGTAGGTGAACTCCCAGTCGGCCACGTCCGTCCCCGGGTACGGCGTCGGGCGCGTCATGGTCAGGCGCAGCCGCTCGTACCCCGGATACGTGCCCGCCGCGAGCGCGCGTGCCTCCGCCGCCTTGGCCGTGTTCAGGATGTCGGCGCTGCTCTCCGGCGAGCGGCTGACCCGCGCCGCGCGGACGTCGCCGTCGGCGCCGAAGCCGACGCTGCGGCCCTTGACCGTGCTCTGGAACTCCTCCGGCAGGTCGATGGCGTAGCCGCTCAGGTCCTCGTAGCGGCGGAAGCCGGCGGCGGGGGCCGTGCTCGGGGTGGGCTGCTCCCCGGAAGCCGCACCCGGGGCGAGTCGCACCTCGGGGGCCGTGCCCGAGATCGGCCGCCCGTCGGGGGCCGCGCCCGGGGCGGGTTGACCTTCGGGGGCCGAGGCGCTGACGGGTTCGGTGTCGGTCGCCAGGCCCGGCGTACTCGGCCCCGTGACGGAACCGCCGTCGCCGGAGGTGCCCAGCGGACCCAAACCCTTGGCGCCCCCGGTGTCGGAGAGCGCGGCGGCGGCGAGCATGGCGATGGCCACCAGGCCGAGCAGGGCCACGACGATCAGGACGATCATCCCCACCGGGCTGTTGCCCCGTGGGGCGGCCGTCCCCTGGAAGGAGAACAGGTCGGTACCGAGGCCTCTCTCCTGGTGGACGCCTTCTGCTTGGGGGTCTTCTCCGTAGGGCATCCCGGATGCGGGGGCCGCCGAGCCCGGTGCGGGTGTCGCCGACGCCGGAGAGACGCCGGGCGCCGCAGGCGTACGCGTCCCGGGGGTGGACACAGGTCTGGACGGCGCATCGGCCTGGGAGGACGCGACGGAGGCGGCGAAGCCGGTGGGCGGGGTGGCGTCCGACGGCGCGGTCGACGTGCGTGGTGCGACCTGCATGGACGGCGCGGTGACCTGCGCGGTGACCTGCGCGGGGGCTGGCGGGCGCGTGGGCGCGTCAGAGACGGACGCGGCCGGACGGCCGTCGGCTGCGGGGCGGCCGGGAGAACCTGCCGGACGTCCGTGCGGGGTCGCGACATGCTGCGACGGCCCCGCCACCCCAGCGGTTGGCGGCGGCGAAGAGGGCCCGGACGTGCGGAACGGGATGCTCCCGGCCGTACCCGATGACGGGCCCCCGGCCGTCATGGGAGGGAGCAGGCCCACCATTGTGGCCTGGTCGTCCTCGTCCTCGTTCTCGGCACCGTCGCGGCCGTCGTCCGCCGCGCGATCGACGGCGGCGGGCGCGGGCGGGGTGGGTCCGGCGGAAGCCTTACCGGTGGTCGGACCATTCGGGGGCGTCTGGGGGTTCACGCCGGGAATGCGTAGTCCGCCCTTGGGACGGATGACCACCATCGTCTGGTTCGGATCCGGCTCCGAGCCGTCCGCGTCACGGGGCTCCCACGCGCCACCGCTCCCCGCCTCCCCGGCCGCTTCCACCGGCGTCCTGGTCCCCGAACCCGCCAGGGGCACGCCTACGGACTGGTGAGCCGGCCTCCTGCCGGCGCTGGGGTTGGGGTCCGCAGCGGAGGATGTGCCCTCGCCGTCGGCGGATGAGGCGGGCCGACGGCTTGTGGGCGGGCTCGCCTGTGAGGCCGCTGCGGGCGTGCCTGCGGGCTGGTGAGCCGGCCTCCTGCCGGCGCTGGTGTTCTGGCCCGTGCCTGCGGCGGGAGGAGGTTCCGTTGAACCGGGGCCCGGCTTCGCGGAAGTGGTGCTGGGCCTGGCTGAAGCCGGGGCGGGCTTCGCTGGGGCGGGAGTGGGGTTCGCGGGGTGGGCCGGTGGGGCCGCCGGGTTGGGGGTGGCGTTTGCCGTGGCTGCGGTGGGAGGAGTTTTCGTTGAACCGGGGGTGGGGTTCGCGGAGTCGGTGGAGAGGTTCGCCGGGCGGGCGGGTGGGGTGGGGGGTTGGTTTGTGGTGGGGGGTGGTTTGGCTGGTGTGGTGGCTGGCTTCGGCTTTGGGGTGGGGGTGTCGGTGGAGGGTGCGGGGGTGGCGGGGGTTCGGGCTATGGCGCGGAGGAGGGCGGTGGCGCGGTCGCGGGTCAGGCGCTTGGTGTGGTCCTTTTCGAGGAGGGCTTCGAGGACGGGCCGGAGGGGACCTGCCTGGGTCGCGGGGTCGGCCTGTTCCGTCATCAGGGCGGCGAGCGTCTCGCCGACCGTACGGCGTTCGTACGCGGGCCGTCCCTCGACGGCGAAGTACAGGGTGGCGCCGAGCGACCACAGGTCGGACTCGGGGCCGGTGTGGTCGCCCCGCGCGCGCTCGGGGGCCGTGTAGCCGGGGGAGCCGATCACCATGCCGGTCTCGGTGATGTTGCTGTCGCCTTCAGCCTTGGCGATGCCGAAGTCGGTGAGGACGACGCGCCCGGTCTCGGTGAGCAGGACGTTGGCGGGTTTGACGTCGCGGTGGAGGATGCCCTGGTCGTGGGCGGCGCCGAGCGCTCCGAGCAGGTCGAGCCCGATCTCGGCGACGAGCCGGGGCGGCAGCGGTCCCTCCTCGTCGAGCACCTGGTCCAGCGATCTGGCCTCGACGAGCTCCATGATGATCCAGGGGCTGCCGTCGACGACGATGGCGTCGTGGACGGTCGCCACGGAGGGGTGGGTGATCTTCGCGGCGGCCCGGCCCTCGCGGATCATGCGCTCCCGCAGCTCGTCGCGCTGCAGCTCGCTGAGCCCCGGATCGTGGCGGATCTCCTTGACGGCGACGTCGCGGCCGAGGAGGCGGTCGTGAGCCCGCCAGACGGTGCCCATCGTCCCCCGGCCGAGGGGAGCGATCAGCTCGTACCTGGAGGCGAGCAACCGCGTCTGCTGTTCCGGCATGAGTAAGAAGATAGCGATTCCGTCTTGGGAATTGCTTTCGCCTCACTTACGCATGTTTTTTGGCCACAGGCGACGCGGAAGCAGAATCTTCACAAGTGCGGACAATTGCCGCCTCATCGGGCTCGTCTCGGAGCTCGCCGGAGTGCGGCGGCGGCCCAGCGCGGGGTCGGGCGGCTTGCGGTGCGATCCCTCGGACGACCGGCGCGGCGCGCGCGGCATCGGCACCGGCCCAGCGGAGGTCGTGGTCGGCGTGGGCGCGACGAGCGGGCGCTCCGGCCGGTGGTCGGTACGGTGGTCGGCGCGGTGCTGGCCGCGATGGGACGTCTTGCGCGGCGCCGGCGCGGCGCCGTGCGGCGGACGCGACACGTTGGCAGGCGAGGACTGCGGCGCGCCGCCCATGACGGCGGCCTGCCGGTGCGGGGCCGTGCGGTGGGCCGGGCCGCCCAGGGGCTCCTCGGCCGACCCGCCCGCCGCGACGCGCGCGAGCATGAGCGAAGCCCGCATCGCGTCCAGCCGGGCCTCGGGGTCGATCTGCAGCAGCCCGCGCAGGATGGGCGCCAGCGGCCCCGCCAGCTCCATGGGGATCGGCTCGCCGCTGGTGAGCGCGGCCAGCGCCGCCGCGGCCGTCCGGCGCCCGTGCAGGCCCCGGCCCTCGACGGCGGTGTACAGGGTGGCGCCGAGCGACCACAGGTCGGCCGCCGGGCTCGCGCGGTCGCCGAGGACGCGCTCGGGCGCGATGTACCCGGCCGAGCCGAGGACGATGCCGGCCTGCGTGATGGACGCGTCGCCCTCCAGCGCGGCCAGGCCGAAGTCGGTGAGCACCACGCGGTCCTCGGTGACGAGCATGTTGCTCGGCTTCACGTCGCGGTGCAGGATGCCCTTGGCGTGGACGGCGCGCAGCGCGCCGAGCACCTGATGGCCGATCTCGGCCACCCGGCGCGCGGGAAGCGGCCCCTGCTGCTTGACGAGCTCCTCCAGCGAGCGGGCGTGCAGGAGCTCCATGACGATCCACGGCCGGTCGTCCTCGGTGATGACGTCGAAGACCGTGATGACCGAGGGGTGGGTCACCATGGCGGTCGCCCGGCCCTCGCGTTCGGTTCTCGCGCACAGCTCCGCGCGCAGGTCTTCGTCGAGGACGAGCGGGAGCCGGACCTCCTTTACCGCGACGTCGCGGTTGAGCAGCCCGTCGTGGGCGCGCCACACCGTGCCCATGCCGCCACGCCCTACGGGCTCGAGAAGCCGGTATCGCGAGGCCAGCTCGTATCCGGACGGGGCGCGCATGGGGGGCAGCTTACCGATTCGTTTATCGCCGCCTGTAGAGGCCATGCCGATTCTCTGTTGAGAGCTTCTGTCAAAAGCAGTCAGATTCTGCGGCCGATCGTGAGCACGGGGCCGGTGCTGTCCTGAAAGAAGTCGTCGCCCTTGTCGTCGACGACGATGAACGCCGGGAAGTCCTCGACTTCGATCTTCCAGACGGCCTCCATGCCCAGCTCCGGATATTCCAGGACCTCGACCTTCTTGATGCAGTCCTGAGCGAGCCGGGCCGCCGGGCCGCCGATCGAGCCGAGGTAGAAGCCCCCGTACGTCTTGCAGGCGTCGGTGACCTGCTTGGATCGGTTGCCCTTGGCCAGCATGACCAGCGAGCCGCCCGCGGCCTGGAAACGCTCGACGTAGGAGTCCATGCGGCCGGCGGTCGTCGGGCCGAAGGAGCCGGACGCGTACCCCTCGGGCGTCTTGGCCGGCCCGGCGTAGTAGACCGCGTGGTCCTTGAGGTAGTCGGGCATCGGCTCGCCCGCGTCCAGGCGCTCGGCGATCTTCGCGTGCGCGATGTCGCGGGCGACGACCAGCGGGCCGGTCAGCGAGAGCCGGGTCTTGACCGGGTAGCGGGTCAGCTCGGCGAGGATCTCGCTCATGGGCCGGTTGAGGTCGATCGCGACCACATCGTCCGACAGGTGCTCGTCGGTGGTCTCGGGCAGGAAGCGGGCCGGGTCGGTCTCCAGCTTCTCCAGGAAGACGCCCTCAGGCGTGATCTTGGCGAGGGCCTGCCGGTCGGCGCTGCACGAGACGGCGATGGCCACCGGGCACGAGGCGCCGTGCCGGGGCAGGCGGATCACCCGGACGTCGTGACAGAAGTACTTGCCGCCGAACTGCGCGCCGATGCCGAGCCGCTGCGTGAGCTCGAAGACCTTCTTCTCCATTTCGAGGTCGCGGAAGCCGTGCCCCGACGTCGAGCCCTCGGTGGGGATCGTGTCGAGGTAGCGGGCCGAGGCGTACTTGGCGGTCTTGAGCGCGAACTCGGCGCTGGTGCCGCCGACGACCACGGCGAGGTGGTACGGCGGGCAGGCGGCCGTGCCGAGCGAGCGGATCTTCTCCTCGAGGAAGGCCAGCATGCGCTTCTCGTTCAGGACCGCCTTGGTCTCCTGGTAGAGGAACGACTTGTTGGCGCTGCCGCCGCCCTTGGCCATGAACAGCAGCTTGTACTCGTCGGGGTGGCCGTGCGGGTCCTCGGCGTACAGCTCGATCTGGGCGGGGAGGTTGTCACCGGTGTTCTTCTCGTCCCACATGGTCAGCGGCGCCATCTGGGAGTAGCGCAGGTTGAGCTTGGTGTAGGCGTCGTACACGCCGCGCGAGACGTGCTCGGCGTCGGCGCCGTCGGTGAGCACGTGGCGCCCGCGCTTGCCCATGACGATGGCGGTGCCGGTGTCCTGGCACATCGGCAGCACGCCGCCGGCCGAGATGCTCGCGTTCTTGAGCAGGTCGAGGGCCACGAACCGGTCGTTGCCGCTGGCCTCGGGATCGTCGATGATCTTGCGGAGCTGGGCGAGGTGGGACGCGCGCAGGTAGTGGGAGATGTCGTGGATCGCGGTCTCGGTGAGCAGCCGGAGCGCCTCCGGGTCCACTTCGAGGAACGTACGGCCCGCCGCCTCGACCCGCCGCACGCCCTCGGCCGTGATCAGACGGTATTCCGTCTCGTCGGGGCCCAGCGGAAGAAGGTCGGTGTAGTCGAATCCGGGCATCTCGCCTGTACTCCTTCGTACTCCTGGACTCGTGGACGCCATGGGGACGGCAAGGGCTCCTCGTCCGCGATTCGTCCGCGATCGCCGCCGCCCAGTGCAGAGTACGGCCATCGCCGGGGTCTTCCTTACCCGGGGGCCTCCGCTCTTGGGGGAATCGTGGTGCGCTGCTTACGTCTTCTGGGCGCCAGGGGGCGAATACCCAAATATGCGCGTTCGATAATGAAGGTACGCGCGACATCCAAGATCGGGGGAATCATGGATCCGGGCTATATCGTCGTGGTCATCTTCGGGGTTCTCGTGGTGGCCGCCGCCCTGGGAGTCGCGCTCGTCACCATCGTCCTGAACGGCATCAAGGGCGAGCACGCGCAGTGGCCGGTGCGCCCCGAGCGCCGCGCGCCGTCCGAGAAGCGCGCGCTCACCGGCCCCGCCCGGCGCGCGGAGATCCGCGGGGACGCGGGCGGCGAGCATCCGGAGTGGACCGGCCGCGAGCTCGCGGGCGACGACCTCAGGCCGGTGGGCACGCACGAGCACAGGCGGGCCGTCCCGGGGCGGGCTCGCTGGTGGTGAACCGGCTCGGAAGGACCCGGACGTCCCGCCCGGACGGACGGCGTCCGGGCCCGGTCCGGCGCGCATCGGCTGGTGAGTTGGCCAAGACCACAGTTCATCTGAATGTCAGGACAAACTATTGACTCCGCGCACTCTGGTACCTAGAACTGGGGACGGATCGTCAAGAGCTGCGGAGGCGGTATGCGTGTGGGTCTGCTGGGTCTCGGCCGGATCGGGGCGTTCCACGCCGCGACGCTCGCCGCCCACCCCGAGGTCGGCGAGTTGGTGGTGGCGGACGCGGACGCGACCAGGGCCGAGGAGGTCGCCGCGCGGGTCGGCGCGGTCGCCGGTGACGCCTTCGACGCCGACGCCGTCGTGGTGGCCACCCCCACCTCCACGCACGCCGAGCTGATCCTGAAGGCCTGCGCGGCCGGGATCCCGGTGTTCTGCGAGAAGCCCGTCGCCCCGACCCTGGAGGAGACCGCCCGCGTTGCCGAGGCCGCGAAGGACGGCGGCGTGCTCGTCCACATCGGCTTCCAGCGGCGCTTCGACGCCGGGTACGCCGCCGCCCGCGCGGCCCTGCGCTCCGCCGAGGTCGGCGATCTGCACCGCGTCCACATGCTGACCGCCGACCCGCGCCCCCCGGCGGCCGAGTACGTCCCGCTCTCGGGCGGCATCTTCCGCGACTGCCACATCCACGACTTCGACATCCTGCGCTGGGTGACCGGCCGCGAGGTCGAGTCGGTGTTCGCCACGGGCGCCAACCGGGGGGCGGCGTTCTTCGCCGAGGCCGGCGACGTGGACACCAGCGCCGCCCTGCTCACCCTCGACGACGGCACCCTGGTCACGATGCAGGGCTCGCGGTACAACGGCGCGGGGTACGACGTGCGCATGGAGCTGGCCGGAACCCGGGGCACGATGGTCGTCGGCCTGGACGAGCGCGTGCCCCTCACCTCGGCGGAGCCCGCCGTCGACTTCCCCAAGGGCGAGCCCTGGCCCGACTTCGGCGCCCGCTTCGAGGCCGCGTACATCGCCGAGATCGGCGCCTTCCTCGCCGCCGTGCGCGACGGCGGCCCGAGCCCCTGCACCGCCGAGGACGCCCTCGCCGCCCTGCGCGTGGCGGAGGCCGCCGAGCTGTCCCGCCGCACTGGCAGGCCCGCGCGCGTCGCGGAGGTGACCGCGTGACCGCCCTGACTCTGAAGATCGCGGCCGCGCCCATCTCCTGGGGCGTGTGCGAGGTGCCCGGCTGGGGGTACCAGCTCGACCGGGAGCGCGTGCTCGGCGAGATGCGCGCGCTCGGCCTCACCGCCACCGAGCTCGGCCCCGACGGCTTCCTTCCGCCGTCCCCCGAGCACCGCCGCACGCTGCTGGACTCCTACGGGCTGCGCGGCATCGGCGGTTTCGTCCCGGTCGTCCTGCACGACCCCGGCCACGACCCGGTCCCCGAGGCCCGCGCCACGCTGCGCGCGTTCGCCGAGGGCGACGTCGAGACGGTCGTGCTCGCCGCGGCGACCGGCGCAGACGGCTACGACGCGCGCCCGGTGCTGGACGACGAGGGCTGGAAGACCCTGCTCGGCAACCTCGGGCGGCTGCTCGCCGAGGCCGCCGATTTCGGGCGGGCGATCACCCTGCACCCGCACGTCGGGACGATGATCGAGACCCGGGAGGAGGTCGACCGCGTGCTCGACGGGTCGGACATGCCGCTCTGCCTGGACACCGGCCACCTTCTCATCGGGGGCACCGACCCGCTCGACCTGGTGTCCAGGGCCGCTGCAAGAGTCGCACACGTTCACCTCAAAGACGTGGACGCCACGCTCGCCGCCCAGGTGCGCGCCGGAAAGCTCACCTACACCGAGGCCGTCCGCGCCGGCATGTACCGGCCCCTCGGACGCGGCGACGTGGACGTCGCGGGCATCGTGTCCACGCTCACCGCCGCCGGATACGACGGCTGGTACGTCATGGAGCAGGACCTGATCCTCGACGCCGAGCCCCCGGCGGGCGAGGGCCCCGAGGCCGAGGTCCGCGCGAGCCTCGCGTACCTCGCCTCCCTCGCCTCGCCCGGCTCGCCGGCGGAAGGCCGCGCATGACCGAGGTGCTCACGATCGGCAGGGTGGGCGTCGACCTCTACCCCCTGCAGATCGGCGTCTCGCTGCGCGAGGTCGAGACCTTCGGCAAGTACCTCGGCGGCAGCCCGACCAACGTGGCCGTCGCCGCCGCCCGCCTCGGCCGCGACGCCGCCGTGATCAGCCGGACGGGCGCCGACCCGTTCGGGGCGTTCGTCCACGACGCGCTGCGCTCCTACGGCGTGGACGACCGGTACGTGACCGAGGTGCCCGGGCTGCCGACGCCGGTCACGTTCTGCGAGATCCACCCGCCCGACCACTTCCCGCTGTACTTCTACCGCTTCCCCAAGGCCCCCGACCTGGAGATACACACCCACGAACTGGACGTGGCCGCGATCAGCCGCGCGGGCCTGTTCTGGGCGACGGTCACCGGCCTGTCCGAGGAGCCCTCGCGCGGCGCCCACTTCGCCGCCTGGGAGGCGCGCGGACGGGCGCCGCTCACCGTCCTCGACCTCGACTATCGCCCCATGTTCTGGTCCTCACCGGACGAGGCGGGGCGCTGGGTGCGCGAGGCCCTGCGGCACGTCACCGTGGCCGTGGGCAACCTGGACGAGTGCGAGGTCGCCACCGGCACGCGCGACCCGCGGGAGGCGGCCAAGGCGCTGCTCGGCATGGGCGTCGAGGTGGCGGTCGTCAAGCAGGGGCCGGGCGGCGTGCTGGGCATGACCGCGGAGGAGACCGTCGTGGTCCCGCCCGTGCCGGTCGAGGTGGTGAACGGCCTCGGCGCCGGCGACGCGTTCGGTGGCGCGCTGTGCGACGGCCTGCTCGCCGGGCGCGGCCTGGAACAGGCGCTGCGGTTCGCCAACGCCGCCGGGGCGATCGTCGCCGGACGGCTGGCCTGCGCCCCCGCCATGCCCACGATCGAGGAGGTCGAGGCGGTGCTGGCGCGCCTCGTCGAGGACGGCGACCACGCGAGGGGGATCGATGCGTGACGAGGACCGCGGGAGGCTCTCCGAGTACCGCGCCCGCTACCCGGAGAAGATCGCGCAGGCCGCCGCCGAGCGCCGGCGAAGGCCGCTGCTGGCCGGGCGCGACCAGCTCCTGATCATCGCGGCCGACCACGCCGCCCGGGGCGCGCTCGCCGTGCGCGGGCGTCCCATGGCGATGGCGAGCCGCGTCGACCTGCTCGACCGGCTGCGCGTCGCGCTGGCCAGGCCCGGCGTCGACGGCCTGCTCGCCACCCCCGACATCGTCGAGGACCTGCTGCTGCTCGGCGCCCTGGACGACAAGGTGGTCATCGGGTCCATGAACCGCGGCGGAATCCACGGCGCCGCGTTCGAGTTCGACGACCGCTTCACCGCCTACGACACCGACACGATCGTCCGCATGGGGCTCGACGGCGGCAAGATGCTGTGCCGCGTCGGCCTCGACTCGCCCGAGACGGCCCGTACGCTGGAGGCGTGCGCCGGGGCCGTCACGAGCCTCGCGCGGCAGGGGCTCGTCGCCATGGTGGAGCCGTTCTGGTCCCGCCGCGACGCGGGCGGCGGCATCCGGAACGACCTGTCCCCGGATGGGGTGATCCATTCCATCCACGTCGGGCAGGCGCTCGGCGCGACCTCCGCGCACACCTGGCTGAAGATCCCGGTGATCGACGAGATGGAACGGGTCATGGAGGCCACCACCCTGCCCACCCTGCTGCTCGGCGGCGACCCGACCGCCGCGCCCGACCAGGTCTACTCCTCCTGGGGCAAGGCGCTGCGGCTTCCCGGCGTGCGGGGGCTCGTGGTCGGGCGCGCGCTGCTCTACCCTCCAGACGACGATGTGGCCGCGGCCGTCGACATCGCCGCCGGTCTATTGGAGGTGTCCTGATGTCGTACATCCCCGCGGGTTCCACGGCGGCGGCTCCCTGGGCGCTGTGGATCTCCCCCGCGAGCGCCGGCTGGACGTACGCCGGGCTCCGCGCGCTCAACCTCTCCGGCGAGACGGTCGAGTTCGAGACGGGCAACGAAGAGATGCTGGTCGTGCCGCTCTCCGGCTCCTGCGTCGTCGAGTGCGACGGCGAACGCCTGGAGCTCCAGGGGCGTGAGTCGGTCTTCGCCGGCGTCACGGACTTCGCGTACCTGCCCGTCGGGGCCACGGCGCGCGTCACCGGCCGGGGCCGCTTCGGCATGCCCACCGCGCGCGCCACCCGCCGCCTGCCGGTGCGGTACGGCGCGGCGGCGGACGTCCCGGTCGAGGTGCGCGGGGCCGGGCAGGCCAGCCGCCAGGTCAACAACTTCTGCGCGCCCGAGGCGTTCGAGTGCGACAAGCTCATGGCCGTCGAGGTGCTCACCCCCGGCGGCAACTGGTCGTCCTACCCGCCGCACAAGCACGACACCCCCGGCGAGGGCGAGGCCGTGCTGGAGGAGATCTACTACTTCGAGGGCGGCCCCGGCTACCAGCGGGTGTACGGCGTGCCGGGCCGGCCGATCGACGTGCTGGCCGAGGTCGGCTGCGGCGACGTCGTCCTCGTCCCGCACGGCTACCACGGGCCGTCCATGGCGGCGCCCGGCTACGACCTGTACTACCTCAACGTCCTCGCCGGTCCCGGTGAGAAGCGGTCCATGGCCTTCTGCGACGACCCCCGCCACGCCTGGATCCGCTCCACCTGGGCGGACCAGCCCGTGGACCCCCGCGTCCCCATGACCCCGCCCGCCGAGCCCAAGGGGAGGTGACGGCATGAAGACCGTCAGGCTGACCGTGGCGCAGGCGCTCGTGCGGTTCCTCGCCGAGCAGTGGAGCGAGCGCGACGGAGTGGAGCAACGCCTCATCGCCGGCTGTTTCGGGATCTTCGGGCATGGCAACGTCGCCGGCATCGGCCAGGCGCTCGCCGAGCGCGGCGCGGGCCTCCACGACCCGCTGCCGTACTACCTGGCCAGGAACGAGCAGGCCATGGTGCACACCGCCGTCGGTTACGCCAAGACCCGCAACCGGCTGTCCACCTACGCCTGCACGACGTCCATCGGCCCCGGCGCCACCAACATGGTGACCGGAGCCGCGCTCGCGACGATCAACCGGATCCCGGTGCTGCTGCTGCCCGGCGACATCTTCGCCACCCGCGCCGCCGGAGCCGTCCTGCAGGAACTGGAGGACCCGCGGTCGTACGACGTCAGCGTCAACGACTGCCTGCGCCCGGTGTCCCGCTTCTTCGACCGGATCAACCGGCCCGAGCAGCTCCCGTCCGCCCTGATGGCGGCCATGCGCGTCCTGACCGATCCCGCCGAGACCGGCGCCGTGACGCTGGCCCTGCCGCAGGACGTCCAGGCCGAGGCGCACGACTGGCCCGCCGAGCTGTTCGAACGCCGCGTCTGGCACGTCGCCCGGCCGATCCCGGACGCCGCCTCGGTCGAGCGTGCCGTCGAGGTCGTCAAGTCGTCCCGGCGCCCGATCATCGTCGCCGGCGGCGGCGTGATCTACAGCGAGGCGTGGGGCGAGCTCACCGCGTTCGCCGAGGAGCACGGGGTGCCCGTCGGCGAGACCCAGGCGGGCAAGGGCGCGCTGCCGGACGACCACCCGTGCGCGCTCGGCGCCATCGGGCACACCGGCACCGCCGCCGCCAACACCGTCGCCCGCGAGGCCGACCTGGTGATCGGCGTCGGCACCCGCTACACCGACTTCACCACCGCCTCGCGCACCCTCTTCGGCGACGCGCGCTTCGTCAACCTCAACGTCACGGCGTTCGACGCGGCCAAGCACGCCGGGATCATGCTCGTCGGCGACGCCCGCGAGGGGCTCGCGGTGCTCGACCTCGGCGGCTGGCGGGCCGACCCCTCGTGGACGGCGCGCGCCGCCGGGCTGAGCCGCGACTGGCGGGCCAAGGTCGCGGTGCTCCAGGCCGGGGAGGCGCTCACGCAGCCGGTCATGCTGGGCGTGCTCAACGAGGTCGCGGGCACGGACGGGGTGGTCGTCAACGCCGCCGGGTCGATGCCCGGTGACCTGCACAAACTGTGGCGAGCCTCCGACCCGAAGGCGTACCACGTCGAGTACGGCTACTCGTGCATGGGGTACGAGATCGCGGGCGGCCTCGGCGTCAAGCTCGCCGCGCCGGAACGCGAGGTGTTCGTCCTGGTCGGCGATGGGTCGTACCTCATGATGGCCCAGGAGATCGCCACCGCCGTCCAGGAAGGGCTCAAGCTGGTCGTCGTCATCGTGGACAACCACGGCTTCGCCTCGATCGGCGGGCTGTCGGAGTCGGTCGGCGCGCGGCGGCTCGGCACGTCCTACCGCGTGCGCTCGCCTGAGGGTCACCTGGAGGGCGCGTACCTGCCCGTGGACCTCGCCGCCAACGCGGCCAGCCTAGGCGCGGACGTCCTGCGCGCCACCGATCCCCACAGCTTCCGTGTCGCCCTGCTCAAGGCCCGCGAGGCCAGGACCACGACGGTCGTCCATGTGGAGACCGTCCCCGGCCCGAGCGCGGAGACGACGGCCTGGTGGGACGTCCCGATCGCCGAAACCTCCACGACCCCCGCGCTGCGCGAGGCCTACGAGGACCACAAAGGCGCCCAACGCCCCTACCTCTGACCCCCACCCCGCGGGCGCAACGCCGGCCGTCCCGGGGCCCATTGACCGGTTGAGGGCGTAACCGTAGCCTTACCGAACTTGAACCAGGCTCATGTTCCAGTGGAGGCCGCGGTGCCCACCTCCCGAGACCGGCGCGCGCGCCTCGCCACGTTCGCCGTCTTCTTCGTCCAGGGCCTGACGTTCGCCACCCTGCTCACCCAGGTGGCCGCGCTGCAGGAGAAGCACGGCCTCAGCGATGGCGAGCTGTCCATCCTGCTGCTGGTGGTGCCGGTCATCGCGGGCGTCGGCAGCGTTCTGGCCGGTGAGATCGCCAAGCGACGCGGCAGCCGGGTCGTACTGCGAATCGCGCAGCCGCTGGCGGGGTCGGCCGTCGTGCTCGCCGGACTCGCCGCGAACGTCCCCCAGCTCGTCGCCGCCAACGTCCTGTTCGGGCTGTGCCTCGGGTCTGTCGACGCGGGCATGAACATGCAGGCGGTGACGGTCGAACGCCGGTACGGCCGGCCGATCCTGACCGGGTTCCACGCGCTGTGGAGTGCCGCCGCCGTCATCGGCGCGGCGTGGGCTTCGGCGGCGGGCGTGATGGGGCTCGGCCTTCCCGCGACGTTCGCGGTCGCGATGGCGGCGGGCGTCGTGGTCGCCGTGGTCGCGGGGCCGACGCTGTGCGCTCCCGAGGAGGAGCATGTGGAGCCGGTCTCGGACGCGCTTCCTCCGGGGTCCTCGGCGTCGCCGCGTTTCCCCTGGAGGCCGATCCTGCCGCTGTGCCTGGCGATGGCGTTCCTGTACGTGGGGGACGCGTCGATCTCGAACTTCGGCTCCGTCTACATGGACAAGATCATGGACGCGTCGGCGGCCGTCATTCCACTGGCGCTCGGGGCCTACCAGGCGACGACGTTCGTGGTCAGGGTCGGTGGTGATCTGGCCGTACACCGGTACGGGCCCGCGGTGATCGTCCGTATCGGCGGGGCGCTGGCGGCGCTGGGTTTCGCCGGGATCGTCGCGGCGCCGAACCAGCCCCTGGCGGTCGTCGCGTTCGGGGTAGCGGGCGTCGGCCTGTCGGTGGTGGCTCCGCAGTCGTTCTCGGCCGCCGGACGGCTCGACCCCGCGGGCACGGGCGTCGCCATCGCCCGCGTCAACATGTTCAACTACGTCGGTTTCATCGTGGGAGCGGCCCTGGTGGGCGGCATCGCGGACGCGGCGAACTACCAGGTCGCGTTCGCCGCCCCGCTGGTCCTCGCCGCCGCCATCGTCGCCCTGGCCCCCGGCTTCCAGCCGAACCGCCCTGCCCGCCTCCATCACCCGACCCAGGCCTGATCGGCGTGCGGAGGGCGGACAGGGCGAGGGCCGAAGGCGCTGCCGCTACAGGGGAGCTCAGGGCCAGACGCGGTCGCGGGCGGGGACGTCGGGCGGCGGCGAGACGCGGACGGCGCGGGTCTCCTGCACGGTGAACTCGTCCACCACGTGCCGGTTGTGGAGGAGAAAGCCGATCAGCCCGGCCACGGCCTGCGCCCCGAGCGCGGCGTGCGCCCGTCCGGTCAGCAGGTAGATGTGGGGAGCCGAGAGCTTGTCCAGGTTGAAGCGGCTGCCATGCCGGTGGACGTCCCGCAGCGTCTTAACCGGGATCGGGCGGCGGGAGATGAACCACACGGCGACGTCCCAGGCGACCCATTCCGGGTCGGGATCGGTCGACTCCACGAAACAGGTGACGCAGCCCGCACGCGCGTCGTACCCGTGAGGGCACGCCCAGTAGGCGGCGTCGTCCGGGTGGATCACGCGGCGGGCTCCTTATGGCGCGGATCGGCGATCGGCGCCCTCCGGCGAGCGGCGCCGCCGGAACGACCGAGGTCATACGATTCTGGCTGATCTTCCGTCCTGATGTACTGACCTGGCGGTTTTCGACCCGTGGCGCGGCGGGGGTACGCCCTGGGCGTGACGGCGGTTAGTGTCGAATCGTGGAAGCCGAGCGCGGAGCGCACCATGATCGCTGGGGCGCCCGATGGAACGAGCGGGGCGTTCCGGCCCTGCGGCAGTTCCTGACGGGCGTGCTCAGCAGCACGCAGAACGGCCCGGGGCCGGCCCCGTCCGACCTTCGGGCGTCCGACGACGATCGCGAGCGCGTGGTGGCGGTGCTGCGCGACGCCGTGGCGGACGGCCGCCTGACCCATCTGGAGCACGAGGAGCGCGTCGAGCGTGTGTACGGCGCCCGCACGCTGGGCGAGCTGGCCGCGCTCACCGCCGACCTGCTGCCCGAGGACCTCCAGCCCCTGCGCGCCGACGGCCGGCCGGTGATGGCGTTGTTCCGGTCCGAGAAGCGGGAGGGCCGCTGGGTCGTGCCCTCGCGGTACTCGGTGACGGCCGTCGGCACCGGCGTGACCCTGGACCTGCGCGAGGCGCTGCTCCAGAGCGCCCACATCACCGTGCAGGCCACGGTGGTGGGGGCGACGCTGACGCTGATCGTCCCCGAGGACGTCCATGTGATCATCCCTGCCTCGGCCGTGCTGGGCGGGAAGAAGCACCACGTACCGAAGTCGCCGACGCCCGGCGCGCCCGTCATCGAGATCACCGGCATGATCATGATGGGAAACGTCGTGGCGAAGTCCCCCAAACCTCCCCGGCGGGGCTGGGGCCGCCGGGGCTGACATCGGGCCGAGGCTGAAGATCAGGTGGCGGTGTCGAAGTTGATGGCGCTGTAGGCGCGCAGCTTCCAGAGCTGGTGCTCGCTCTCGACCTTGCGCACGGTGCCCGAGCGGCCGCGCATGACCAACGAGTGCGTGACGGCGACGCCGGAGCGGTACCGCACCCCGGCCATCAGCTCGCCGTCGGTGATGCCGGAGGCCGCGAAGAAGACGTCATCCGAGGTCACCAGGTCGTCGGTGGTGAGGACGCGGTCCAGGTCGTGCCCGGCATCCAGCGCGCGGCGGTGCTCGTCGTCGTCCCGAGGCCACAGCTTGCCCTGGATCACGCCGCCCAGGCACTTCAGCGCGCAGGCCGCGATGATGCCCTCGGGGGTGCCGCCGATGCCCATCATCATGTCGATGCCCGTGTCCCGGCGGGCGGCCATGATCGCCCCGGCGACGTCGCCGTCGGTGATGAACTTGATGCGCGCCCCCGTCTCGCGGATCTCCTTGACGAGCCGCTCGTGGCGGGGGCGTTCGAGCACCACGACCGTGACGTCGGACGGTGAGCAGTCCTTGGCGCGGGCCACCGCCTGAATGTTGACGGCCACCGGGGCGTTGATGTCCACGGCGTCCGCGGCCTCGGGCCCGGTGACCAGCTTGTCCATGTAGAAGACCGCCGACGGGTCGTACATCGAGCCGCGCGGGCTCACCGCGATCACCGATACCGCGTTCGGCATGCCGAGCGCGGTCAGGCGGGTGCCGTCGATCGGGTCCACGGCGACGTCGCACGCGGCGCCGCTGCCGTCGCCCACGCTCTCGCCGTTGTAGAGCATGGGGGCGTTGTCCTTCTCGCCCTCACCGATCACGACGGTGCCGTCCATGGACACCGTGTTGATCAACTGGCGCATCGCGTTCACCGCCGCGCCGTCCGCGCCGTTCTTGTCACCGCGGCCCACCCAGCGCGCCGCGGCCATCGCCGCCGCCTCGGTGACGCGGACCAGTTCGAGAGCGAGGTTACGATCGGGAGCGCGCTCGCCCGTGGCGAGTGCGGGTGGTACGGACGTCTGTTCCGACATGGCGAAAAGCCCCTCTTATCCACACGAACGTCGATCGGGACGCCCTGTACGGGACCTACCAGGTTCCCTGCTTCTTAATCCAGCCGACGCCAACGATGGTAGTTGTCTCACTTCGGCGGCCGACGGGGGGATACTGTCGCCCTCATGAGCAGTGACACGGAACGACCGGTGGCAGTGCGCACCTCGGAACGCGGCGCCGCCACACGGGGAGCGCTGCTGGACGCCGCCCGGGAGATATTCGTCACACGCGGCTTCGCCGATGCCGGAGTCACCGACGTCGTTTCCCGTGCGGGGGCCAGCGTGGGCTCCCTGTATCACCACTTCTCCGGCAAGGCCGACCTGTACCTCACGCTCTTCGAGGAATTCCAGGTCCGCCAGACGCAGCGCACCAAACAGGCCGTCCAGGCGGCGCGCGCCGAGGGCGAGACCGACCCGATGCGGCTGTTCATCGCCGGAGCCCGCGCCTACCTCGAAGGGTGCTTCGACGAGCGCGAACTGGCGGCCCTGTTCCTGCGCGGGGACGGCCCGCCCGGGTTCGAGGTGATCATGCGCGACCGCATGCGCCAGTGGGCCCGGCGCAACGCCGCCCTGTTCGAGGACGACGAGGGCGCGCTGGTCGTGGTGATCACGGGGGCGCTGGCGGCGGCCACCTCGGAGATCACGCTGTCCCAGGACGTCGAGGCCTCCCGCGTGCTGGCCGAGAACGTCCTGACGATCATCAGCCAGGTCCACCGCCCGTAGTCCGGACCCCGCCGCGGGGTGGCTCGCGTCCCGGACCGCCGGTCGCGGCCGGTAATCTTGCTGGTCGTGAGCCGTTTCACGCAAGGCTTCTACGGGTACGCGTTCGCCCTGCTGTTCTGTCTGGCGATCGTCGGCATCTTCCTGCTGATCACTCCGCAGAGCCGCACTCCGCACATCCCGCGGGTCGACTACTCGATGACCGTCAACAACCTCCGGCGCGCGGCTCCGTACGAGGTCAGGACGCCCGAGCCGGTCCCCGCCGGCTGGACGCCCAACAGCTCCGAGGTCGACCAGGACAAGTACGTCACCTGGCGGCTCGGCTTCGCGACCGCCAAGGGGTCCCACGCGCTGCTCGCCCAGAGCGACGAGCCCGCGCAGGAGTTCGCGAACCGGCTCGCCAACAGCGACAAGGTGATCGGCAGCAAGCAGATCGGCGGGCAGACCTGGCAGCAGCGCTTCCGCGAGGACAAGAACCAGCGCACGCTGATCAGCCTTCAGCCCGGCGTCACCATCGTGGTCACGGGACTGGCCGACTGGGACGAGCTCACACAGCTCGCGGGCTCGCTCAAGACCCAGCCCAGGCTCACCACCACCCCGGCCCCGCCGGGAAGCGCCACCCCATCTCTGATCCCCTCCTGACGTCCCTCCGATCCGCTTCTGACGTCGTGACGTCCCCGATCCGGTCCTGACGAACGGACGAACGGACGACGTGGGGCGGCGGCAGGTCGCGTCGAAGTCGAAGCGGTGTGAGCGCCATGGGTCGCCCGCGCGGTCAGGCCGGGGGCCATCCGCGCGGTTAGAACGCCTCCGTGGCGCCGTCCGCGGTCAGAAGGGCGCTTCCTCGGAGCCGTCCTCGGCCTCCTCGCGGCGGGCCATCGCCGCCGCCAGCCGGACGCGCGCCCCCTGGAGCCACTCCTCGCAGATCGCGGCGAGCCGCTCGCCGCGCTCCCACAGCTCGATCGACTGCTCCAGAGTGAGCCCGCCCGCCTCCAGGCGGCGCACCACGTCGGTCAGCTCTTCACGGGCCCGCTCGTACGACGGGGTCTCAGCTTTCTGCTCGGCCACGTCCCCACCTTACGGGCATCGGGGCGCCACGACCGGTCATGAGCCCGGCTCGCCGCCGCCCGGCCGGCCGCTGCCCGACCGACCGGCGCCCTGCTCGTCGGCGCCCGGCTTGGAGACCATGACGCCCACCCTGCCGTCGGAGAACCGCAGGCTGAGCTCCTCGCCGCCGCTCACGTCCGCCGCCCGCCGCACGACCTCGCCGGACGGGAACTGCACGATCGCGTAGCCGCGTTCCAGGGTGGCCGCGGGAGAGAGGGCGACCAGGCGGGCGCGCACGTGCTCCAGGGCGTCCTCGGCGCGGTCCAGGGACGAGCCCAGGCAGCGGCGCGCGCGGTCGCGCAGGCCGTCGACCTGCTCGGCGCGGCGCTCGATCTCGCGGACCGGGTCGGCCAGCGACGGCCGCGAGCGCACCGCCGCCAGCCAGGACGCCTCGCGGTCGAGCCCGCCGATCACCACGCGCCGTCCCCGGTCGCGAAGCTGCCTGATCAGCGTCATCTGCTCCCCGACGTCCGGGACGATCTTCTTCGCCGCGTCGGTGGGCGTCGAGGCGCGCAGATCGGCCACCAGGTCCAGCAGAGGGTTGTCCTGCTCGTGGCCGATCGCGCTGACGACGGGCGTCCGGCACGCCGAGACGGCCCGGACGAGCGACTCGTCGGAGAAGGGCAGCAGGTCCTCCAGCGACCCGCCGCCCCGGGCGATGACGATCACGTCGATCTCGCGGTCGGCGTCCAGCTTGTGCAGGGCCTCGGTGACCTCGGCGACGGCGTACGGGCCCTGGACCGCGACGGCCTCTACCTTGAACCGCACGGCCGGCCAGCGGCGCCGGGCGTTCTCCAGCACGTCGCGCTCGGCCGCCGAGTCACGGCCGCAGATCAGCCCGATCGTGCCGGGCAGGAACGGCAGCCGCCGCTTGCGGTCGGCGTTGGCGAGGCCCTCGGCCACGATGATCTGCCGCAGCCGCTCCAGCCTGGCCAGCAACTCGCCGATGCCCACCGGGCGGATCTCCAGCGCGGTAAAGGCGAACGAGCCCCTGTTGACCCAGAAGTCCGGCTTGACCAGCACGACGACCCGGGCGCCGTCCACCGGCCGGGGGACGGCCGTCTCGTAGACGTTACGCGGGCAGGTCACGCGGGCGGACACGTTGGCCACGGGGTCGCGCAGCGTCAGGAAGACCGTGCCGCCCCGGGACGACAGCTCGGTGATCTGCCCTTCGGCCCATACGGTGCCGAGCTTGCCGATCCACTGCGCCACCATCTGCAACACCGAGCGGATGGGCAGCGGCTGCTCCGGTGAAGTCTTCGCGGCCATGCGGGCAGCCTACAAACGATCCCGGTTACTCTCCCGCTTCCAGCTTGGCGAGGCGCTTGGCGTACATCTGGACGATCTCGTCGCGCGCGGAGGTCTGCCCCTCGTACTCCAGCAGCTCGCGGATCTGGTCGGCGGACTTGCCGCGCATGCGGGCGCGCAGGGAGGCCATGGTCAGCTGGGAGTAGCCGGGCAGGGGCTCGGCCAGGGTGGACGTGGTGCCCGCCTCCGATATGGGCGCTGCGGTCGCCGTGGCCGCCTCGGGGGTCGCCGGGGTGCCGGCGGTGGCGGCGTCGGTGAGTTCGCCGGCGTCGACCTTGGGCTTGCGCGTCCGCGGCTTCGCGGCCGGCTTGGCGGTTGTGGCCGCGCGGGGCTTCCTGGCCCTCGGCGCGGGCTTCACCGTCTGCGCCTCGGGGGTCACGGAGGCGTCTTCGACGGTGGCGGGCTCACTCGCGGGTTCGGCGACCGTCTCGGCAACCGGTTCGGCGGCGGGTTCGGTCACGGGCGCGGCGACGGGCTCGGTGGCGGGTTCGGCGACGACCGCCGCGGCGCGCTCGGCGGCCTTCGCGACCGGCTCCGCGGGCTCAGGGGTGGGCTTGGCGGCTTCCGAAACCGGTTCGGCAGTGGGTTCCGCGACCGGCTCGGGCGTGGTGTCCGTGACCGGCTTGGCGGCGGTTTCCGTGCTCGGCTGGGCCGCGGCCTCGGACACCGGCTTCATCGCGGGCGCGGGCGGCGCCGGCGGGACCGGCGTCACTGCTGGCCCGGCCTTGGGCGTGGACCCGTTGGCGCTCTCCTCCACCGGGGCGGCGGCGCGGGGGGCGAAGATGACCGGCTCGCGCCGGGCGGGCTTGCGCACCTCCTCTTCCTCGTCCGGGAAGAAGAGGGGCTCCACGGGCTCGACGGGCTCGGGCGCGGCCTTGGCCTGCCGCGGCGCCCCCTCGTCGTCATCGGTGAGCAGTCGCTTGATGCCCGACCGGATGCGGTCGCTGATCATCAGCGCCTGCCCGACGCCGGTGAGGGCGGTCTGCAGCACGGTGAGGGGAAGGTCCTTCGCCTTCTCCTTGAGCTCGCCGGGGTTGGTGATGGTTTGCCGGACGTTCTTGGCCATGGTGCGGACGATGTCGCTCAGTGACATGCCGGCTCCTACAAGATCTGAAAATGGACGGCCAGTCTGTCCTGAACTGTGCCGATTGAGTGCAAGGGGCGGACGGACACTGCCGTCGCACACTCCCTCAAGCATAGGAAAGCAGATAAACGGTGCGTGCCCACGTAACACAAGCTCATGGCCTCCCGGGAAGCCCCGAGCACATAGCATGAGCACATGACTTCGGAGACGCCTGTGACCCGTCGTGTCCTGGTGGCCAAGCCGCGCGGCTACTGCGCGGGGGTCGACCGCGCAGTCCAGACCGTCGAGAAGGCCCTCGAGCTGTATGGCGCGCCCATCTACGTCCGCAAGCAGATCGTCCACAACACACACGTGGTGAAGACGCTCGAAGAGCGCGGCGCGATCTTCGTCGACGAGACCGAAGAGGTCCCCGAGGGCGCGATCGTCGTCTTCTCCGCCCACGGCGTCGCCCCGGTCGTCCACGAGGAGGCCGGGCGGCGGTCGCTGAAGACGATCGACGCGACCTGCCCGCTCGTCACCAAGGTGCACAACGAGGCCAAGCGCTTCGCCGCCGCCGACTACGACATCCTGCTGATCGGCCACGAGGGCCACGAGGAGGTCGAGGGCACGGCGGGGGAGGCCCCGGCCCACATCCAGCTCGTCGACGGCCTGGACGGCGTCGGAAGCGTGAAGGTGCGCGACCCCGAGCGGGTCGTGTGGCTGTCCCAGACCACGCTGTCGGTGGACGAGACCACCGAAACCGTCACAAGGCTTCGCGAGCGCTTCCCCAACCTGATCGACCCGCCGAGCGACGACATCTGCTACGCCACGCAGAACCGCCAGGTCGCGGTGAAAGAGATCGCCCAGGAGGCGCAGCTCGTCATCGTCGTCGGCTCCACCAACTCGTCCAACTCCAAGCGCCTGGTCGAGGTCGCCAAGGACGCCGGGGCGGACGCGTCCTATCTGGTGGACAACGCCTCGTTCATCCAGGACGAGTGGCTGGAGGGGGTCACCACGGTCGGCGTGACCAGCGGCGCCTCCGTGCCCGAGGAACTGGTCGAGGGCGTGCTCGCCCGCCTCGCCGAGCACGGCTTCGCGGACGTCCAGGAGGTCGAGTCGGTGCCGGAGAGCGTCCGCTTCGCCCTGCCGCACGAACTCCGCCGCAGCCTCCGCACCAACACCCACTGACCCTGTTCGAGGCGCGGCGGTGTTCTGGAGGAGGAGGGAGGAAGGGGTGAGGAACGAGCCCCTTCCGAGTGACGACGGAAGAACACCGCCTCCGGGGCGCCTCGAACCGCCGTGCCGGAGGCGCGGCCATAGGCACAGCCCCCGAAGCCACTGCCTGCCGCCGTCCCTGGAACGCGCTGATCTCCGCCGTCCCTGGACGGGCTGACTGCCGCCGTCCCTCGAACGGGGTTGACCGCCGCCATCCCGGGGCGGGTTGATCTCCGCCGTCCCTCCGAACGGGGCTTACCTCCGCTGTCCCTGGAGGTGTTGACTTCCGACGTCCCCGGACCTGGTACTCCCGCTGGGTTCGGGGGACGACAAGCCGGGCGACATTTCCGACTTTTTCCGGAATCGTGGCTGATCCGCGTCACGTCGTGTCGATGATCACGTCCGCGCGGTCGCGTACGCGGTCGGCGGTGAAGTACGCCTCCTCCTGCCGCGCCCACCGATCCCAGTGCGGAGCGTACGCCGCGCCGTCCTCGGGACGGCCGAGCGCACGGGACTTCCTGATCGCGGGCGGCGCCTCCACCCAGATCAGCGACGACACGTACGGCCGCGCGGCGAGCGCCCCGGTGCCCACGCCCTCGACGATCACGACCTCCGACGGCGGCAGCTCGCGCCACTCGGCGTACGCCTCCAGCGCCCAGTCGTAGCGCCGCCAGCGCGCGGCCTTCCCGGCCGCGAGGGGACGCAGCACCCACTCCACGAGCCGTTCCACGCCGCCCAGCAGGCCGTCCCAACCGGGATACAGCGCATCCATGTGGACAAGTCCGGCGTCCAGCTCGGCGGCCAGCGCCCGGCCCAGCGTCGTCTTCCCCGCCCCGGACGGCCCGTCCAGGGCCACCACCCACGCCGGGCACGCCTCGCCCCGAGCCCGGCCCGCCTCGGCGCCTGTGCGGCCCGCCTCGGCCCGCGCCAGGCCCGTCCTGGCCCACGCACGCCCGGCGCGCAGCCCCGAGCCCAGCTCCGCGGACATGCGGGCGGCGGCGATCGTCCCGGGCTCAGGCACGCGCTCAGAGCCAGGCACGCGCTCACGCTCACGCGAGGACCCGGCGGACACCCCCGCGTCGGACCCTCGCCAGCCTTGCCGGACCTTCGACAGACCCCGTCAGTCCTTGGATTCCCTCGGCGAGCCGTACACGCGCGGCTCGAAATAGCCCTCCGGCTCGGGCGCGTAGACCGGCACGTCCCCAGGTTCGGCGGCCTGCCGTCCTCGGGCCCTCGTCCCCTTATCGGCGGGGTCTCCGGAGGCCTGCTTACCGGCCGGGCCGGTGGAGGACTGAGCGGCCCGGTTCGCCCGCAGCTCGGCGCGCAGCTCGACGACGTTGTCCGGCAGGCCGCGGAACCAGGCCACCCCGAGTACCAGCACCGAGCCCGCGAACAGCCAGGGAGCCCCCGCCGAAAGATCGGTGAAGAGGCCGACCCCGAGGGCCTGGATCAGCGAGGGCGCGCCGAACGTGCCGATCACGGCGCTGATCAGAGTGGCGACGAAGAACATCAGCGGAGGGGTGACGACGAGAGACAGCAGCTCACGCGGCTGCACGAGCAGCACCGCCGCCAGGCAGGCCACGCAGAAGACCAGCCCGACGATCATCGAGGACCCGGCCGCCTCGGCGACCAGCGTGCTCACGAATACGAGCGCGATCGCGCCCCGGGCGGTCAGCCTGACGCCCGGTCGCGCTCGCTCCTGTGTCACCACTGTCGCCCCTCCCGGCCTGGTCGGCGGCATCACGGCCGGCGGGTCGGCCCTACGACGAGTCTCGCGCCAACTTACCGTTCACACGAGGGCCCGGGTACGCGCTTGCCGTCTCTTCACCCGCTGGTGGCGGGCTCTCTGCCTCCCCAAGGACGTCCCCGGCGTCCTCCTGGGCGTGCTCGGCGTTCACCGGTTCGCCGACCGCGGCCTCGTCGTGCTCGTGAGGCTCCTCCTCCGCCACCAGTTCCGGCATCGCGGGCTGCCTCGGCATGTCCTCCACCAGCTCGGGCGCGGGCAGCGGGCCGTCCACGACGCCGAGATCGCTCAGCTTGCGGGCGCTCACCAGCACGCGCCCCTCCAGCGACCCGACGCTCTTGTTGTACGCCACCACGGCCCGGCTCAGCGCCTTGCCCACCGCGTCCACGTTCCGCCCGAGGACGCCCAGCCGCTCGTACAACTCCTTGCCCAGGTCGAACACCGCCCGCGCGTTCTCGCTCAGCGCCTGCTGCTGCCAGGCGTACTGCGCCGTGCGGAGCATGGTGATCAACGTGGTCGGGGTCGCGATGTGGACGCGCCGCGCCATCGCGTGCTCCAGCAGCCCCGGATCCCGCTCCAGCGCAGGCGACAGAAACGCCTCGCCGGGGACGAAAAGGACCACGAACTCGGGAGCCGGACTGAACGCCTGCCAGTACGCCTTGGAGGCCAGCCGGTCCACGTGGTCGCGCAGGTGGCGGGCGTGGGCGTCCAGGCGGGCGTCCTGCATCTCGGTCTCGCCCGCCTCGGCGGCCTCGAGGTAGGCGGCGAGCGACACCTTGGAGTCCACGACGATGTTCTTGCCGCCCGCGAGCCGGACGACCATGTCGGGCCGTACGACGCCGTCGGCGGTCGTGGCGCTCGCCTGCTCGTCGAAGTCGCAGAACCGGGCCATCCCGGCGATCTCGGCGACCCTGCGGAGTTGCAGTTCCCCCCACCGGCCCCGCGCCTCCGGCCGTCGCAGCGCCCGCACCAGCGCCGACGTCTGCGCCTTGAGCTGCTCGGAACTCTGCCGGACGAACTCCATCTGCTTGCCCAGCTCGGCACGGGCGACGCGGTGGCCCGTCTCGCTCTCGCGCAGCTGCTCCTGCACCTTGGCCAGGGTCTCGCGCAGCGGCGCCACGAGGTTCTCGACGGCCTGCCTGCGTTGATCCAGGTCACCGGCCGCGTCCGCCCGGGAGGCGGCGAGGCGGCTCTCGGCCAGCTCCAGGAAGCGCAGGTTGTTGACGTCCAGCGCCCGGTTCGACAGCGTCTGGAAGCGCTGGGTCATCTGCTCCTCGACGTAGGCGATCTTCTCCTCGGCGGCGACGGCCCGGGCCTCGGCCAGCGCGACCTTCGTCTCGGCCTGGGACGCCCGCGCGCCCGCGTGCGCCCGGCCCACGTAGAAGCCGATGACCAGCCCGGCAGCCAGTCCGACGGCCAGTTGGAAGGCGAGTGCCATCACGTCCATCTCCCGCATGATTCCAGTCCGCGCCTCCGCCCGTGTCCGCGAAGGGGCCGCGGCACCGTAAACTCGGCGAACGTGAGCCTGAGCATCGGCATCGTCGGCCTGCCCAACGTCGGCAAGTCCACGCTTTTCAACGCGCTGACCAAGAGCGGCAACGCGCTCGCGGCGAACTACCCGTTCGCCACGATCGAGCCCAACGTGGGCATCGTCGGCGTGCCCGACCCGCGGCTGGCGAAGCTGGCCGAGATCTACGGTTCGGTGCGCATCCTGCCGGCGAAGGTCGAGTTCGTCGACATCGCGGGCCTGGTCAGGGGCGCCTCGGAGGGGCAGGGGCGGGGCAACCAGTTCCTCGCCAACATCCGCGAGACGGACGCGATCTGTCAGGTCATCCGCGTCTTCAGCGACCCCGACGTCACGCACGTCGACGGAGAGATCTCGCCCCTGCGCGACATTGAGACGATCAACACCGAGCTGATCCTCGCCGACCTCCAGACGATCGAGAAGGCGCTGCCCCGGCTCACCAAAGAGGCGAAGACCAACAAAGACCGCAAGGGGACGCTGGAGGCCGCCGAGGCCGCGTCCAAGGTCCTCGACTCCGGTACCACGCTCTACGCCTCCGGCCTCGACCTCGCCGAGCTGCGCGAGCTCCACCTGCTGACGGCCAAGCCGTTCCTGTACGTCTTCAACCTCGACGCCGACGAGCTGATCGACGAGGACCTGCGCACCCGCCTGTCGCAGCTGGTCGCCCCGGCCGAGGCCGTCTTCCTGGACGCCAAGATCGAGTCCGAGCTGGTCGAGCTGCCGGACGACGAGGCGCTGGAGCTCCTGCAGTCCGTAGGCCAGCAGGAGTCGGGTCTGACCCAGCTCGCGCGCGTCGGTTTCGACACCCTGGGCCTGCAGACCTACCTGACGGCCGGTCCCAAGGAGACCCGCGCTTGGACGATCCGCAAGGGCGCCACCGCCCCCGAGGCCGCGGGCGTCATCCACACCGACTTCCAGCGTGGCTTCATCAAGGCCGAGGTCATCTCCTTCGACGACCTGATCGCCGCAGGCTCCATGACGGCGGCCCGCGCGGCCGGCAAGGCGAGAATCGAAGGCAAGGACTACGTGATGCGCGACGGCGACGTGGTGGAATTCCGCTTCAACGTCTAGCACCCAGAGCGGTATGTTCTGCGGTCGGAGTAAACCTTTAGCGCTCAATCGTCCAAGTCGGTCATATCAAACCCAGAAAGTATCCTGACGGTTACGAGTAACCGAGACGACCACCTAACGGATCTGACAGACACAAGCGGCCTGCATCGGCTTTGAACTGGGCCGACTCGTCCCTCGTAGCCACAGGCAACTCTCCCCTCCCTGGAACCGAATGATCTGGCATTAAACGGCCCATACTTCGAGCGAAGGCCCACTAGGGAGGTTAAGTACACTCCCATAGGGCGGGCCACAACATGTACGAGTAGAGTCCGGAGACGTACCCTTGGCCCGTCCGCTCGGACCACTACTCAGCTGCTCACCTTAAGATCTTGAATCACTCCGGCGCCTGCCCCAGGTGCGCTGTTCCAACCACGGATCTTGCTGGTGACTCTCCTCATTCGTTCATCGGTGGGTGGCACGCCAATCGCGAAGTGCGCCTCGTCGGGATAAGAGAAATTGCCTCCCCAGCTCACGACCCCCTCGCATTCGGCAAGAATATCATGGATAACGGCTACCTCGTGTGGATAAAATCCATTTCTGACACCAGGCGGGTAATGGCCAGGACGAATGTCGATTGCGGTACCAGACGCGTGGTTTAGTTCGTACCCTCTCCTTAAGCTGGCAGCCCTGAATCCGACTACATCACCTGGGCGCAGGGTGTCGATCTCGTAGTGAAATCTCCGAATAACATGGACCAAGACTATCTCGACCTCGCCTATCGCGACGTCGACATTGAATGCCGTTCCAGGTACAGGACGTGTCCACACGCTGCCTCCAGAATTAGCAGCCGTGTTGATAGACCACCCGTTCGGAGACTTCTTACCGGGCACAGTGTCGACTAGATCATGGTGCGGCGGGGGAGCGCTATCTTTACCTGCGCTCGCAAAAACAGGCTGCGCCAAGAGCGCGCCTGCGCCTGAAACGACAGCGATGCTGGCTGCAGATCGCAGGAACGCTCGGCGTGACGAGATCATGCTAGCACTTCCCATCTCAGAGAGTAGCCGAATTAGAACAAGCCCAAGGCATTGCCGATGTCGGGAAAGATCGCGAGTACAGTAAATGGGGCGAGCAACAAGATCGCGCTTGCCACCCAGTAGCACCGTCTATGCAGTTTCAATGCTCTCCAGAGCAAGAAATTTATCCCTGCCCATACTGCAATAAATGAACCAACCCCGGCAACCAGTAGGATCAGCCAAGGGTAAAACCCATCATTGTTGGTCGGATTCCGCTCGGTGACGCCCAAAGCGGCCAGCGGGTACTCAGAAAGAAAAATCCACAAAAAGCCTAGCGGGAATACTCCGATACACCCAAAGATCAGATTGACGACGGCCGGCGGGAGCCAGGCGATATACGGTTGCCGCACGGCCGTGCCACTCATAAGATTCCCTAGCTGTTCCTGAGAGGTGCATGATATTTCTCGAATACTCTGTACAAACCAAGGAGTTGATGGCCGTACTGTTCGGCAGCGGGCCCAGTGCCATTGAATCGTGCGAGAACCCTACGAGTGGGCGGTCTCAAGCGGTGGAAGCAAGTTCGGAGAGCATCTCGACGAACACTTCGGCTGGCGTTCTGTACCCAAGTATACGCCGCGGACGCGTA
>NZ_JBFBCI010000018.1:0-131046 GCF_040683095.1 Sphaerisporangium sp. NPDC051017
CCGGATGCATCGAAACGGTGCACGTCCGGTTCGGGCCGGGGGCCACTGGAAAAGGACCTGCACCAGCAGGCACCTCGCCAGTGGCCTACCGGTACCGGTCCACGGGGCCGGGCCGGTGGTCATGGCTCTGCACGACGCCGGCCCCGCCCTCATCGGCGCCGTCACCGACCACAGCACCACCCCGCCGACCGCGCGCAACCCCGACCTCGAGGAGACCGGCGGACGTGGCATGAGCATCGTGCGCGCCCTGGCCGCGAGCTGGGGGGTATGGCCCTACCCCACCGGCAAGACCATCTGGTTCACCCTGCTCCGCGACGGCACCCCGACGTGATCGAGACGATCTCGGGCCACGCCGAGCACGGACCGCACGTGCTGTGCGCCGAGCGGACCGCGCGGCGGATTGCCTGGCTAGCCGCAGGCCCAGGAGGAGCGCCGCCGGACCGTGCAGTGGACCTGCGTCTGCCGGGCGACGGCCCTGGGCGCCGGCCTGTGGGCTAGCCCGAACCGACTACCGAAGGGACGAGTTCCGATGAACAATCTGCGGCTGTCCTGGGCCGTGCTGTGCCTGCTCGCCGCCGCGGCCGACGACTTGATCGCCGCCCGGCTGGGCATCCACACCATCCGCTGGCACGTGCGCCGCATGGCCGACTGGTGCCGCCGGGTCGTGTACGGCACCCCGGGCGACTCCCGGGCGATCGAGCCGTATGTCTTCGATGTCGAACTTCTGGAGGACCGTTGAGAACCCGCAACCGGATTCCCGAGCTGACCATGATCCCGTTCACGTGCCCGACCGCGATCAGCGACTACGCCAAGATCGGCCGCGTGCTATCGCGGGACATGCGCGAGGAGTTCGCCACCGCGTCGGAGGAGCGGTACCACGTGCTGATCCGCAGCTTCAAAGGTCACGTGGTGCTCGCGCTGCTCGGTGCACTGGACGTGAGGCTGCGGGCCCGCCGCGTGGTCAAGCGGCTCAAGCGGGCGGCCGAGGTCCAGGCCGGGTCGGCCACCGAGATGGTGAAGTTCCACGCGCAGTTCCGCAAGGAGTTCATCGACATCCTGCCCGAGGCCAAGCCGGACAAGCGCATGTCTCCGTTCAACTGGAACGAGTGACCCCGGGCTCTCCCTCCCAGCGGCTGACCCCCATATGTCCTCACGTTGTGCCCTGCCGATTGCGGCGGCCCGGAACGCCGTCGCAGTCGACGCGACCAGCGCCTGGTTCAACGTCTGGGGGCACGATCCGGCCAGGACGCACCTCAGAAAGCACCGGGTAAACACCCGGCAGAGACCAACTCGACCACCCGAGCGGAGGATCCATGCAACTCCCCCCGACGATCGTGGCCCTGAGCGGCCCCGACAACGTTGGCAAGAGCACACACGTCCGGCTTCTGGCCCGGCGACACAACGCACGCGACCTCGGCCCGCTGGACGAACACGACCCCCGGTGGCAGGCCGCCAAATGCCACGGTCTGGCGACTTGGTGGTTCGTCTCGGCGCCCATGCAGGAGGTCGTCGACGTGCTCGCGAGTTCCTACCTGGCTCGCGCGTCCGCGGCCCGGCATGCCGCTGGAACGTTGCAGGTGATCGATCGAGGCATGACGATGCTGGAGGCGTCGGTCGTCGCCACCGTCGCCGTCCGCGATCACCTGCCGCGGGACGCAGCCGCCGAGCGCGCCCGTGACCTGCTCGCGCCCTACGCCGGCGATATCGCCCGCGCGGCCAGCGCCGAGAGCGAGTTCATGTTCCTCCACGACGTCGATGCCCGCCGCAGCGCCGAGCGCGCGCTGTCACGCGAGACGAGCGTCAGCACCGATTACGCCCGCTACCAGCAAGCCCTCAACGAACATCTCCACCTGGCCGCCCAGGCGCCGATCGTGATCGGGAACCTGTCCATCCTGGCCGCGCACGCCGAGTTGTGCACTCGGGCCGGCCTGGCCCCGCCCGTGATCACCGGCCGGTGGACGGTTGCACTCGGAGGCATGTCCGAGTGCGGCAAGTCCACCGCCGCAGACCACCTTCAGCGTGAACACGGGTTCGCCCGCCTCAAGATCGGATACTTGGCCGAGCTGGCCGCCGCGCGTCACCAGATCCTTGACGTGTACGCGCTGCCTCCTGCCGAGCTCGCCGAGCTGGTAGCGCTGGAGCTGGACCGGTACGCAAGCGCGCACCACTACCAGGGGAGGTTCAGCATCGAGAGCCTGCATCGGGCGGAGCTGACGGCCGAACTCGTCAAGCTGCTCGGCGACGCGCTCACCGTCGTCTACCTGGACGCCTCACCGCAGGTGCGCCAGCAGCGCGGCGTAGACGGCCCGGCCGACGTCATCGACCGCGACCAGGTCAAACGCAGTCGGGGTGCCGACCGTATCGCCGCCATCGCAGACGTCGTGATCGACAACAGCCGTTCCCGGGTCGAACTCGGGCACGCTCTGGATCGGCTCGTACGAGGCCGCTGCCGGGAGAGCCGCGCGCCGCGCGTGCTGGCGACGGCCGACCTGGGCCTGCCAGATCGCCTCACCGGCTTCCTCAACCACCTGCTCGCCGCGCTCACCGGCCCGTCCGCGGTCGGTACGGTAGATCTGATCGCCGTGACCGGATCGAGTGCTCGGGGCAAGTACCTGGAGGGCTGGTCGGACCTGGACATGCTCGTGGTCGCGGACATGCGGGCGCTTCCCCCGATCAACTCCGCGCTGAACGAGATCCGCAGCCACCTCGGCGGCGTCAAGCTGGGCTTCACGGTGATCAGCCAAGCGGAGTGCCGCGCCGGAACTCTGACCCCGCGCCTGCTCTACACCATCGCCTCGATCGCCGACGGCAGCCTGCCCGTGCTGTGGGCCGCCCCACGATTTCGTCTGCCGCACCCCGACCCTGGTACCGTCACCGCCCGCAACCGCCACGACTGCGCGACCGCCGCGATCGACCTGCGACGCCTGCTGCTCAAGGATCCGCTTGACCTGCGCGCCCTGTACAAGGTCGCCGCCATGCTGGCCAAAGTCGTACTCCGCCACGAGGGACAGACCCAGGATGGCGACGCCCAGGCCCTGGAGGCGTTCGGGAAGCTCGCAGGCATCCCCCGCAGCGTGACCGACCCGCGCCAAGATCCCGCGGCCACGGCTGCCCTGGCCGGGCAGGTCCTGACGTGGTGGCTGGCCACCCTGGAGCCGGCCGCATGAACCCCGCCATCACCGACCCGGCCCCGACGTTCTGGCGGCACGGCGACGGCACATTCCGCAAGCGTCTCACCGTCGGCAAGGCCGCCCGCGAGACCGCAGGATGGCGGGCCATCGCCGCCCATCTGACCGTGCCGGACATGCTGGAGACCATCTCCCACTCCGGCGGGCAGCAGACGCTGGTGTGGGAGGACGTGTTCGCCAGCGGACGATGCCACCAGACCCTGGCCGACGCGATCTGCCGCGCCGACCAAGACCACCAGACAGGACCGGTGACGAACCTGGTCGGCGACATCTGCGACGCCCTGCTCAAGGCCCAGGCCAACACCGGTGCGAGTTCTTCCATCGGCGGATGCCACCCCGGCCTCTACGCCGCCCGACTAGCCCCGGGCGGCCGGGTAGACCAGTGGTATGGCCACCTCGGGCCGGTGACCATCGACACCGGCGCGCGCGCCCTCACCCTGGACATTCCCCACCTGCTCGACCGGACCCGCGCGGACCTGAGCCCGGAACGACTGTGCGCCACCGCCATCACCCAGGGAGACCCAACCGAGCCCAATATCGCCGATCCGCTGTGCTGGCTGGATTACGAGCACGCGGGCCGCAACGCCCTGGCCGGGGATGTGGCCATCCTGCTGTGGTACCTGCTGGCCATGGGTGGATGGCTGGTCCCTACGTACAAGCCGGCCACCTACGCCGCCACCGTCACCTCCCCCCGCCCGCCCCTGCATCCGCTGGTCACCCACGCC
This sequence comes from Sphaerisporangium sp. NPDC051017, assembly GCF_040683095.1. Taxonomy (NCBI): domain Bacteria; kingdom Bacillati; phylum Actinomycetota; class Actinomycetes; order Streptosporangiales; family Streptosporangiaceae; genus Sphaerisporangium; species Sphaerisporangium sp. NPDC051017. Next base: position 3,914 of record NZ_JBFBCI010000018.1, read on the forward strand.
CGCATCGACGGCGACCGGGTCGACATCTGCGCCCAGCTACGGGCGGGTGCGGGCAGGCGTGCCGCCCTGGACGCTTTGGTGGCCCGCCTACGCGGTGATCTCGGCGCCGCGCTCGGCGGCGACCCGGCACAGGCCCTGCGCGCGTGGCTCGTGGTGCGCATCCTGGGCGTGTTACCGCTCACCGCGATGAGCCCCACAGACCGGGCGGTATGCCTGCTCAAACTCGCCGAACTGGCCGATGGGCGCGAGTTGGAGGATTTCAGCGCGACCGCTCCCACCACGGAGAACCCATGACCCGTCGTCACATTCTGCCGCTCGCCGGGTAGGTCGCCGCGACCGGCATAGGCGCCGCCATCGCCCGCGTCCTGGCCTGCGCGGGGGCCGACGTCAGCATCAACCACCCCGGGTATCCGGAAGAAGAAGCCGTGAAGGTCGCCGACGACGTTCGCCGCGCGGGTCGACCGTGGTACCCGGACCTATACAGGTGGACCGGGAAGAACATCTCCCCGCCGACCAATGCATGCCACCTGACCAGCCGATCGCACGCCAGTGCCTTCCCCGGCGCGGCCAACCGGCAGATGTGGCGGGCGCGGTAGCGTTTCTGGCAGGACCGACGCATGATTCATCACCGGCCAGTCCCTGCATGTCGATGGCGGATGGCTCCTGCATTGACCGAAAGGAAGATTCCATGAAGGAACGTGTACGGGCCATCCTCGTCACTCCGAGCGGCACCCTGCTGACCATCAAACGGATGCGCCCCGGCGTCGAGCCGTACTGGGTCCTGCCTGGAGGCGGGGTCGAGCCGACCGACGCGAGCCTGGAGGCCGGACTCGCCCGGGAGATCCGCGAGGAGCTCGACGGCGAGGCCGTCGTGCATGCGCTGGTGAAGGTCAACGAGGATGGCGACCAGCGGGAATACTTCTACCTCGCCCGCATCGCGCACTGGGATCCGGACCGGCGCACCGGCCCGGAGTTCGCCGACCCGGCGCAGGGGGAGTACATCGTCGAGGAGATTCCCTTGACCGCCGAAGGCATCGGACGTATCGCGCTCAAGCCGACCTCGATAGCCGGCCTGATCGCCGACCGTGCCGCTGAGCTGTTCCATCTCGCCGATCTGCGGACACAACGTATCTGATCTCCTGAAAGGCAGGGTCTCGGCACACCGGGACGACCGGTTCGCACGGCCGAGCAGATCACGGCTCCGACAGCAGCCCCATCGCGATGCCCGGCAAGGCCGTGCCCGTCTGGCGGTCGGCCAAGTCGTTTGAGGGGGCCGTCGCGGCTCGTGAGTTGCCGTCCTCTGTGGGTGTTTGTGGGGATATTAGGGATATATGGCAAGCGTTCTTTAAGTGAGTTGCAAGCGGGCGCTGCCATCGTTGTCTCAGGCGCTCAACGGCTCGGGGCGTCGGTAAGGGGAGGGCCGGTTCGCCGGGGAGGGGTTCGCGGCGGATCGGCTAGAGCCGGGGGGGATGCGTGACGGGCCCTGGTCGGTGGGGGACCGGCCGGGGCGCGCCACGCTAAAAGGGTGCCTCACCCTCGCTGGGCGGGTGAGGCACCCTTTTGGCTTCGTGTCACTCTGCCGGTCTTGTTGAACCCTGTGCGGGCCTTGTCCGAACTCTGTGGGCGACGCCGGCTCTGCCGCACTCCGCCGTTGTCTCACTCCGCGTCCGACGGCCTCGCGCGGTCGCTGTGCCGCACTTCGCTCGCTCGTTCCGGTCGGTCAGCCGGGGACGGTCAGGCGATCACTCCGGGGGCGACGGGGCCGTCGCCGCCCCAGACGCTCTCGTCCTCGGTCAGCCACGTGGAACGCTCGCGTTCCTGGGTGCCGTCGGCGCCGCCGCCGCCCATCGGCATGAACGGCATGCCGCCCATGGGCCCGGCCGCCGGGGCGCGACCGGCCAGGGCCTGGCCCGCGGCTCCGAGCCCGCCCGCGCCTCCGTACGACGTCCCGCCGCCGAGACTCGCGCCGGGCCCGGTTCCGAGCGGGCCGGCGCCGAACGGCCCCGTGCCCAGCGGCCCGGTGTAGCCCGAGGTCGGGACGTTCATCCCTGGCGGCGTGGTGAGGCCGTTCGGGAGCCCGGTGGGGTTGCCGAGGCCCGGGGGCGTGTTGAGCTGGGTCGTGCCGGGCGGCATGGTGTTCGTGCCCGGAGGTTGGACGCCCGCCAGGCCGGTGCCCCGCGGGTCGCCAGGGTCGAGCCCGGGAGGCTGCCCGGTGTTCGTTCCCGACCCGGGCGGAAGACCGCCGCCGGGAATGTCCGTCCCGCCGGTGCCCGTCCCCGTCCCCGGCGGCAGGCCGGAACCGCCGCCGGGCGGCTGGCCCGTCCCGCCCGGTCCCGTCCCGCCCGGCCCGGTGCCGGGGTCCGAGGAGCCTGGAATGCCCGATCCGCCCGGGTAGGAGATCGAGCCGTTCTTCCCGCCGCCCGGGTAATTCCCGCCGTATGACGAGCCGGAGCCGTCGTACCCCGTCCCGCTGGACGGCGAGCCGGAGTAGGGATCGCCCTTCGGGTAGTTGACCGTGTCGATCGGTGGCGTGACGGGCGGCCCCGGCGCGGGCAGGACGGTCGTCACCTCCACCGGTAGCCCGTTGTAGACCGTCGTGATCTGCTTGTTCAGCTCTTCGAGGTGCTTGCGGGCCTTCTCGTTGTCGGTCTCGGTCTCGCCCGCGAGCCACCCGGAGATCATGGTGACCGGCGAGATCGACTTCACGTTCTCCGGGATGTCGTCGTCGAAGTGGAAGTGGCCGCTGTCGGGCAGGTTCGCCTTGGCCTTGCGCAGCTCGTCGGCGTAGATGTTGTGGGCCGCGCCGACCTGCCGCGCGCGCTCCGAGAGCTCACGGGCGGACGCGTGCAGCAGCCGCAGCGCCTCCTGGGCCTGCTTGGACGACTGGTCCTTCCAGTCCCCGGCCATCGAGCCGGCGACCGACTCGATCAGGCTGACGGTGTCGCCCAGTACCTCGGCCGCCCGGATGTAGGCGCCGCCCGCCGTGGAGATCCCGTCGGGATCGGTGTTCTCCAGCTTCTTGCGCACGCTCTCGACACCGCCGTAGGTGCCGGAGTCCCCGCGCGGCGACGTGGTTCCGGCCTTGACCGGCTGGATGTCGCTGATTCGCTCCATGTCGACCTATCGCCTCGCTGTCGATCGCGTCGCCCGGCCGTTGGTCACGGCCGGCGGCTCACACGTCGGTCGTGCTCGCCTGCTCGGCCCTGCCGATGTTGGCGAAGGCCGCCTTGGTGGCCTCCACCGCGGCCTCGTACTGCAGGATCAGCTTGTCGTAGCTGGTCGTGATCGCCGAGTGCCCCTTGCCGAAGACGGCGGCGAGTTGCAGCGCCGCGTCCCATTCCCCGACGTGCTGGGCCGTCACCTGCCCGTACGCCTTGAGGTGCACGGGCGTACCGGCGATGTGGCCCTTGAGCCGCTGCACGTCGTCCTCCAGCGCCTTGATCAGGTTCTTCACCCGGGGGTGGTGGACGTCGACCCCGTCCTTGACGTCCAGCCCGGGCCATTTGGGATCGATCTCGAACCCGTTGTAGACGAAGCCGCTCTCTCCGTGCTCACCCACCGATGCCCCCTTGGGTTCCGCGACCGCCCCCGCGCGGGGCGGTCCTAGGCTGCCAGTACGGCCGGTGGCCGCCTCACTTGCCGTCGAACATGGCGACGTTGGCCTTCTCGGCCAGCGCGAAGTTCTCGTGACCCTGCTCGATCACGGCGCCGAGCTGCTGGAGGAGGGCGGCCATGCGTCCCGAGGCGGCGTCCCACTGCCCCCGCGCCTGCCAGTACGCGGCGCGCGCGTCGCCCTCCCACTCGCCGAGCAGGCGGTCGAGGTCGCCCTCGAGCTGCTGGAGGGTGCCCTCCATGGCCTGCCACTGGCGGGCGAAGTCCTGGCGCCCGGTGGTCATGGTCCCGAAGTTGACGAGCGTACGGTCGACGTCGTTGTTGATGCCAGCCATGATGATCTCCGTTCGTGGAGGACCGGTTCAGGTCGGAGGTTCCGCCGGACATCTCGGACGTCTCGGACCTCTTCTCGGATGTCTCAGACGTCTCAGATGTTGATGTTGGCGGTGAGCCGGTGGGCGGCCGCGGCCCCCGCGTCTTCCGTCACGCGGTACTTGGCCTCCGTCGCGTGGAGCTTTCTGGCCAGCTCCTGCAATTCGCGCAGCACGACGCCGAGTTCGGTGTTCCACTGGTTGTACACGGTCTCGAACGCCATGCCGGACTGGCCGCCCCAGCCCGCGCGCAGGTCCGCCACGTGGCCCTGGAGCTGGGACTGGATGCTGCCGATGAGCGTGTGCGCCGCCTCGGTCTTCTTGGCGGACTCGACGATCTGAGGGAGATTCGCTGCGGTCTGCGGGGCCACGGTTACCTCCAAGGAGTACGGCCTGGCCATGCTCGCGGCGGCCCGCAATGCGGCATTCGCATCGTCGTGCCCCCGCGATGCTGATCGATTGAAACATTAGGATCAATCACCACACAGTGGCCATGAGGCGCATTGCGAGTCAGTAACGGTTTTCCGTACGCGTGTCTCGCAACCGTCCCGTTTGTGTAGGCCCGTCAGGGCTTCACCGCGTCCACCTGCGTGATCGGCACCGGCGTCCGCGCGGCGGCGGGATCGAGGACGGGGCCCTCCGCGATCAGGTGCAGCAGGTGGGCCGGCAGCGGCGTGACCACGTCGGCGTCGTACCCGAGCTTCGGCAGCAGGTCGGCCGACGCCAGCGCGAACCTGCGCCCCTGGTCGGTGATCAGGGAGAAGTTCTGGACGGCGCCGAGCTGACCCTCGCCGGGAAGCAGCCCCGCGAGCACCGCGCCGCCCGGGGGCAGCAGCACCTGGTCGAAGTGGTCCTGGTCCGAGCCCGCTGCCGGCGGCACCGGCATCCGCATGCGCCCGCCGATGGTCAGCCGCGCCCGCGTGGAGCCCTTCTGCGTGTCGGAGTAGACCGCGCACAGCGGCGCCGAGGGGTCCGGCGAACCGATCTTCGGCATCGTCGCGGGCAGGCCCGGCCTCGCCAGCGACGTGCGGGAGGCGGCGAAGCCGTTGACGTGCGCGGCGTCGGTCTCGATCGCGCTCACGGTGCCGCCGCCGTAGGCGGCCTTGCTGGACGGGTCCTGCAACAGCAGCGTGGCCTGCGTCTCGGAGATCGGCGCCAGCCCGTCCGGCAGCAGCACGTACCAGCGGGACTCGCCGCCGGTGACCCCGCGCACCGTGTAGACCCGCCCCGCCGCCGACGGACCGCCGTCCGGGCCTCGCGTCTTGCGCCCGAGGCCGGGGATCTTCGGTCCGCGGAAGTCGGGACCGATGGGAAGCGCGTTGAGCCAGCTCGCCGGCACCTGCCGGGGCTGCTCCGCCGTCAGGGCGCGCACCCCCGAGTCCGACACCCGCATGCGGCGGTCGGCGAGGATCACCCAGGCCTGCTGGCCGTCGTCGGCGATCATCGCATCACCCCCGAACGGCCTGCCGCCGACATCCATGCCGCCCACCAGCGACACGTACGGCCTGCGGGTGCCGTTGGCCTCCGCGGCCTCGGCCACGCAGGCCGACCAGGGCCCGCGGACGAGCTTCTCACGCGCGGGCAGGGAGGCGGGCGCGCCCGGGATGCCCACCAGCGTCCCCCGCGCGAAGCCCCCCAGCGACGCCGACGACACCGTGCGGACCGTCACGTCCTGGCTGTCCAGCAGCAGGCGGGCCGAAGTGTAGTTCGCGACCGGGATGAGCTTGGCCTCCTGCGCGCTGTAGACGTACGTCGCGCCCGTCTCCTCCTCGACGATCAGCGTCCCGGGCGCGGTGAGCGCGGTGGCGCCGCCCGGTCTCATCAGGCCCCAGATGCCGAACGCCGCCATCACCAGGACCGCCAGCAGGACGCCGCAGAACATCGCCACGTTGTGCCGCCGCATCGGCGACTCGGGGACGTCGGGCTCGCCCTGGAGCAGCGCCATGCCGAGGCGCTGCATCATCAGCCGGTGCGCCTGGTAGAGATCACGACGGGTCTGCATGCCACCTCTGCCTTGCCTGGCGGATCACGGCCGCCAGCATAGAGCGGTTATGTACGCTCGGAAGTGCGCTGGGCTAGTCTGCACTTCCACCGATCAAGACCGGGCGGGCACGGAACGGGGGCGCTGTGAGCGGCGAACGCAGCATAGAAGCGCTGCTGAACGGGGACGATCCGGCGCCGGCCGCCTCCGGCGCGTTCGACGCGACCGCCGCGGGCACCGTCACCGGCGGCCCGTACGCCGTGCCACTCGACACCGGCCAGGCCGGCCCCGGCGGTCCGGGGCTCCACGGGGGTCCCTTCTCACCCGGTGGCCCGACCGGCGGAGGTCCGCAGAGCCCGGCTGACGGGAATCCGGACGGCTCACTCGGTGGAGGGTTCGTCGTCCCGGTGGATCCGGGGAACCCGCTCGCGACGGGCGGCGACCCGGGCGTCCCGTTCGGCGCGGTCCCGCCCGGCGGGGACGGCGGGCCGCAGTTCCAGGTGATGGGGCCGACCTTCTCCGAGACGCGCGACCTGACGTACCCGGACGGGGGCGGCTCCGGGCCCGAGCCGATCGATCCGTTCGTCCCGCAGTGGTCGCAGGTGTGGCAGCCGCAGGGGTCGGACCCCGGCGATCCCGGACAGCCGTACGTACCGATCGGGGGCGAGCCGGGGCAGCCGTTCGTGCCGGTCGAGGGAGAGCCGGGTCAGCCCTACGTGCCGATCACGGGTGGTCCGGGGGAGCCGTTCGTGCCGGTCGGGGGCGAGCCTCGTGATCCGCAGATCCCCGACCCGAACGTGCCGAACCCCAACGTGCCCGACCCGAACGTGCCGGATCCGAACATCCCCGGCGGGCCGGGCGTCCCCGACCTCAACCTCCCCGGGCAGACCGACCCGACGATCCCGCCCATCCCCGACCCGAACCTTCCGGGTCAGACGGACCTCACGATCCCCCAGAGCCAGAATCCGAACCTGTCCGGCGCCCTCGACCCGATGGGGTCCGGCGGCGGGGGCATGCCCTCCGTCCCCGACTTGTCCGGCGCGGGCGGCGGCGGGATGCCGTCGGGCGGCGGGATGCCGTCAGGGGGCGGCGGAGGCGGCATTCCCGCCTTTCCGCAGGTTTCCGGACAAGTGCCCGGCCAGGTGCCGGGAAGCCCCAAGAACCCGGGCGAGACCCGCAAGGCAGACCCGGGCGCGCTGCGCAACCTGGGCAACACGATCGACACCAGCGCCGGCGCCAAGATGGACGGCTCCAAGCAGAAGACGAGCCAGATCCACGTCGGCTTCCCGTCCTTCGGCGTGATCGGGATCGGCCTCGCGGGCGCGCACGCCCAGGTCCGCGAGAGCGCCACCGGCTACCTCCAGCAGGGCCGCGACACGCTGACCCAGTGGAAGGACATGCTCCACACCTCGGCGAAGTACTGGACCCTGGCCGAGGAGGCCAGCTCCACCAAGGGGAAGTGACGATCGCATGACGGAGACCCGTCCATGAGCTACGAGAACGGCACCACACTGCACTCCATCGGGCTCGCCGGCATCGCCGCGTTCTCGGTGCTCAACCCCCGGGGGTGGCCGATCTTCCTCATGGCGGGCGCCTCGCTGTCCAACCCCGGCGGCATGGACAAGGCGGCCAAGGACTGGCACAGCGTCGCGTCCGACTTCGACGGCCTTGTCACCGAGCTGACGAACCTCACCAAGAGCGTGCCGGACGACAAGTGGACGGCCGAGGACCGCAAGGCGTTCGAGGACAGCGTGGCCGCCTTCAAAGCCGAGCTGAAGAAGAGCGGCGAGGTGCATGACGGCGTCGGGGACAGCATGCAGGGCATGGCCACGCTGTACTACGCGTTCGCCGTGGTCGTGTTCGCCGTGGGCGGCATCCTGCTGGCGCTGATCGCCGCCGTGGCCGCCGCGATGGCCACCGGCGTCGGCGCCGCCCCGGCCCAGGCCGCCGCCGGAGCCATCGCCACGGGGCTCCAGAAGGTCGTGGAGCTGGCGCAGAAGAAGAAGCTTCTCGCGCTCGGCGTCGCGTCCACGCTGATGTACCTGGTCTATCAGTGGAACCAGGGCAAGCAGAGCGAGCTCCAGCAGAAGGGCATGAACGCCACCGGCGGCGGTCAGCCGATGTTCACGCAGGTCGCCACGCTGAACCTGACCACCGGCGACGGCGGCGTCCCCGGGCTCCCGAACACGACCGTGCCCGGCTACCCGGGATACCCCGGCTATCCCGGGCTTCCGGGCCAGAAGTAGGCCCGCGCCAGCGGTCCGAGCGGTCAGAGCGATCAGAGCGGTCGGAGCGGCAAGATCGGTCAGAGGTCGAGGCGGCGGCGGACGCGGTTCAGCTCGCCCATGACGTCGTCGAAGACGCGGTTGTAGGTCGCCTCGGCCTCCTTGGCGCCGGCGAGGGCGGCCTCGGGGTCGTTGAGGAGCCTCATGGGGTTGTCCTCCGCGCCGAAGACCTCCTCCATGACCTCGTTGGTGCGGGCGCTCAGGTCCTGGGCGGCCTGGCGGGTGACCGTCTTGATCAGCTCGGCGAGGTCGGTGGAGGCCAGGCGCATGGCGCGGGGGTTGAGCTCCAGCTCGCGCAGGCCGTCGGCGCCGTACTCGACCGTGACCAGCCGGTCCTTGTCCTGGGCGCGGCCGACGAGCTCGGGCAGGCGGCGCTGAAGCTCCTCCATGCGGGCGAACTGCTGCTGGGCTCCGCTGAGCAGCTTCTCCACATCGATGTTCGCGAAGTCGCCGAACTCGGTCATGTGATATTCAGCCTCCCCTGGGCCGGGCCTGACATCGAGGACCCTATCGCCGCACCAGCCGTCCCGCCGTGCGTGAACGGTGATCATCGGCCGTATTTCCGATCATCTAGATAAAGGTGAACATACGGGACGTAACTCCTGGAGGCGCTGCGAATCCTGGTAAGAACGTCACCGCGGGGACGTCGGAGCATGGAGGCGGCATGGGGCAGGAGCGGTACGTCACCTCGGCGGCGATCGAGAGCATCATCAAGGAGATCAACGAAGACGTGATCCCCGCCGTCAAGCAGTGGCGTGCCCTGGTCGACACCACCGTCGTCGGATTCCCCGGCTGGGGGGCGCTGGGCGAGGCCCTGATCGGCATGCGCTACCGGGACGTCCAGAACGACGTGCGTGAGAAGTTCGGCGAGGCGATCACGGTCCTGGAGACCTGGAACCGGCAGCTCGACACGGCCCGGGGCAACTGGCGGGCCGCCGAGGACGCCTCCACCACCGTCTACGTCTGACCGCGCGCACCGCCCGTCCACCAGCACCGCCGATTCCGGCACGTTCCGCGTCAAAGCGCCAACAGGGGGATTTCGACCATGCCGAGTAGCCCGTACGGGCCGTCGCTGCGGATGGCCGGGGGCAGCGCGGCGTCGATCCTCAACGACCTGCGCAAGGCCGCGCTGCTCTCGCGCCCGCTCACCGTGGGCGTCGCGATCGCCTCGACCGCCATCGCGAACGTCCCCGGCATGGCCGACGCGTACAACAACTGGGAATCGATCCACTCCCGCCTGGACACGGCGAACAAGAGCTTCATCCGCAACCTCGGCGACAAGGGCAAAGAGGGCTGGATCGCCGCCGACCACGACGCGTTCGTCGACGCGGTCGAGCGCTACCAGGAGGCGCTGGAGAGCCTGCGCGGGTACCTCAAGAACATCGCGGGCATCGTGGACGAGCTGGGCGACGCATACCGGGCCTACTGGCTCGCGCTGGCCCGGGTGGTCGCGGTGCTGCTCGCGGGCGTCGCCATCGCCGCCGCGATGCTGGCCACGCCGTACGCCGCCGCAGGGTACGCGCGGCTCCAGGCGCTCGGCCAGCTCGCCACGCAGGTGATCGCCGCCGCCACGGGCATGCTCGGCAAGGTCGTGTCCGCCGTGGCGGGCGGCATGTCGGTGTACTTCGCCGGCAAGGCGCTCGTGCAGATGTACAACCTTCAGCCCACGGGTGAGGCCAAGATCGACTTCACCAAGGCCGTGATCGACACCAAGGGCCTGCCGCCGTTCCAGCAGCCGCCCGCCACGTCCCCCGGACAGCCTCCCGTGCCGCCGCCGTCCGGCGGGTTCGAGTGGCGGGAACCGAAGATCGACAAGCCCGAGCCCTACCACCCGTGAGACCCCCTGAGCACCCGTAAGACCCCTGCTGGATCCACCCCCGACCGCCCAGCGAAGGAGCGGCCCGCGTGTTCGACCCGGACGACTTTCAGCTCGAGGACCTCGACCGCGTCGCCGAGCAGAGCAAGCGAGCCGTCCAGCGCCTGAGCGGGGTCCTCGGCGAGCTGAGGACGATCAAGGGCGTCGGCGAGGCGGCCGACGGGCTGGTCGGGGCGGTCGTGGACGGGGGAGGGCAGATCCAGGAGGTCACGCTCGACCCGCGCGCCATGCGGCTGGACAGCCGTTCGATCGCCGAGGCGGTCACCGAGGCCGTGCGGGCGGCCCAGCAGGACGCGCGCAGGCGCAACGACGCGCTTCTGCGCGACGCGATGGGCGGGGAACTGGCCTTCGACCCGCAGAACCTCGACGGTGTCCAGTCATGGCTGGAGGACGCCGCCCGCTCGATGAAGGACTCCTGGCCGCACTGAGGTTCGTACCTCCTGGTCGAGGTCGCGCTTTCGCCGTTCCCTGTGCCCTTCTGAAGAGCCTCGCCGCCCCTCCACCTCGCGTCCCGGGAAATCCTCTGGTCCGGGTGCCCTTCCCTGGAGGCTGTGGCATGTCCCTTGATGTCGCATCGTGTGCGTTTCTGATGTATCCAATGTTGGGTCTTGACGATAATTTGTAACGCTATTACACAGGATGCACTGCCCCCGCCCCTGGGAGACCCGATGCGCAAGCCTCTCGGCCTGTCAGCAGTGCTGTCCCTCATCGTCACGATCCTGGTCGGCGGCGTCGCGGCGCCGTCCTTCGCAGCCGTGTACGTGCCACAGAACTCCAACCGCGCTGTGCTGAATTTCAACACCCACTGGCTGTTCGCGGGAGAGGTCCCCGCCGGCGACGGCCAGGCGACCGGGCTCGACGAGTCGGCGTTCGTCCCGGTCACCCTGCCCTACTTCCGCACCCACCCCCACAAGGGGTTCCCGAAGGACGACTTCGAGGTGCCGGTCTCCTGGTACCGCCGCCACTTCACCCTGCCCTCGACCTACACCGGCCGGCGTGTCATGGTCGAGTTCCAGGCGGTCGCCAAGGTCGCCGACGTCTACGTCAACGGCACGTGGGTGACCCAGCACAAGGGCGCGTACACGTCGTTCACGGTGGACATCACCCCGTACGTCGCGATCGGCGGCGCCGACAACATCATCGCCGTCAAGGTGGACTCCAACACCCGGGGCGACATCCCGCCCGAGGGCGGCAGCATCGACTACTACGTGTGGGGCGGCATCGTCCGCGACGTCAACATGATCGTCACCGATCCCCTGCGCGTCGACAACGCCTACGTCACCACGCCGTCCGTCAGCGCGGGCAGCGCCACCGTCCGCGCGCGCACCCGCGTCGTCAACGGCGCCGCCGCCGCGAAGGCCGTCACCGTCACCACCAGCGTGGTCGACACCGGCGGGAACGTCGTCGCCACGGGAACCGGAACGCAGACGATCGCCGCGGGCGGCGCGGCCGACTTCGACCACACCACCTCGCCGGTGAGCAACCCGCGGCTGTGGAGCCTGGACTCGCCGTACCTCTACACCGTGTACACCCAGGTGCAGGACGGCACGCGGTACGTCGACGAGCACCGGACGCGGATCGGCATCCGGTCGATCCGGTTCAGCAGTATGGACGGAAAGTTCTACCTCAACGACCAGCCGGTGAAGCTGCGCGGCCTGGACCGGCACGAGTCCTACCCCTACATCGGCAGGGCCGCCCCGAACCGCCTCCAGGTCAAGGACGCCGACATCCTCAAGTACGACCTCGGCGTCAACATGGTGCGGACCTCGCACTACCCGCAGGACCCGGAGTTCCTCGACCGCGCCGACGAGATCGGCCTGCTGGTCCTGGAGGAGATCCCCGGCTGGAACTTCATCGGCGACGCGGCCTGGAAGGACATCGCGGTCGAGAACGTCCGCGAGATGGTCACGCGGGACCGCAACCACCCCGCCGTCGTCCTGTGGGGGGTGCGGATCAACGAGTCCGCCGACGACCACGACCTCTACACCCGCACCAACGCCCTGGCGCGCCGGCTCGACCCGTCCCGGCCGACGGGCGGCGTGCGCAACTTCATGGGCAGCGAGTTCCTGGAGGACGTCTACACCTTCAACGACTTCTCGGGCACGGCGCAGGACCCGCGCGTGCTGCCGTGGCTGATCACCGAGTTCTCCGGGCACACCGACCCCGACCGGAGCTGGGACCCCGAACAGGTCCTGACCGGCACCATGCGCACGCACCTCAACGTGCAGAACACCGCCGCGTCCAAGGCGAACATCTCCGGGGCGCTGGGCTGGGTCTCCTTCGACTACAACACCACCTTCGACAGCGACTCCTGCCTCGACTTCACGTGCTATCACGGTGTGTCGGACATCTTCCGGCAGCCCAAGATGGCCGCGTCGGTGTACTCCTCGCAGCGCGACCCGGCCCGCTACGGCGCGTACGTGTCGATCAACAGCCACTGGCAGCCGAGCACGTCCAGTAGCACGATCTACGTCGCCGGCAACTGCGACCAGGTCGAGCTGTTCGCCAACGGCGCGTCCAAGGGACGTATCAGCCCGAACGCGTACACCTCACTGCCGCACCCGTTCTTCCAGTTCGACAACGTGACGCCCGCGAGCGGCAGCCTGCGCGCCGACTGCTGGATCGGCGGCCGGATCGCCGCCACCGACACCCGCCACACGCCGGGCGCGGCCACACACCTCGTGCTCGCCGCCGACGACACCTCGCTGAAGGCGGACGGCGCCGACATGACCCGCGTCGTGGTCAAGGCGCTGGACGCCAACGACCAGGTCGTGCCCACCAGCGGCGCCCCGGTGAGCTTCGCCGTCAGCGGGCCGGGAGCGGTGGTCGGCGAGAACCCGCTGCGGCTGGAGGCGGGGACCGGCGCGGTGTACGTCAAGACCGCGCTGAACCAGACGGGCACGATCACCCTGCGCGCCACCTCACCCGGCCTCGCCGACGCGCCGCCGGTCGGCGTCGGCGCCACCGCGTTCACCGACCCGATCGTCCCCGTCTCCGGGTCCTACGCCTTCGGCTTCCCGCTGGACGTCAACGACCGCGTCACCGGCGGCGGCGTGAACCAGTTCGCGTACGCGGGCGCCGGCTGGCAGAACGGCGGCGACAACGAGGCCTTCGGCAAGGACAACACCTGGAACGGCACGGCGGGCGACACGGCGACGCTGGCCTTCACCGGCAACCGGGTGGTCCTGTACGGGATCCTCGACCCGAGGCACGGCTCCGCGGCGGTGTCCGTGGACGGCGGCGCCGAGCAGACCGTGAGCTTCAACGCCGCGACACGCCGCGCGAACGTCGCGCTCTGGAGCAGCGCCGCGCTCGCGCAGGGCGGCCACACACTGCGGGTACGCGTGATCGGCGGCGGCGCCGTGGCGCTCGACCGGGCCATCGTGGTCTCGGCGGGCCCGGCCGTGGTCGCCGCGCCGGCGTCCGCGCTGCCGGTGGCGTCCGGGACGCTGATCCCGCACGCGCAGTGGTCGCTGAAGTACGTCGACAGCCAGGACTACGGCCCCGAGGGCACCAGCCTCAGCGGGCCCGCCATCAGCGCCTTCGACAACACGGCGAATACGTTCTGGCACACGGCCTGGCGCAACGGCAACGCGCCGCTGCCACATGAGATCCAGATCGACCTGGGCGGCACCTACCCGATCGCCTCGTTCCAGTACCTGCCGCGCCAGGACGACAACGCCAACGGCCGCCTCGCCCAGTACGAGTTCTACGTCAGCGCCGACGGCACGAACTGGGGCGGCGCGGTGGCGACCGGCACGTTCCCCAACAGCGCGGCCCGGCAGACGGTCACGTTCCCGGCCAAGACCGGGCGCTATGTGCGGCTGCGGGCGCTGAGCGGGTTCGACGGGCAGGCGTTCACCTCGGTCGCGGACCTCCAGGTCGGCATGGGGGGCCCGAGCGCCACCGTCTCGGTCGACGACCGGGTCACCGGCACCGGGACGAACCAGTTCAACTACCGCGGGGCCTGGCAGTCCTGCACGGGGTGCGGCGCCGAGTTGTACGCCGGGACCAACAGCTGGGACAACGTCGCCGGCGACGACGTGACGGTCACCTTCGTGGGCACCCAGATCCGGCTGTACGGCGTCCGCGACACCGTCCACGGCCGGGGCGCGGTGTCGATCGACGGCGGCGCCGAGACGCAGGTCGACTTCTACAACGCCACGCGCCAGGGCGACGTCCTGCTGTGGACCAGCCCGGTGCTGCCGTCCGGAACCCACACCTTCCGGTTGCGGGTCACCGGCACCGCGAGTCCCGGCGCGACGAACAGCTTCGTGGTGCCCGACAGAGTGGACATCACCTCCTAGCCGCACGCGGACAGAGGGCCGGGCGGGACGGCACGCGTCCCGCCCGGCGTCCGCGGCCGTCAGGGGCCGTGCCGTCACCCGGCCAGGCCGCGGACCCAGCTGTAGACGTCCAGCACGCCGAGCGCCAGCGGGAACATGCCCGCGATCAGCACGAACTCGACGATGTCCCCCGCGCGGCCCCAGAACGGCGTCGGGCGGCGCTGGGGGAGGAACAGCCCCATTCCCGCCCCGATCGCCGCGATGCCCAGCAGTCCGGGTACGACCAGCAGGGCCGCGAGCGGGCCGGCGAAGGACAGCGAGACCAGCAGGAGCACCAGCCCGGCCACCCCGGCCCCGAGCAGCCACAGGCGCTGGCCGACGCCGAGGAAGACCCGGGCGCGCATCAGCAACGCCAGCGCGAGCGCGACCTGCATGGCCCTGCCGGTCCAGCCCGTGGCGCCCAGCAGGAGCAGCTCCGTGGCGACGCCGACCATGGCGACGCCCGAGGCGAGGCCGGTGGCGAACCGCTCGGCCTCCACGGCCCGCCTCTTGACGTCGGGCCCGTCGAGGTCCTGGTCGTCGGCGCGCAGCTCCTCGGCGTTCCTCGGTGCGGACGGCAGCGGCAGGCGGGCCAGGCGGAACGACAGGGTGGGGATCAGCGGCGTGCAGGCCAGCATGACGGCGACCACCAGGGCCGCGACGCCCGCGACGGGCAGGTGCCACACCATCACCACGGCGGCGCCCGCGGCCCCGGCCAGCGAGGCCGGCATGACGCCGAAGAAGACCGGCAGCCCCTCGGCGACGACCCACCCGGCGACGGTCGCGGCGAGCGCGGTCAGGGCGAGGCCGGCGAGCAGGCTCGGCGCGCCGAACCACAGCAGGCCCGCGTTCCCGCCCGTCGCGAACATCCCGGCCAGGAAGGCGTACGGCAGCGCGGTGTACCCGACGACGGCCCCGGCGCCGGCGTCACCGAGCGCCCGCGAGAGCGCGGCGCCCGCCCCGATGAGCAGCAGGGCGAGCGCGCCCGCGACGAGCGTGGCGACCGTCCACGGCGGGCCCGCGACGGTGAGGGCGAGCGCGCCCGCGACCAGGCAGGCCACGGCCGCGCCGAGCCCGGTGGCCCGGGTATGCCTAGGCTGCCAGCGGCCGGAGCGCTCCTTGATGCCTGTGGCGATGGTGTCGGCGACGTCGTCGAACACGGCCTCGGGCAGCTCGGAGGGGCGGGGCAGCAGGTACAGCACCTCGCCGTCGCGGACGCCGAGCGTGCTCAGGCCGGCGTCCAGCTCCAGCGGCCGGCCGCCGACGCGCTGCAGCACCCACCCGGCCGTGGTGAACGCGGCCTCGTCGGCGCCCTCGCCCGCGGCGGCCAGCAGGTTCGGCAGCATGTGCGCGAGCGGGAGGTCGGAGGGGACCGCGAGGTCGACCCGCTTGCGGGGGGTGACGATGGTGACCCGGCTCATGGCCACGGCCGACCCGGGCGGGCGCAGGACGGCCGCGCGCGGCCCGCCGCCCCCGTTGATCGGGTTCGCCCCGACCCCTCCGTTGACCGGGTTGGCCACTGGCAGCCCGGGTCCTGGCGCCGGTCCTGCCCCCGGCATCGGCGGCCCGGTCATCGGGTTCAGCGTCACGCCGACTCCTTCATCACGAGAAATACCGTATCGGGCTGACAAGCCAGTAGTAGCCCGACATTTCATCTTCTGCGGTGACGCGAGCTTTCTTCCGGACCGAGCTGGGCGACTGATCCAGATTCGCTACGGTTAGCCCGATACGGAGTTTTCGGGGGCGTCGCGGGCTACGGGGACTGTACGCGCGCGGCGAGCCCAGGGGACGGGTTCGCTGAACAGTTCGCTGAACAGGGGGAGCGACGTGGGCACAGTCGTCGTCCGGCGGCCCGAGCGCCGGCCGCCTCCGGTGCCGCCCCGAGGCGAGATCCTGCTGGAGTCGCCGCCGGAGATCCCCGAGACGACATCCGGCGGGTTTGGGCAGATCCTCACGTTCATGCCGATGGTCGCCGGCGGCGCCGCCATGGGCCTGATGTTCACCGCCGGTGCCGGCGGCAGCCCCATCATGTACGTCGCCAGCGGCATGTTCGCCCTGTCCATGGTCGGCATGAGCCTCAGCCAGCTCGGCCGGGCCTCCGGCGAGCGCAAGATGCGGCTCAACGGCGCGCGCCGCGACTACTTCCGCTACCTGTCCCAGACCCGCAAGAAGGTGCGTAGAGCCGCACGCCGGCAGCGCGAGGCCCTCCACTGGAACGGCCCCGACCCCGACGCGCTGTGGTCGTTCGTCATGGGCCCGCGCCTGTGGGAGCGGCGCCCGCGCGACGGCGACTTCGCCACCGTCCGCGCCGGGACCGGCACCCAGCGGCTCGCCGTCCAGCTCATCCCGCCGGACTCCAAGCCCGTCGAGGACCTCGACGCCATGTCCGCCGCGGCGCTGCGCCGCTTCGTCCGCGCCCACTCCACCGTGGACGACCTGCCGATCGCCCTCGCCCTGCACTCCTTCGCCCGCATCCTGCCCACCGGCGACCCGGCCGCCGCCCGCGCCCTCGTCCGGGCGCTGATCGGGCAGCTCGCCGTGTTCCACTCGCCCGAGGACATGCGGATCGCCGTGTGCGCGGGCAAGGAGTGGATGGCCCAGTGGGAATGGGTCAAATGGCTGCCGCACGCCCTGCACCCCGAGGAGGTCGACGCGGCCGGGCCCGTCCGGCTCATGGCCGAGGACCTGCGCGACCTCGACCGGCTGCTCGGCGGCGAGCTGAAGGACCGCGGCCGGTTCCGGCAGGGCGCCTCCGCCGAGGCGCTGCCGTACCACGTGGTCATCGTGGACGGCGGGTACGTCCCGCAGGACTCCCAGCTCGGCGCCGACGCCATCCAGGGCGTCACCGTCATCGACCTCACCGGCGCGACGTCCCCCACCGAGGAGGGCGTCACGCTGCGGCTGGAGGTCCTGCCCGACCGGTTCACCCGGATCCAGCTCGACCACGCCGGCAAGGAGATCGTCACCGGGCTCGGCCGCCCCGACAAGCTGTCGTACATGCAGGCGGACGGGCTGGCCCGCCAGCTCGCGCCGCTGCGCGCGTCCCCCGCCAAGAGCGGCGACGGCCAGGACGTCCTCGCCGGCAACATGACCCTCACCGACCTGCTCGGCCTCGCCGACCCGATGCGCCTGGAGATCCCGGCGCTGTGGCGCCCCCGGGCCCCGCGCAACCGGCTGCGCGTGCCCATCGGCCTCGGCGCCGACGGCCGCGTGGTCGAACTCGACATCAAGGAGTCCGCCCAGGGCGGCATGGGACCGCACGGGCTCATCATCGGCGCCACCGGCTCCGGCAAGAGCGAGCTGCTGCGCACGCTGGTGCTCGGCCTCGCCGCCACCCATTCGTCCGAGATCCTGAACTTCGTGCTCGTCGACTTCAAGGGCGGCGCGACGTTCCTCGGCCTGGACACGCTGCCGCACGTCTCCGCGGTCATCACCAACCTGGAGGACGAGCTCCCGCTGGTCGACCGCATGTACGACGCGCTCAACGGCGAGATGGTGCGCCGCCAGGAACTGCTGCGCGCCGCCGGGAACTACGCCTCCCTGCGCGACTACGAGCGCGCGCGGGAACAGGGCGCCGACCTGCGGCCGATGCCCACGCTGTTCGTCGTGCTCGACGAGTTCAGCGAGCTGCTGTCGGCCAAGCCCGAGTTCATCGACCTGTTCGTCATGATCGGCCGTCTCGGGCGCTCGCTCGGCGTCCACCTGCTGCTCGCCTCGCAGCGGCTGGAGGAGGGCAGGCTGCGCGGCCTGGACACCCACCTGTCGTACCGGATCGGCCTGCGCACCTTCTCGGCCATGGAGAGCCGCGTCGTGCTCGGCGTCGCCGACGCCTACGAGCTGCCCTCCGCGCCCGGCAACGGCTACCTGAAGTTCGACACCAGCGGCATGACCCGGTTCAAGGCCGCCTACGTCTCCGGCCCGTTCGCCCCCGAGACGCGCCAGGAGCGCCGCGCCCCCGCCGACCGGCGGCAGATCGCCACGTACGGGACGTCCTACATCCCCGTCCCCGCGCCGCCCGTCCAGCAGACCGACCCCGAACCGCAGCCCGCCGTCGCCGGCCGGGACAGCCTGCTCGACATCATGGTCCGCCAGTTTCAAGGGTACGGCCCGCCCGCGCACCGCATCTGGCTGCCGCCGCTCGCCGAGCCGCTCACCCTCAGCCACCTGCTGCCGCCGCTCAGCATCACCCCCGAGCACGGCCTGTCCACCACCGGCTGGGCCGGGCGCGGCAAGCTGCGCGCCGTCGTCGGCATCGTCGACCGGCCCTTCGAACAGCGGCGCGACCCCCTCGGCGTCGACCTGTCCGGCGCGGCCGGGCACCTCGCCGTCGTCGGAGCGCCGCAGAGCGGCAAGAGCACGCTGCTGCGCACGCTGATCGCCGGGCTCACGCTCACCCACACCCCGCGCGAGGTCCAGTTCTACTGCCTGGACTTCGGCGGCGGCACGCTCGCCTCCCTCGAAGGCCTCCCGCACGTCGGCGGGGTCGCCAACCGGCTCGACGGCGACCGCGTCCGCCGCACCGTAGCCGAGGTAACCGCGCTCCTGCAACGGCGCGAACGCGAGTTCGCCGAGCGCGGCGTCGACTCGTTCGCCACCTACCGGCGCATGGTCGCCGAGGGCGCCATCACGGGCAACGACTTCGGCGACGTCTTCCTCGTCGTGGACGGCTGGCTCACCGTCCGGCAGGAGTTCGAGTCGCTGGAACCCACCATCACCGACCTCGCCGCGCGCGGCCTCGGCTACGGCGTCCACGTCGTCGCCGCCACCAACAAGTGGTCGGAGTTCCGGCCCGGCATCCGCGACCTGTTCGGCTCCCGGTTGGAGCTTCGCCTCGGCGACGCCTATGAGTCCGAGGTCAACCGCAAGACCGCGCTCGCCGTGCCCGAAGGTGTGCCCGGACGCGGCCTGACCCGCGACGGGTTCCACTTCCTCGGCGCGCTGCCCCGCATCGACGGCGTCCGGCAGACCGACGACCTCAGCGTCGGCGTCCGCGCGCTCGTGGACGGCGTCCGCGAGGCGTGGCAGGGGCCGCCCGCGCCGCGCGTCCGGCTGCTGCCCGCCGTCCTGCCCGCCGACGCACTGCCCGGCCCCGACCAGACGGGGGCGCGCGTCCCCATCGGCATCGACGAGGCCACGCTGTCCCCGGTCGCGGCCGACTTCGAGACCGACCCGCACCTCACCGTGCTCGGCGACACCGAGAGCGGCAAGTCCAACCTGCTGCGCCTGGTCGCCGAGGGCGTCGTCGCGCGGCACGCGCCCGCGCAGGCGCGGCTCATCGTCATCGACTACCGGCGCTCGCTGCTCGACGCCGCCTACACCGAGCACCGCATCGGGTACGCCGCCTCCTCCACCGCCGCGGCCGAGATGGTGATGGAGGCCCGCGAGGCGCTGACCAAACGGCTCCCGCCGCCCGACCTCACCCCCGACCAGCTCCGCGCGCGCGACTGGTGGAAGGGCGCCGACCTGTACTTCATCGTGGACGACTACGACCTGGTCGCCACCGGCACCAACCCCCTGGCGCCCCTGCTCGACCTGCTGCCCCAGGCCCGCGACATCGGTCTGCACCTGGTGCTGTCCCGCGCGATGGGCGGCGCCGGGCGCGCGATGTACGACCCGGTGATGCAGCGGCTCAAGGACATGGCCAGCCCCGCGGTCGTCCTCTCGGGCGACCGCGACGAGGGCGTCCTGTTCGGCGTCCGCCCCCACCCACTGCCCCCCGGCCGCGCCTACTACGTGGACCGCCGCTCGGGCTCCCGCCTCATCCAAACCGCCTACCTGCCCCCCTCCACCCCCCAACGCTGAACGGCCGCGACACCGGACCGCAGAAAAATGGTTCCCGGATGGCAGGTCAATCCCAACGGTGATACGGGAGCCAACTCATATAGGCTCGGGCTCGATCCGTCCAAGCACGCCGAGCGCACCGAACTGCGCCGACGGCTCGGCTACCTTCCGCAGAAGCCGGGCGGCTTCCCGCACTTCACGGCGTTCGAACTGGTCGACTACGTCGCGATTCTCAAGGAGATGACCGATCGCCGGAAGCGGCACGACGAGGTGCGCCGCGTCCTGTCCGAGGTCGACCTGGCGGACCGCGCCACGACCAAGGTTCGCAAGCTCTCCGGAGGAATGCGGCAGCGTCTCGCCTTCGCTCAGGCCCTGCTCGGCCGACCACAGCTGCTCATTCTCGACGAACCGACGGTCGGGCTCGACCCCGAGCAAAGGATGCGGTTCCGGGCGCTGATCTCCCGGCTGGGCGAGAAGTGCACCGTGCTGCTTTCCACCCATCAGACCGAGGACGTGGCGGCGCTCTGCGAACGTGTGATCACGTTCAAGCAGGGACAGGTGGCCTTCGACGGAACACCCGCCGAGCTCGCCGGGACGGCCACGGGGCAGGTGTGGGAGTCGGCCGAGCGTCCTGTGTCGGGGCTGTTCTGGCGCACGGCGGACGGCAGGTACCGCACGCTGGGGGAGCGCCCTCCAAACGCCCAGGCCGCCAAACCCACCATCGAGGATGGCTACCTGCTGCTTCTCGGCGGGGACGCGAGAACGGTTACCGCATGACGCCCTCGCCCTCTTCGAGGCGCGTCGCCTGCTCCGCAGCCCTATGCTGTGGGGCGCGGCCGCGCTCATGGTGACCTGGGGGGTCTTCATGAGTTGGAGGGTGATACCCTACTGGTCCATCGCCACCATCGACATGGCGTCTTCTGGCCTCATCGTCGGCGCCGCGACCCTGATCGCTGCGAATTTGATCATCACTCGCGAGCTGCGGAATCAGATGCCGGAGACGCTCGCCGCATTGCCCGTCCGGGCGCCGGCCCGCACCCGGGCCGCCGTCCTCATCACCCCCCTGGTCACCATGGTGCCCGTCACCGCTGCCATCCTGGTACAGCTCACGAGCCTGCGCGTGGGGACCACCGTCGGCGCCGGCCGATTCGACGCCTACGCACTGGTCACAGGCGTCGTGGTGGTGGCGCTGTCGGCCGTCATCGGAATCGCGCTCGGCCGTTGGCTTCCCACCTTGATCGCGCCAGGAATCGCCCTCTTCGTGTTGGGTGCGGCCATGGTGCTGGGGCTCGCCGCCTGGCTGCTTCCCCTTGTCTTCGTGTCAGGCATTCCCGTGGAGCTGTCCCGCCCCTCCGGGTGGCACCTGGTCTACATCGTGGCGCTGGTGTTCCTCGTGGGGGCCGTCGCCCTGCTCCGCCACGGGCCGCGACCGGGTCCCGCCACGATCGCCGCCGCCGCTACCGTTTTCGCCCTCGGCGCGACGGTGCTCGGTGGCCAGGGACAGCACAAGGCTTTCGCAGCCGCGAGCACCCAGCACTGCGAGCGTCGGGGCGAGGTGACATACTGCGCGTTTCCTCCCTACGTCCCCTGGATCGGCTTGTGGCAGCAGGCGGTGGAGCCAGTCGTGGCCGCGGTGCCGCCCGCCGCCCGGCACGCGCTTCCCGAGATCAGGCAGCGCGTCTACGACTGGCGGCGGTTCCCGCGCGAAAAGCTCGCGCGCCCGGCCGTCCGTCCCGACCAGACGTGGGGCCGCAATGGAGGGGAGACCGCCTCCCGGCGGATCCTCGCCGCACAGGTCGCCGCCGCCGTTACCGGACTCCCCTGGGACGAGATGGACTCGGGCGGATACCTGCCCACCTGCGACGCGCGCGGACAGGCGCGCACGGTGGTCGCGCTGTGGCTCGCGGAACATGTGGAGCGACAGCATCTCCCCTCTTCCATAGACACCTTCAACCAGGAGGGGGACCGAAAAATAGGATCGATCCCCCGATCCGACATGGGGTGGGTGGACTACGGCCCCGCCGAGTTGGGCTACGCGCGTCGCCTGCTCGCCGACCCTGGCGCCGAACGGCGCATCTGGGCGCATTGGGATGTCCTCACGAACCCCAAGTCCACGGTCAGCCAGGTCATTCCCTTGCTCGGTCTCAGCGTGCAGCCCGCTTCGGGTCGGCCGCCCGCGGGGGAGGAACCGTGCGCATGACCCATACCGCCGTGCTCCTGCTGCGTCCCCTGACGCGGGCGATCGACTGGACACCGGTGGGCGTCGCCATCCTGGTGACCGCCGCAGCCGCCGCGCTGATCCGTTCAGGCTCTCCCGCGGGACTGCACGCCACCGATGCCCTGGTCGTACTGCGCATGTCCGCTCTGCTCTTGGGATCGGCCGCAGGCTTCTTCCTGGTGGATCCGATGACGGACAGCACCGCTGCCGAACCGATTCCTCGTTGGCTGCGGCAGTGGATCCGCACAGCGCTGGCCATCGCCACCTCGGCCGTGGCCTGGACCTGCGTGTACGCGATCACCTCCTCGCGGCTCGGGCCGACCGCGTCGCTGCCCACGGCCGGGCTGGTCCTCGAGGCGGCCGTGTGCGTGTCGACGGGGCTCGCGTGCACCGCGTTCGCCGTACGTCACCGGACCGAACGCTCCGCGGGGCTGGCGGGCGGAGCGGCATTGCTCGCCTTGTTCGTCGTGACGCTCTTCTTTCAGGACGACCTGTCGAACATGTCCCCGTGGCCGATGCCGAACAACCCGCACTGGGACAGCGTCCACCTCATCTGGTTGATGGTGTCGCCCCTTCCTGTCATCGCCCTGACGGTTGCCAATCGCGATCTGCGTTGAGCTACCTCCGCACGCACTGAAGGAGGCTGAACCGGGTCTCTAGGCTAGGAGGTAGTGCGGAGAGGCTGTAAGCGTCATAAGAGGTGATTGCTTCTGGAATGCCTCGTCAGCCGGTAAGCGGCGGTGCGTCACCTGTCCTGGGTCGTTCGTACGATGGGGGAGACCTGGGTGGATATGATCGCTTTTGTGGTTCCGGTCGGAGGGCTCCGGAGGAGCCGGTCACGGGGTCCCGCCCGCCGGTGAGCAGGTGATCGGCCGGTGACGTTCGGAGGGAGTCGCCCCCGGTGACAGGTATCGACATGAACCGCGAGGCGCTGGCAAAGCTGCGCAGTGCGGTGCATACGCAGGCGGGCCTGCTGGCCACCGTCGGGGACGGGTTCCCCGCCAAGGACCGGGCCGCCGCGTCCCTGTTCGGGAAGCTGGGCGGCGCCGAGGCCCTCGCGGGTGCGATCGGGCGGGTCGAGGACCACGCCGACCAGGAGCTCGGCACGGTCAAGAGCCGGTTCGACGGGGTGGAACGGGCTCTCGACACCATCGAGGACAACATCCGCACGGCCGAGCACGACACGGGCGCGGGACTTCCGGCCGTAGAGCCGGTGTGAGCGCCGCCGCGCCGGGGCTTGCGAAGACGGGCACGGATGCATGACCGCCAGAGGCGACGTGCGGACGGGGAGTCACGAGTGACCGACATGGGCGCCGTCGGGGCGTTGCCGGGCGGGCAGGAGCTCGTCACGCTGGCGGACAAGACGAAGGGAGACCCGGGGGCCATCCGCGGGATCGCCACCCGGTGGCGTACCGCCGCGGGCGACTGCGTCGAGCCGTTCGAGACGCTGGGCGCGTCCATCACCCGGGTCGACGCCGCCTGGAGGGGCGCCTCGGCCGACGCATTCGTCGCGTACATGCGGCGGTACGGGCGCGCGGGGGACGCGCTGCACGACGCGGTCGGCGCCTGCGCCAACTCCCTGGACACCGCCGCGGGCGCGGTCGAGACGGCCAGGAGCAATGTCATCGGCGTCTGCGACGAACTGCTCGCCTGGGTGGCCGACTACCGCAAGCGCAACCCGCACGCCACCGAGGAACAGCTCAAACCTGGCATAACCGAGCAGGTCGGACGGGCGGTCACCCTCGCCCAGGGGTACGTCACGACCGCCGAGACGGCGCTGTCCACGGCGCTCGGGGAGATCGACGCGGAGCTCAAGGGCGTGTCACCTACGTTCGCCTCGATTCCGCCCGCCGGAGACCAGGCGTTCGTCCCCGGACCGGGGCACACCACGCAGTGGATCCCGGTGCCGGCCAAGGAGATCGACCCCACGCTCTACAACGGCGACGGAGGGTCGTCCGGTGGCGGCGGGGGAGGGTTCGGCGGGTACGGGCCGAGCGGCCCTCCGCCTCCGGGCGGCGGCCCCGCGCCCAAGGGCCAGGTGGCGGAGTGGATCGGGCAGGCCATCGAGATCCTCAAGGCCCACGGGTACCCGGTCGAGAAGATGAATCCGAACGACATCTGGATGATCATCCAGCACGAGTCGGGCGGCAACCCGCACGCGATCAACAACTGGGACTCCAACGCCGCCGCGGGCCACCCCTCCAAGGGCCTGATGCAGACCATCGACGGGACGTTCTCCCGCTGGTCGCTCCCCGGCCACAAGAACATCTACGACCCGGTCGACAACATCATCGCGGGCGTCCGCTACGCCATCGAACGCTACGGCTCGGTCTCCAACGTCCCCGGCGTCGTAGGCAGCAAAAGAGGCACCGGCTATGTCGGCTACTGACCCCCTGGCCGGCTCCCGGCTGGACACGGGCAGGATCGCGTCGCCGCCGCGGCGGAGATCTGGAAAGGACGAACCCGGCACCGTGCCCGAACCGAGCCGTGATCCGGCCCGCGCCGCCGGGAGGATCACGTCTCCAGCCGTGACACGGGTCATCGGGGTGGTGGGTGGAGGTTTTGGAAGTGGGTCAGGTGGTGTTGGTAGAGGGTCAGGTCGCTTTGGAGGCCTTCGCGGGTGAAGCGTTCGGGTTCGTCGTGGCGGGTCGTGGCGCCCTCTTCGGTCCAGAAGGCGTCTTCGGGGATCTCGTCCGCGTCGTCGGGGAGGAACTTGGCCGCCTCGGCGACGGCGTCTACGGCGTAGGACCAGTTGGCTAGGACTTCCTGGTAGCGGGCATGGCCAGTGGGGTTCTGGGCGTACAGGGCGGCCTCGCGCAGGGCGCGGTGGGCGTAGCCCGCGCCCGCGAGCTGCCACTGGCCCGGGTCGATGATCTCTGAGCGACCTGGACCGAAGCGTGCTTCGCCGTGGCGGGCGGCGAACTCGGTCTCGTAGGGGATCACGATGATGATCCGATGCCGAGGGCCGGTGCAGGGGCCGTCGAACAGCAATGTCCAGGCCGTCCGTCCCTCGGTCAGGGTCGTGCACCGCTCGTAGTCGATCACCCGGCTCCGCGCGCCCGGGTCGGCGTCCCTGAACGCGTCGAGTTCCTGGACCCCCTCGCCCACATCCGCGACCTTCTCGGTGGTCAAGAGCTTTTCGGTGTTGGGAGGCGGTTCCTGTGGAGGGCTTTCGGTGTCGTTCGGGGGGTTCAGGTCGTCGGCGGCGATGACGAGGCTGATGTACAGGTACGCCTCGGCTAGCGTTCGCGCGTGCAGGATGGGAACTTCGGTGCTCGTCACGGCCGCCCCCCTGATTGCTGTTGTATCGCCGAAAGCGTGCCCGTTTCGCCCGGCCTGCTGGAGGCGTGTCCGAGGCGCTGTGCGGCGCCGTCACGCGTCCGGCCACGTCCGCACGCCGTGGCCGCTTCGATCGCCGCGCGGTTCATTCGACCGTCGCGGCCTCTTTCGACCATATCCGGCGCGAGGGTGGCGTCCCGGCAAGTCGAGGGGTGTGTCTACGGGTGCCGGAACCTCGTCGGCCCGCGCATCGGAACCGCTCCCGGCCGCCCAGTCGAACCGATCAGGAGGCGCGTCAGCGGTCGCCGTACATGTCTGTGAAGTGCTGGAGGTTCTCCCCGTAGAAGGCGATGTCGTCCTCCAGCCGGGAACGGGTGAAACGTCCGGGATCCTCCTCGCGGACGGCCGTGCCCATGCCGGTCCAGAACGCCGTCTCCGGCACTGTGTCCGCCGCGTCCGCGCCGGCCGGCAGGAACTTCGCCGCCTCGGCGAGGGCGTCGCGGGCGAACTCCCAGTTCAGGACCACCTCGTGGTAGCGCTCGTCGTCCTCGGGAGTGTCGGCGAAGGACAGGTCGGCGGCGAGGGCCCGCTGGGCGTACTCGTCGGCGACCAGCCGCCACTGGCCCGCGTCGACCAGCTCGGACGGCCCCGGCCCGAAGCGCAGGCGGTCGCGGCGTGCCTCCGCCTCCGTCCGGTAGGGGACGACAACGTCGATGAGGTGGCGCGGGCCGGTCGCGGGCCCGTCGAACCGCAGCGTCCAGGCGTCGGCGCCCTCGGTCAGCGTCGTCCACGGGCGGGCGGACAGCCCGGGCTCGCCGAACCCGTCGTCCCCGCCGTCGCCGTCACCCGCGGCCAGCGTGAGGTCGATGTAGAGGTACGCCTCCACAAGCGTTCGCGCGCGGAGCATCGGCGCCCGACCTCCTCCTCCAGTGACACGACGGTCAGCGTTCGCGCCGTGCCAAGGCGTGTCCTGAGTACCCGACCTGCCCGGGCACGTTTCACCCTAGTGCGCCGTCCGCGCACGTTCACCGGACGACCCACCGTACGGTGGCCGTTCCGCGCATCGCCTGAGCCCGTTGACATGCCGTGAAGATCAGCGCGCCGCGAGGAGGTCGCGGTAGGTGTCGCGGATCACGAGTAGGCGGTCGAGCTGGAAGCGGCCAGGGTCGGTGGCGCGTAGCACGAATCCTCGTTCGGACCAGAAGGCGTGCTCGGGGACCTCGGACTCGCCTGGCGGGATGAACTTCACCACTTCCTCCACCGCCGCCATCGCGATGGCGAGGGCGCGCCGGGCCGCGGCGGGGTCGTCCTCGGGGACGTCGCCCGCGGTCAGGTCGGCGACCCACAGCCATTCGCCGGCGTCCAGCAACTGTGACGGCTCGGGGCCGCCGAAGGAGGGGAACGTGATCGGCGCGGTGTCGCGTTCGGGGACGCCGAACAGGAACTCGCGCCGCGCGCCGCAGCCCTCGCACACCCCGGCGTAGCCGGCGACCGGCTCGCCGCCGAACTCGGCCAGCGTGGACTCCCACGCCGTGTCGACCGAGCCGCAGTCCTCGCAGGGGTTCAGGTCCAGGAACAGGTGCGCCTCGTCCCTGGTCCTCGCCACCGAGAATGCCATGACGCTCCTCTGCCGCCGATCTTCCGCCGAACCGTCCGCCGCGCGCGCCGGCGCTCATCCGTCCGGGCCGCTCCCTCGCACCCGTCGTGCCCGCGGGCTCATGGGCCGCCCGCGCCGCTCTGGTAGGTGACGCCGGGCCCCGGCATGGGGGTGTGGCGGCCGACGTCGTGGGTCGTCGGCCACGGGGCGCCGGGCGTGCCGGTTGTGCCCGGCGTGCCGCCCTGCGTGCCCGATGTGCCGGGCGTTCCCGCCGCGTCGGGCGTGGTCGCGAGCATGGCGGAGATGTCGCGTTGCGGCATGCTGAGGTCGGCCGTGCCCACCGCCGCCTGGGTGATCGTGACGACCTTGCCCACGCGCTCGCCGCCGCCGGCGTCATGGGTGACCAGCTCGATCACGGCGTCCCAGTTCACGCGCGTCGTCACTGTGGCGCCGTCGCCGACGAACATCCTGGTCTCCTCCATACGGACGCCGTCGCTCGTGCTCATCGTGTCCGCGGCCTGCACGCCGTAGGCGTAGTCGGTGCCGACGGCCCCGTCCCCGGCGGCGTTGACGTCCGGCCCGACGTCCCAGCCCACCGGCAGCGGGCGGCCGACACCGTTGGACCTCGACCGCATGTCCTGGTGCCGCTTGGCCACGCCGAACTCGACGCCCTCCCGTCCGGACACGATGACGGTGGCCTGCGTCGGCCGGGCCCGCAGGCGGACACGCACCTCCCGCCCAGGATGTCCGGGTACGGTGAGCCGCGCGGCCTCGTCCCCGGTGGCGGTCGCGAGGCGCTTGAACTTGGACATCAGGCTCATGGGCGCGAACTGCTGCTCAAGGGCGACGTCCCGGGCGCGCATCCCGTTCTCTCCCAGCAGGCCGTCGCCGGCGAGCGCCGTCCGTACGCGGTCCAGCAGGTCGCCGGTGTCCAGGACCTCCACCACGTAGTCGGCGGGCAGGGTGAGCGCCCCGGGGTCGGGCACGGTGAGCGTCGCCGGGGCCATGCCCGCGGGCCCGACCATTCCGGTCGACACGAGCCGCTCGGCCTCGCCCTCGAACACCAGCGTGGGGGCGCGCCCGGCGGGAACCAGGCCGGGCAGGTGGTTCACCGCCTTCTCGGCCACGCTGTCGAACGCGTCGGACCACTCCATGTCGACGGTCAGCCGGAACGGCATACGGACCGTGTGCCCGCCGGAGAAGGTCGCCATGCGGGACAGATCGGTCCGCTGGTCGCTCGCCGACACCCCGTGCTCCTGGGCGCGGTCGGTCCCGATGCCGCCGTTGAGCGCCCCGAGGTCCGGCCCGCCCGTGGCCTCGCCCCCGAGGGAGACGGCGCCCGTCCCGCTGGGGGAGGCCGACCATTCCTCCTGCTCGTAGTCGTAGATCTGGGTGATCACGTCCTTGTACGGCGTGTGTCCGGCCCACCGGGGAGGTCCGGTGAAGTCCCACCTCATCCGTACGGTGAGCCGCTGGGTGAGCTCCGGGCCGACGCGCACGGGGAAGGAGAGCACGAGCCCCTGCGGCCCGTACAGGTTGGGGGCGTTGGCCAGCCAGCGGTCCAGGCCGAAGATCGCCGACAGGCTGGAGCGCAGCACCGGATCGCGGCTCATGATCCCCGGCGTCCGTTCCTCGGCGGAGCGCAGCATCTCGTCCAGCAGCTCCACCCGCTCGCCGTTCATGGTGAGCGCGACGTGCTCGAACGCGGTCTGGCCCTGGCCCCGGAGGTAGTGGTCGGGCAGGGACACCTCCGGCTCCAGGTTCGCCAGGCTCCGTGCGCCGCTCAGCGCCTTGGCCAGCCGGTGGCGCGACCCCGAGCCGGTGTTCGCGGCCACGGCCGGGTCGCCGAGCAGCGGGCCGAGCGCGTGCAGCAGACGCCGGCGGGTGTGATCCTTGGACAGTTCGGGGACGCCGCCGGACCGCTGCGCCTGGTGCAGGTCGGCGAGGTAGCGGCGGACCAGCGGGATCGCGGTGCGCCGGTCGAGCGTCAGGTCGCCGCCCAGGAACCGCTCGACCGCGTCGGCCACGGCCGTCAGCGGCAGCGGCCGCGCGCCGTCGGCGTACAGCTTGAGGGCGCGCCGCTCGGCCTGCCGGTAGAGGATCGCGCCGTCGACCTCCACCCGGATCGGCTCGCCCGCCTCCTGGAAGTTGATCTCGAAGCGGACGGGCGCGGCGTGCGCCAGGTCGATGCCGAGGTCGATGGCCAGCGTCTCGACGCCCCAGATCGACATCTTGGTGTTCGAGCGGTTCACGGACCTGGACCCGGCGACGCCCGGGGTGACGGACGCCTTCGGTGCGCTCGCCTGGTGCGTCCCGGCCCCGGCCGACGCCCCGGCGCCGAAGCCGCGGGTCGCGCCGGTCGCCGTGCCGTAGCTGCCCATCCCGAACAGGATGTCGCCGGTGACCAGCTCCGCCCGGCCGACGAGCGTCGAGGGTCCGACGACGGCGCGGATCGTCACGGGCGAGTGCAGCGCCCCCTGCCCCTGCGGGTGCACCGGAAGCTGGACGCCGTACTCGGAGAACAGCAGTTCGCTGTGCGCGAGCAGGTTCTCGGTGCTGAGCAGGGCCGCCACGTGGAGGAACGCGTCGGTGCCCGGCCGCATCGAGTACGGCAGGCGCGGCAGCACGGCGCGCAGCATCGGCCCGGTGTCCAGGTGCAGGAGGCCGCCCCGGCGCACCTCCTCCAGGGACGTCGGGTGCGCCGCCGCCGGATCGTACGCCATGCCCAGCGCGGGGTCCGCCGGGGGCAGCAGGTCCACCGGCCAGCCCAGACGCGCCCACACCTGGACGTCCTCGACGAACGGATCCAGACGGCCGTCCGGGTGGATCACGAAGACCTGGGCGGTGTGCGGGACGTCCTCGGCGGCGGGCGCGTTCGCCCCCTCGCCGAGTTTGACGTTGTTGGTGGTGTTCCCGGCCTTGCCCGTGGCGGCGGCGTCGCGGCCGGTGTTCACCCCGGCGCCGCCGCCGGTCACCATCTCGCCCTGCCCGTGGACGTCCGCGTCCACCGACACCCTGACCACGTCCCGGGCCCGGGAGGCCGTCTCGCCGCTGGTCGTCCCGGCGGTGTCGGAGCCGATCTGGAGGTTCACCACCGCGTCCATCGGCGCGACGCCGCTGAAGTCCATGCGGTCCAGGCGCTGGTCCAGTTGCACCAGCAGCGTGAGGTACTCGACCGACCGGTTGAGCCCGGCGTGCACGAGCGGTAGCACGACGCCGTTCTGCACGGCGGTGTTGTACCCGGACTCCAGGCGCTCGGCGGTGAGCTGCTCGTCGATGATCCTCTTGTTGAGCTCCTGGGCGGCGTGCTTCACGGGGTCGAGCGACCACACCGGGTCGCCGGCGGCGTTCAGCGGCGGCAGGTGGTCGTCCTCCATCTCGCGTAGCCGCTTCTCCAGCGCCCGCTTCAGCTCGGGGACGCCGCGCATGTCCTGGACCAGCGCGGGCCCGGCTCCCCGCAGCCGCCCGGGGCCCTCGCCCGCCCACACCGGCGGTCGCGGCAGCCGTCCGGGCGGAGGGCCGGGGACGACCTGGTCGCGCAGCACGTGCGAGCCGTCGTCGTTCAGCTCCGGCGCGCCGGACGGCCCGTGGACGACCGCCCGCGCGTCCACCGGCCACCCGGACCGGTACGCGTGCCACACCGGCGTCCTGAGCAGGGCGGTCACCTCGCCGGGGACGACGGCCGGCGCGCCCGCGCGTCCCAGCGTGACCGGGCGGACCCGGACCTCCACCTCGAACTCCGCGGCGTACGGCTCGCCGTACTTGGCCCGCTGCACGCTCACGTTGTAGGTCGCCGTGGTCGCCGAGGACGTCTCCGAGTGCGACCGGGACCGCCCGTAGCTGTGGGTGATCTTCGGGGTCAGTTCGTCGTCCAGGACGGGCAGGTCCTCGGTGGGCAGGGCCTTGGCGCCGACGGTCGCGGTCGTGCCGTGCGAGCGCCCGGACGCCTGGGTGACCGACACCCCGTTCGACTCGATGCGCAGCAGCTCCTGGAAGTGCGTCCCGCTGGCGACGCCGAACGGGGTCACGGCCGGCTCGGGCGTGCCGTTCGCGCCTGGCCGCGCCTTGAGCCGGGCGACGACCTGCACCTCGGCCACGGGCTTCGTCCCGTCGGTCACGACCCGCCACGGCAGCCCGCCGAGGGCCGTCGCCTCCCCGAGCCGGGCGGGGAACACCTGGGTCAGTATCTGGCGGATCTCGTCGCGCGCCACGCTCCCGACCGGCGCGCGGCCCCCGAGGGCGTCGGCGGTCCGCTCCACCAGATCGTTCACGCCGTCCATGGTGAGGACGACGTGCCGGGGGAGCCCTGGGCGCGGCGCCACCGAGGGGGGTAGCCGGACGACGTCCTCCGGGCCGGGCACCGCGTAGGAGTGCGACAGCGCCAGCCGCAGCCGCGCCGGATCGTCCGCCGCGCCGGTCACCCGCTCGGCCCGAGTGCCCTTCGCCGTGCGGACCTCGGCCTCCCATTCCACCGCCGCCTCGAACACCGGCGACTCGCCGCGGTTGTCGTCCACGCCGCCCCCGAGCGCGCGCTGGTACGACGAGGCGCTCGTCGACTCCTCGCGTCCGAACCTGTGACCCACCCCGGCCACGGCGTGGGCCGCGGCCACCTTGATCGCCGTCCCGGCCGCGGTGTCCGGCAGCATGGCCACGGCCATCTTGATCAGGCGCATGTAGTTCGGCTCGTAGGTCTGCCCGAGGCGGTGGCCCGCCCTGTGCGCGAACGACGCGCCGCCCTGCGGGAGCCATCCGCGGATGAACTCGCTCGGACGCGCGCCCAGGTCCAGGATCTCCAGCAGCTCGCTCAGGTGAAGCTTGACGCGCACCTCGCCGAGGCGGTCGCGGCCCACGCGCAGGGTGTGGCCGTCCGCGGAGGCCACCTGGGCGAACTCCGCGAACAGGCGGCTCTCCAGCGCGGAGGCGGTGAACTCGTGGTCGACCCCGGCCCGCCGCATCATGTCGTTGAGCGTGCGGGCCAGCGCCGCCACGTGCGGCAGAGTACCGAACGGATGCCCGGCCGCCGGCGCGGTCACGGACGGCAGCGCGGCCTCCAGCGCCGCGTCGTACGCCGTCCGCGCCGTCGTCGCCAGGTCCGTGTACGGCTCGGCCTCTTGGCGCAGCCGGGCGATCTCGCGGGGATCCCGGGCGGCCTCCATCGCCTCCAGGGCGAGCGCGACGTCCTCGTAGGCGAGCCGCGCCTGGCGGGCCGCCTCCGCCGCGTTCTGGTAGGCCTCGGCCACCCGCAGGTTCCTGCTCTCGTCGTCCGCCGCGACGTCGGCGTCGGCGAGGGCCCTGCGCAGGCGTTCGGGCGCGGACAGGTCCTTGGCCTTCTGTGCCTTTTCTGCGGCCTTGTTCGCCTTGTCGGCCGCGTCCGCGGCCTTGATCGCCGCTTCCAGCTTCGCGGCCGAACGGACCGTCAGCGCGTCCGCGGCGTCCGCCATCGTCCTGGTGAGCTCGCGCGCCCGGGCGAGTTCGGAGGAGGCGGGCGCTGCGGCCGGCCAGGGCAGGGACGGCGGCATGTGGCCGCGCCGCTCGATGTCCCGCGCGGTCGCCTCGGCCTCGCGCCGGTAGTAGCGCCGCCCCTCGGGGGTGCGCGCCGCATTCCATTTGCGGACGAGGTGGGCGATCTCATTCCGGCGCGATGTCACGCATTCGTCCCGGCCCTCGGCACGCCGACCACCCGGTACGGGCTGCTGGGCGCCTGCGGTCGGCACGGGTCCGCCGGGGGTCGGCTGCTGCCCGCCCGTGCTTGGTACGTGCCCGCCTGTGCCTGCTGCGTGCCCGTCCGTGCTTGGTACGTGTCCGCCTGCGCCCGGCAGGTGGCCGCGGATGATCCCCTGGGCGCTACCGGCGTCGATCGCCGCGCGTCGTCGCAGCGCGTCGCTGGTCTCATGCAGGAGCACGCGGGCGAGCTGGTCGGGGTGGACGCCGGGGGCGATGCGCACCTTCATCGGGTCGTCCGCGTCCCCGCTTCTCACCTTCGTGCGGGCGACCCGGCGCGGGCCGCTCAGCGCGCCGAGCGGCCGCGGCACCCGGCCCACCTCGACGGAGAAGTGGTACACCCGGCGGCTCGTCGTCTCCACCCAGTAGCGGGAGCCGTCCGGCAGCGCGCCGAGCCGCCGTACGGCCGTGCCGTGCGCGAAGTCGCCGGGCCGCAGGTCGGCGATGGCGGCGGGGACCTCGCGCACATCCAGTTTCGGCATCCCTGCCGGGCGCGCGTCCGGCCGGAAATCGGAGTCCGCGAGCTCCTCGGCCGTCACCGTCCCCGCCCGCGCGTGCCGCCTCCCGACATTCGGCCGCCGCCCAGAAGAGCCGGCCCCCCGGTGCCCGGACCGAGATGCGGCGTTCGCAACGGGTCCGGGGTGGGGTGAGCCGTTCGCGTGGGATGTGGGGGCGGGCGGGGCTCCGTCAGGGGAGCGAGTGGCCGCGTCGGGGGCTGGGTCGCCGTTGAGCGCCGCGACGATGGAACCGGGCACCGGTCCCGGCGATGGAGGTACGGCCTGTGCGTGGCCGTTCTGGTGTGTGGTCTGGTGTGCGGTGGTCTGCTGCGGGACAGGTCCCGGTGCCTGGACGCTTTGGGGCGCCTGCGAGCCGACTGGAGCCGTGAACAGGGACGGCGCCTGCGAGGTAGCGGGGGCCGGGGACTGGGACGTGGTCGGTGGCTGCGAGGTGTTCGGTGCCTGTGGAGCGATCGGAAGGTGGGACGGAGACGTGCCGGCGGGCAGGCCGGGGTCCGCCGTTGCCTGGGGGGTGCCCTGGTACGGTACGGCGTTCGTGGATGGCGGAGTGGGTGGCGCGGCCGAGTGATGTGACGGGCCGTGCGGCGGTGGCGCGGTCGGCTGGGATGTGCCCGGCGGCACGGCCTGCGGCGTGCCGTTCGGCGATGCCGTCGCCAGAGGTGCGCTCGGGGGTGCGGCCTGGGAGGTGCTGTGCGGCGCGGGCTGGGTCGTATGGGCATCAGTGCCGGTGGTGGAGCCTGCCGCGCCCTGGGGTGCTCCCGTCTGCGTGCTCGTGCCGTGCTGCGGGACGGTGCCTGCTGTGCCGTGCGGCATTCCCGTCTGGGTGTTCGTGGCGTGCTGGGTGGTGGGGCTTGCCGCGCCTTGGGGCGCTCCCGTCTGGGGGTTTGTGCCGTGTTGGGGGACGGTGCCGGCTGTGGCCTGCGGTACTCCCGTCTGAGGGGTGAAGGCGTGAGGTGGAGTGGTGGCGGTGGGGGGTGCGGGCGGCGAGACGCCAAGGCCGGCGGGGTTGCGGGGTCCTGGGGCCTCACCCGGGTCGGTGCCGGGTGGGGTGGAGGCCGTGTGGGTGCCCGGTGGGGTGGTCGTTGTGTTGGCGAGGCGGGAGAGGTCGGTCAGGGCGCTCGCGGTGGTGGCGTCGTGAAGGGCCGCGCCGGGGTTGAGGACGGCGGCGGGGACCGAGGGGTTGAACGGGCTGATCGTGTTCGTCCGCCCCGCGCCGCCCATCGCCGCGCCGAGCAGCGACTCCCCGTCCGGCAGGGAGAACTGCCCGTACACCAGGCCGTTGGCGAGGATGCTGCCCCCAGGCGAGGCGGCCATGTTGTTCAGCCCGGTCTGTACCGCCCGTCCGGGAAAGCGGGCGAAGGCGGCGGCCACCCCGGGGGCGTCCCCACCGGCCGCATTCAGCGTGCGCAGCAGCGGGATCCGGTCGCTGTACCGGTTCAGCGGCCCTGCGATCTTGGTCCCGATGATCGCGCCGCCGCCCGCGCCGACGGCCGAGGCCGAGGTCTTGCTCCAGTCCCAGCTCGTCCGCGAGCCGCGGTCCATCTGCTCTTTCTGGGTGTAGGCGTCGATGAAGACCTCTTCGCCGATCTCCTCGATCAGCTCCCGCCCCAGGTGGCTCGCGAGCACGGTACGCGCGAGGCCGGCCCTGGCGGCGGTGGCGCTCGCCAGCCGGGTCGTCACCGCCGTGCCGAAGTCGCGCCCGGCGACGGCGGCCAGCCGCTGCAGGATGCGGGCGATGGCCGCGCGGGCGGACGCGGCGATGGGCCCGACCGCGGACGTGGTGGCGCCCGCGGTGAAGAACGCGCTGACCAGCGCGATGAACGCGGCCGTGACGGCCACCCAGAACGCCACGTTGATGGAGATCTTGGAGTACTGGGTCTCGCGGGCGAAGTTGTCGGCCTGCATGGCCTTGGTGAGGTTCTTGATCCCGAGCCCGGGAACCCCGGTGTCGTGGGTGAAGAGCCGCGCGGCCTGGTCCAGGTAGAGCGGGGTCGCGGGCACGTCCCACCCGGCCAGTACGGTCCGCGCCGCGTTGACGCCCGGCTCCGACGCCCCGTACAGCCCGGCCCCGAGCGCCTGGTGCTCCTTGGCCAGTTCCCACAGCAGGGTCTCGCTCGCCTCGGGCCAGCTCTGCCCGGAGACGATCAGTGAGATCAGCAGGTCGACCCATCCGGGCAGGCTCTCGCCCCAGGCGGGGGTGACGTCGCTGGTGGAGGTTCCGCCGCCGACGATCCCGCTCTGGCCCGGCGGGGTGTTGGGGTTGACGTTGACCGTGGGGTCGACGTTCGTACCGCTGGCCACGTCCCCCCGTTCCGCTCGTCGCCGCCCGCCCGGGCCTGCGCCCGGGTGGTCCGGCTGTGGTGCGTTCGATCTCCGCGTCCGGGTGCCGGCGGGCCGGGGCGGTCTTCGCGGCGCCGGCCGTCAGATGCTCCGGGTGGCGTCCGCCTGGCTCTGGTCGGTGTGCCGGGTGGTCGTGACGGCCGTGCGGACGTTCGTCCCCAGGGTGTCGATGTCCTTCATGATCCGGTCCCCGTCCCGGATCATGGCGTCGGTGCCGCCGTCCTTGGTGTACGCCTGCAGGAACGAGGTCCCGGCGGTGTCCCCGCCCCACGGGGCCGCCTCGACCAGCCGCTGAAGCCGTTCGGTGCCGGACTTCCAGAGGCTCGTGACGTCGGTCGCCGCGGTGTCCCACTGGGTCAGCCCGAGGTGCGCCGTCTGGGCGTGGATGTCCACGTGCGGACCCTGGCCCGCGTACTGGGAGGTCTGAAGGTTGTCGGCCATTTCACTTCTTCCCGAGCATCCGCGCGGCCATGTCGTCCAGGGCGCGCTGGAGGTCTCCGTCGAGGTGCGCCCGCATCTGGTCGGCGGGGATCAGTGGCTCGAACACCTCGACCACCCGGGCCCGCGCCTTGGCGGCGGCCCGGTGGACGGTCTCGGTGATGGAGTCGGCCAGCCGACGCGAGTCGGGCCGCCGGTAGACGCGCGGGTCGATGTCGAGCCGGACGAGGTCGCCGCGGGCGCCGACGGTGGCCGAGATCAGCCCGTCGTCCGACTTCTCGGTGACCTGGACGGCCCGGGCCTTCTCGTGCAGCGCGGGCGCCTCCTCCTGAAGCCGCAGGAACGAGGCGCGCAGTTCGTCGGCGTAGGCGCGCATCTCGGCACTGACCGCGTCGTCCACCCCGTCCGCGGGCTCCATTCACACCTCCCCGAGCACCTGTCCCGGCCGATACAGCGCTTAACGGCGCAGTAAGCGTGGACTAACTTCCGGGAAACAGTCGCTGTGGGGCATTGTGACATTTGCGAACATCATCCGGCAAGGATGATGAACACCGAATAGCGTTATAAGTGATTTGCCGGATATATGGCTATATGGCGTTACTTGTTACACGTCGAGTGGGGTGACGTGCTCACGTAGGCCGAGCACTTCGTCCCGAGGCACCCAGCCCTGGTAGACCCCGCGCTCGGTCCGCCGCAGCCCCAGCGCCCGCGCCACCGGCGCCAACCCCCCGGTGTACTCGACGAGCAACTCACCGCCGTGCCCGCCAGGACGCCCGTCGTGTCCGTCGTCGTGCCCGTCGCCCGGCTCGCCACGAAGGTGCCCATCACGCGCGTCGTGCACCTGGCACGGGACGCCACGCCACGTCCCCACCGTCGTCACGAACACGACGGCCTCGCACTCCTCCGCCGGGACCGGCCGGACGTGGAGGCCCGGCGCGACCTCCTCGAACCCCTCCGCCGGCGCCGCGCGCCGCAGCCGGATCCACAGTCGCCCCGTCCGGGCGTCCGGGCTCGCCTCGTACTCCGACCCGCGCCACCGCGCCCGGTACGAATGCCACCTCATCGCGCCCCGCCGACGCGCCCGCCGGACCCGTGCCCGCCGGGGTCGCCCAGGTCCTGCCGGGCGGGGTCGCCGAGGTCCTGCCGGGCGGGGTCGCCGAGGTCGTGCCCGGCCGGGTCCGCCGCATGGACGAGCATCCACCGCTCCAGGTCGCCGTCGTACAGCGCGCGACGGTGCTCGACGCCTGCGGCGGTCAGCTCCCAGATCTCGGCCCCGTGCGGCAGCCCCACCCCGTCGATCTTGTACTCGCGGATCACCTGGTCGACGTTCGGTACCAATCCCATCCCGGCGAACGGTGGCTCCTCGATCACCCACCCCGCCACGGCCGCCCGCGTCTCCTCGTCCGTGCCGCCGTACGGGGTGCGGTAGAGGGCCGTCCCGACCGCGTGCCACCGCAGGATGTGCACCGACCCCTCGTCCGTCACGACGCCCTCGTCCCGCGAGCGCGCGAGCGCGTCGGCGAGGACGACCGGGGTGGCGATGTGCGCGACGTCCAGGGCGTGGTGGCAGTACCCGGAGACCCGCGTACGGCCCTCGGCCAGGTAGGCGTACAGGTCCGCGGGGGTCAGCAGCTTCTGGACCACCGGCGTCCCCGCGCCCGGGTCGGCGGCGCGGTCGTCGGCCAGGGACGGCACCGCCAGCCGCGCGACCGTGCCCGGCTCCAGGAAGAAGTTCACCGGAAGGCCAGGGTTGACGGCCAGGCCCCAGCGTAGGTCGGGCCAGCCGGCGGCCATCTCGGCCAGCGAGACGATCCTGTGGTGCCCGGTGAGACCGCCGACGCGGGCGCGCATCGCCTCGGCCGAGGTGTAGGCGACGATCCACGTGCGCTCGGCGTCGGAGGCGGTCGGCCAGGCCACGGGCGCGCGGCCCGCCGCGGCGTCCGGGCCGATCGGCAGCGCGAGGTCGGCGCGGCGCAGCAGGATCAGGCAGCGGGCCAGGTCGCCCTCGGCGAACGCGGCGGCGAGCTCCACCTCGAACGGCCCCGCCGGCTCCCAGTCCCGCACGATGACCACTCTAGGTCGCCGGAGGCCCCTCGTGACGAAGGTCGTGGTCGCCGAAGCGGCGGCGGCCCGGGCCGGCGTACCGGTCGTCCGCCGCTCGTCGTCATCCGAGGCCCGTCCCTCGCTTCGCTCTCGGCCTATCGGTGGTACGCGGCACGCTCACTTGCAGGTGCCGAAGGGGGACTGGGTGGATCCGCTGCCCGAGGCGCCGCCCAGGCGGACGCACTTGCCCTTCGTCAGCATGATCACCGGGCCCGCGTAGTACTTCTCGGACCCGCCGCCGGTCTGCGAGCCGCCGCCCTGCACCTCCAGCGTCACCGACACCGGGGACGCCACGCCGACGCGGTCGGTCTTGATCGTCACCGCGCAGGTCAGGCCCGACTGGTTGCTGAAGAGCTGGTAGGCCACACCGCCGGGGAAGGAGACGGACCGCTGGACGGCGTACCCGACGCCCTTGCCCGCCGAGTCGCAGACCTGCTGCGGCGTGTACAGGTTGGACGCCGGCGCCTGCGTGCGGGTCGGCTGCGAGGTGCGCGGGTCGACCACCCCGCCGGTGGGACGCGGCGCGGTGGAGGTGGTCACGTACGGGAGCGGCACGACGGTCTTGGTGACGGTCGGGCCGGGCCGGGTGACGGTCGGACGCGGGGTGACGGTCCTCGTGACCGTCGGCCGCGGCGAGACAGGGCCGGACGCGGTCGGGCGCGGCGGCGCCGTCGGCGAGTGCGTCGGGCTGGGCGTCGCCGTCGTCGTGGGCGGCACGAACGGGATGCTCGGCGACCCCGTGGGAGATCCGGTGGGGGACCCCGTCGGTGACCCGGTGGGCGACCCTGTCGGTGACCCGGTCGGCGACGGTGTCGGCGTCTCGGAGGGGTCGGGCGTCTCGGACGGCCCGGAGGGGCTCGGCGTCGGCTCGGACGGGCTGGGCGTCGGCGTCGCCGTGACGGTCACCGTGGACTGCGGCGACGGCGACTGCGCCGGGGAGCCGCTCTGGGTGGGAATCGGCGGCGGGGTGAACTGCGGCCCGGGGGACAGGGTCGGGATGCCGATCGACGGGGAGGCCGTCGTGATCTGCATCGGGTAGACGCCCTGGTCCTGCGGGGCGGGCGAGGTCGCCCACGGCACCGTGACCTGCGGGCGCGGCGCGGTGGTTGCGCCGACGTCCGAGCCCTGGGCCTGCGAGCCGGACGAATCGGCCGCGGTGGTCGCCTGGCCCTCCGCGGCGACGCGTCCGATCTGCTGCGGGGATGCGGAGTACTTCCCGGCGCCCCACAGGCCGAGCCCGGCGAGCCCGACCACGATGCCGACGCCCGCGGCCAGCCCGACGGGGAAGTGCGCGCCGGCCTTCTTGCGCGGAGAGGCGGCGGAAGCCCCGTCCTCGCCGTTCGCGGACGGCCGCGCGGGGATCTGAGGGCCCTCTTCGGAGGGCAGCGCGGGGGCGCTCCACACCTGCTGCGCGGGCGGCGCCTGCGCCGGGACCTCCCACACCGGCTCCTGGCCGTTCGTGCGCGGGGCCACCGCGGACCCGGGCTCCGCAGCGCCGGACTGGACGGGGCCGGACTGGACGGGGCCGGGCTCGGACCCCGGGCCGGCGGAGATGACCGGGCCGGACACGGCGGGGCCGGGGACGACGACGCCCGGCCCACCGGGGGTGACCTTCA
The DNA here is from genome assembly GCF_040683095.1 of Sphaerisporangium sp. NPDC051017. Taxonomy (NCBI): domain Bacteria; kingdom Bacillati; phylum Actinomycetota; class Actinomycetes; order Streptosporangiales; family Streptosporangiaceae; genus Sphaerisporangium; species Sphaerisporangium sp. NPDC051017. Next base: position 43,975 of record NZ_JBFBCI010000018.1, read on the forward strand.
CGGTGTCCCCGGAAGGGTCCGGGCCGGACACGAGCTCGCCGGAGATGACCATCCCGGGAGCGGAGCCCGCGGCGGGCGGGAGGACGGCGCCGGGTACGGGGGCGGCGGGGATCGCGCGGGCCGGCGGCACGGCCTTCTCTTCGCCGAGCAGCCACAGCATCGCGCCCTGCGCCGTGGGCCGCTGGGCGGGCGTCTTGGCCAGGCACGCGCCGACGACGTCGCGCAGCGGCGCGGGAAGGGCGCCGAGGTCGGGCCGGGCGGTGGCGATGGCCTGCGGCCCGTCCGCGAACGGCTCGGCGCCGGTCGCGGCGCACGCCATGGTGCGCGCCCAGGCGAACACGTCGGCGGCCGGGCCCGCGGGCTCGCCGCGGACCTGCTCGGGGGAGCGGTAGTCGGTCTCGCCGAGCCCGAAGTCGGCGACGCGTGGCCCGTCGGGGCCGAGGAAGACGTTGTCCGGGGTGAGGCCCCGGTGCGCGATGCCGGCGAGGTGGACGGCGGTGAGCGCGGTCAGCGTGCCGACGGCGATCCGCTCCAGGGCGTCGCCGGTCAGGGGCCCGTCGGCCTCGACGGTCTCGCGCAGCGAACGGCCCTCGACGTACTCGCGGACGACGTAGGCGCGGTCGTCCACCCATCCGGCGTCGATCGCGCGCACCGCGTACGCGCTGGAGACCCGCTGCGCGGCGGAGAGATCGTCCAGGACCCGCGAGCGCGCCTGGTCGTCGGCCTCGGGCCACCGGGGGAGCAGCTTGACGACGAACCGCGCCGCCTCCCCCTCGGCGGACGGCTCGGCGCTCACCTGGACGGACGGCTCGGCGGCGGTTTCGGGCGGTTCGGCGGCGTTCGCGCGTGCGGGATCGGTGTGTTCGGCCAGGTAGGCGGTTCCGCGAGGGCCGTCGCCCAGGCGTCCGAGAAGCGTGTAGGCGCCTATCTGCTGAGGATCCCCCGGTAGCAATGGCTGCATGTCCCTCGTCGCCTTCCCTACGGCTCACCGTTGCAGATCATGACACCACATGATCAAGCACCACAGGACGTAATTTGTCACCCGTGCATCACTTGTTACGGTTCTGTTGATCATGCACCGTTTTAGAGGGATATGTCGCAGAAATCCATTCGTCGCGCGCATTCAGATCCGGGCAACGTGAGCGACCCGCCCGCCCGGGACGCCGACCCCCGCGCGGCCGTGGCAGCCGGGGCGCCTCGAACGTGGAACCCGGAGCGGCTCGGAAGGGGACCCGGGACGGCTCAGTCGTAGAAGCCGAGGCGGCGGAGCTGCTTGGGGTCGCGCTGCCAGTCCTTGGCGACCTTGATGCGCAGGTCCAGGTAGATGTGGGTGCCGAGCAGCGCCTCGATGTGCTTGCGCGCCCGCGTGCCGACCTCCTTGAGCCGCGCCCCCTTCGGCCCGATGACGATGGCCTTCTGCGAGGGACGCTCGACGTACATCTGCGCGTACACGTCCAGCAGGTCGTCACGGCCCTCGCGGGGCACCATCTCTTCGACCAGGACGGCGATCGAGTGGGGCAGCTCGTCGCGCACGCCCTCCAGCGCGGCCTCGCGGATCAGCTCGGCGACCAGAACCTGCTCGGGCTCGTCGGTGAGCTCGCCCCCCGCGTACAGCGGCGGTGACTCGGGCAGGCGCTCGACGAGCAGGTCGCCGAGCGTGCCGAGCTGCTCCCCGGACTCCGCGGACACCGGGACGATCTCGGCGAAGTCGGCCAGCCGGGACACCGCCAGCAACTGGTTGGCGATCTGCTCGCGGCTCGCGAGGTCGCACTTGGTGACCACGGCCACCACCGGCGTCTTCTTGACGGCCGCGAGCTTCTCGGAGATGAAGCGGTCGCCCTTGCCGATCGGCTCGTTGGCCGGGACGCAGAAGCCGATGACATCGACCTCGGTCAGCGTCGAGAGCACGAGGCTGTCGAGCCGCTCGCCGAGCAGCGTGCGCGGGCGGTGCAGGCCGGGCGTGTCGACGATGACGAGCTGGGCGTCGGGCCGGGTGACGATGCCGCGGATGGCGCGGCGGGTCGTCTGGGGCTTGCTGGAGGTGATCGCCACCTTGGCGCCCACCAGCGCGTTCATCAGCGTCGACTTACCGACGTTGGGCCTGCCGACGAAGCAGGCGAATCCGGCACGGAACTCAGCGGCTGAGGAACTCACGCCTTCATTGTCGCCGATCAGATGTACCGCCCCTTCACGGCGCCGTCGGGGGCGGCCAGGTACAGGATGGCCTCCCCGAGGTCCTCGACGGCGGACAGATCGGCCGCGCCGGGCTCTTCCTCGTCGGTGACGAGCGCGGCGGCCTCCAGCGACACGGCCCCGCTGGACACGGCCATCGCCACCGCGACCTGCACGGCGGAGAGCTTCAGCGACGGCAGGTCGACGTTGGTCGCCGTGTAGGTGCGGCCGGTCTCGTCGCGCACGGCGGCGCCCTCGGCCGTGCCGTTGCGCGCCCGGGCGGCGCGGGCCAACGTGATGATCTTGCTGTCCTCGGGAGTGAGGGAGGTATCGGTCACGGGCACAAGGCTACTGGGAGGCCTCCCGGATCTTGGCCGCGAGCAGGGTGGCGAGGTCCTCGGTCCGCTGGGGGTCGAGCTTGGCCATGCCGGTGTGCACCAAGGAGATCAGGATGCCGCCCGTGCGCACCACGACCAGGTGCATCTCGTACGGATATCCGCCGACCCGTCCCTTGTACCGCCGCGCCTCCACGCCGTCCCCGATCGTGCGCACGGGCAGCGGAGAGCCGACCAGCCGGTCCCCGGCCCCGGCCTCCTTCACCGTGGCCACCGGGCAGTCCCGCATGAGGTCGGCGGCCGTGCGCAGCGCCTGGCGCGCGTCCCCCGGCGCGTACACGGCGAGCACGACGCCCGCCGTCTCGCCGAGGCGGTCGCCCCGGAAGGACGCGGCCTCCGCGACGCCGGGCCCCTGCTTGCCCTCGGCGAGGTCGAACAGCTTCCCGCAGCGCTCGTCCGCCGGGCGGAACGGGGGCTGCCAGCCGGTTCCGGCGCGGTCGGTGAAGTCGACGGACGGGTCGTCGACCTCCGCCAGCGCCTTGCGCGCCCGCGACAGCTCCTCACGGCTCCTCTGCCCGCCGCAGGCCGCCGTCACCCCGGCGAGCAGGGCGCAGCAGGCGAGTAGGACGGCACCGGTGACGCGCATCATGCTCCCCCGATTCGCTCAGATGGGAGCCCCCGTTCCCACCTGCGGGTTTTCTTCCCGATCACCCGAAGACACAACCTCGTGAGCTCTTGTCCCGGACGCGAAGGAGGCCGGATTGGCTACGCTTTTCGCGCGAACCACGCCGGTGATCTCGCGGCCGGCGCGGGGCCACCCGGGGAGATGGAGCTGAGGCATGGTCGGTCGGGGCATCCTCGTCGGCGCGCTGGCGCTGGCGCTCGCGGCGGGTCCGGGCACAGCCGCGGCGGCGGTCAGGGAGCCCCAGCAGTGCGTGCCCAAACGCGGCGGCATGCAGGTCGGCGAGTCCTGGGCGCAACGGCGGCTGGCCTTCACGGGGGTGTGGCCGCTCACGCGCGGCGAGGGCGTCACCGTCGCCTTCGTCGACACGGGGGTGGACCCGCGTCACCCGCAGCTCGACGTCGCCAAATCCGTCGACCTCACCGGCACCACCCCGCTGGACTGCGTCGGCCACGGGACGGCGGTGGCGGGCATCATCGCGGGCTCGGACCGCAAGGACGTCCCGTTCGCCGGTGTGGCCCCGAAGGCGCGGCTCATCTCCATCAAGCAGGCCAACGGCGACCGGGGGGACGTCGCGCTGCTGGCCGAGGGCATCCGGCGCGCGGCCGACCTCGGCGCCGACGTGCTCAACGTCTCCATCCAGACGACCGACCAGCCCGACCTGAAGAGCGCCGTCGAGTACGCGCTGGCCAACGACGTGATGATCGTCGCCGCCGCGGGCAACGTCCAGCAGCAGGACGGCACTGTGGTGCCCGCCTACCCCGCCGCCTACGAAGGCGTGCTGTCGGTCGGCGCGGCGGGGCCGGACGGCAGGCGGACGAACTTCTCCAACGCCGCCACCCCGGTCTCGGTGCTCGCCCCGGGCGAGAACATCACGAGCACCTGGCCCGGCGCCGCCTACGAGCAGGATCTGGACGGCACGAGCTACGCGGCGCCGTTCGTCGCCGGGGTCGCCGCGCTGGTGCGGGCGCGCCACCCGGAGCTGGACAATGTGCGGGTGCGGCGGCGCATTGAGCTCACCGCCGACGGCGCCTCGGGATCGGGGACGGGGGCAGGCATGGTCAACCCGCTGCTGGCGGTGTCGGAGATCCTGCCCTCGGAGGTCGTGGCGCTCGCGCCCGCGCGTCCGGATCCGCTGCCCTCCGGCATCGTTGCCAAGCCCGCGCCTCCCGACCACGAGGCCATGGCGCGGGCGGGCGGCATCGCGCTGGGCGCGGTCGGCGCGGCGGCCCTGGTGACGGCGGTGAGCCTGGTCATCCCCCTGGGACGGCGCCGCGGGTGGAAACCCGGACGCACAGCCGTGCCCGGAGACTGAGGAGACCTTTCAGCGGTACCGGCGGCCGTTTCCAGCACCGAGCGGCCGTTTCACCGGCGGAGCGGCCCGTTTCAGCACCGCGCGGCCGTTTCACAGGCGCAGCAGCCGTTTCCGGCACCGAGCGGGCTCAGGGGCCGCGCGCACCGCGTCAGGGGCGGCTGGAATCGCAGTAGGACTCTCCCCAGGCGAGGCGTTCGCGCAGGGTGGGCGCGTCGGGCGCGAGCGCGGACACCAGCGTGCCCGGCCCGGCCAGGGGCAGCACCGCGCACCCCTCGCCCACCACCGCCTCGGGCGGGGACTTGACGGCGGGCGGCCTCGGCCCGGCGACCAGCACGCTGCCGACGCAGCGGGCGTCGCCGTACACCGCGGGGCTGCCGTCCACGGCGGGGTCGCCGACGACGAACTCCTGCCTCAGCAGCGGCACGCCGCGGACCGTCGCGTCGAAACGGGCGTGGCAGGTGCCCGGCCGCTCGCCGTAGCGGCCGAACACGATCTCTTCTCGCCAGTACACCGACGCGCCCTCGTCCATCGCCAGCCTCACGATCATGCGGTGCGCGGACCCGGCGGCCAGGACGACCGGCTCGGGGGCGTACCGCAGTGAGGCGCCGACGCCCACCCGCGCCTCGACGATCGCCACCGATTCGCCGGGACCCGGGAGGACGAGCGTGCTCGCCACCGAGGCGAGCTCCAGTGAGGTGCCCGGGGCCACGTCGATGTGGAGCTCCAGGCGGTCGCCGCCGAGCGGCCCGGCGGCGGTGGACACGAGGTGTACCGTGGCTGATCCGGTCGCCGGCCCGATGGCCGGTCCGGTCTGACGCAGGGTCAGCGGCGGATCCGACCGGAGCGTCCGCAGCACGGTGCGGCCCCCGGACAGTTCGGTGACCACCGCGGCACGCGCGTCCAGCGACCTCCGGTCCGTCGGGGACGGTACCGGGGGGCGCGGCATGGCGGAGGTCGTCACCGTGTTCTCAGCTTTTCTCAGGGTTCTCAGGCGTCCTTCAGGGTTCTCAGGCGTTGGTGGACGGGACGGCGGGACCGTGCGTGTGGTGCGCGCGTGCGTGCGCCCAGGACTCGACCACGCCGTGCACCCATTCGGCGACGGCGTAGACCTCGGGAACCTCCCTGATCGAGGTGAACAGCACCGGCTTGCCGTCGCGCACGGCCGCCGCGTCCCTGGACATCACGGTCAGATCGGCCCCCACGTGCTTGGCCAGATCGGTCTTGTTGACGACCAGCAGGTCGGCCGTCGTCACGCCGGGACCGCCCTTGCGCGGCACCTTGTCGCCGCCGGACACGTCCAGCACGAAGATCTGCTGGTCGGCGAGCCCCCGGCTGAAGGTGGCGGTCAGGTTGTCCCCGCCGCTCTCGACGATGACGAGGTCGAGCGGCCCGAAGCGTTCCTCCAGGCTCTCGACCGCGTCGATGTTGGCCGCGATGTCGTCGCGGATGGCGGTGTGCGGGCAGCAGCCGGTCTGCACGGCGACGATGCGCTCGGGGTCGAGGACCCCCGCCCGGCGCAGGAAGTCGGCGTCCTCGGTGGTGTAGATGTCGTTGGTGACCACACCCAGGCGCAGCACCGGGCCCAGCGTGCGGCACAGCGCGGCGACGAGCGCGGTCTTGCCGGACCCGACAGGTCCTCCGATGCCCAGGCGCAGTGCGCGGTCCCGGGATTCGGGGGACTGGTGGCGATCCTCGTGGTTAGCTGACAAAGAGCCGTACCTCCGTGCGTAGGTGCTGTTCGGCCAGCAGGTCGAGTGCGGGAGCGGCGTGCGCGGGAAGGTCCTCCCACGCGGTGGTGGCGCATGACGCGCGCGCCACGTGTTCCAGGTCGGGCGCGAGGCCGGCGAGCACGCGGTGCACGTCGACCGGGTCCAGCCCGAGCAGCCGGACGACGGCCGTGGCCGGTCCGGTGATCGCGTTGTACGCGGTGGCGAGGGCCGCGTCGTGGGGTGCGCACCCAGCCGCCCGGGCCGCCGCGCCGAGCGCGATCGGGTGGTGCGGCCCTTCGGGCACCGCGCGTGCCAGGGCGTCGAGCGCGGGCGAGGGCCAGATGCGCCGGCCGCTCCGCAGCAGGAGCCTGCCCTGGGTGCGGCTCGCCGCTCGTTGCGCGGGCGAGGCGGTACGGGCGTCCGCCTCGGCGTCCAGCGCCCGCCACCCGCCGGCCGTCTCGCCGACTGTGTGGTCGGCTGTCTGGTCGGCCGTCGCGCCGAGCGCGCACGCGGCGGCGGCGAGGGCGGCGGCGACGAGGCCGGTCGTGGCGAGCCGGCCACGGAGGAACCGCGCCAGATCCTCCGGGCCGGTGATCGCCCCGATCCGCACCGCCTCCTCGGCGCCCCCGGAGTGGCCGTGGCCACCGGCGGGGAGCCGGGAGTCGGCGAGCAGCAGCAGCGCCGCGTCCATGTCAGCCGTCCACCGGCGTCGTCAGCGTGGGCAGCGTGGTCAGCATCGTCGAGAGGGTGCCGGTTCGGTCAGAACAGGAAGTAGCGCTGGGCCATGGGAAGCTCCTCGGCCGGGGCGGGTTCGATCGTCTCGCCCTCCACGCGGACCGCGAACGTGTCGGGGTCCACCTCGATGGCCGGGAGCGCGTCGTTGAGGGGCATCGACGCCTTTCCCCGCCGGCGGACGTCGGCGACGGGCACGAGCCGCCGGGCCACACGCAGCCGGTCGGCGATGCCGTCCTCCAGCGCGAGCGGCGCGACGAAGTGCAGGGACGTGGCGGCCGCGGTGACCGGGGCCGCGCCGAACATGGGGCGGGGGAGCACGGGCTGGGGCGTCGGGATCGAGGCGTTCGCGTCGCCCATCTGCGCGTACGCGATGACGCCGCCCTTGACGACCAGATCGGGCTTGACCCCGAAGAACGCCGGCTCCCACAGGACCAGGTCGGCGAGCTTGCCGACCTCGACCGAGCCGACGTGCTCCTCCAGGCCGTGCGCCACGGCCGGGCAGATCGTGTATTTCGCGACATAGCGGCGGGCGCGCAGGTTGTCCGCCGAGCCGTCGCCGGGCAGCGCGCCCCGGCGGCGCTTCATCACGTGCGCCGTCTGCCAGGTCCTGATGATCGTCTCGCCGGCCCGGCCCATCGCCTGCGAGTCCGACCCGATCATCGAGATCGCGCCGAGGTCGTGCAGAACGTCCTCGGCGGCCATCGTCGAGGGCCGGATGCGCGACTCGGCGAACGCGAGATCCTCCGGCACCGAGGGGTTCAGGTGGTGGCAGACCATCAGCATGTCGAGGTGCTCGTCGAGCGTGTTGACGGTGTGCGGGCGCGTCGGGTTCGTCGAGGACGGCAGCACGTTCGCATGCGACGCGACGCGGATGATGTCGGGCGCGTGCCCGCCGCCCGCGCCCTCGGTGTGGTAGGCGTGGATCCCGCGGTCGCCGATCGCCCGAAGCGTGGACTCCACGAACCCGGCCTCGTTCAGCGTGTCGGTATGGATCGCCACCTGCACGCCCGTCGCGTCGGCCACCCGCAGGCACGCGTCGATCGCGGCGGGCGTCGTGCCCCAGTCCTCGTGCAGCTTGAAGCCGGACGCCCCGGCCCTGAGCTGCTCCATCAGCCCTTCGGCGCCGGTGGTGTTGCCCTTGCCGAGCAGGGCGACGTTGACGGGCATGCCGTCCATCGACTCCAGCATGCGCGCGAGGTACCAGGTGCCGGTGACGGTGGTGGCCTTGGTGCCGTCGGCGGGGCCGGTGCCGCCGCCGATCAGCGTGGTCACCCCGGCGCCGAGCGCCTCGTCCACGATCTGCGGGCAGATCAGGTGGACGTGCGAGTCGATCGCGCCCGCCGTGACGATCTTGCCGTTGCCGGACAGGATCTCGGTGGACGGGCCGATGACCAGATCGGGGTGCACGCCGTCCATCGTGTCCGGGTTGCCCGCCTTGCCGATCGCCGAGACCCGCCCGTCCCGCACGCCGATGTCTGCCTTGACGACGCCCCAGTGGTCGAGGATCACCGCGCCGGTGATCACCAGGTCGGGGGCGCCCTCGGCGCGCGTCGTCCGGGCCTGGCCCATGGACTCGCGGATCACCTTGCCGCCGCCGAAAACGACCTCGTCGCCCGCGCCCTCGGGGCTCCGGCTCAGGTCGTCGGTGACCTCGATCAGGATGTCGGTGTCGGCGAGGCGGATCCGGTCGCCGGTGGTCGGGCCGTAGAGGGCGGCGTAGCGTGCGCGCTCGATCGAGGGACCGCTCATGCCGGCTCCCTGGCGTCCACGCGCTCGTCCAGCGCGCCCGCGTATTCGAGCCGCAGGCCGGGGACGACCCGCAGCCCGCCGATCGGGACGAGCCGGACGTCCCGCTCGACGCCGGGCTCGAACCGCATGGCCGTGCCCGCGGGGACGTCCAGGCGCAGGCCCCACGCCGCGTCCCTGTCGAACTCCAGCCCCGGGTTCGCGGCGGCGAAATGGTAGTGCGACCCCACCTGAATGGGACGGTCGGCGGTGTTGACGACGCGCAGCGTGACCCGCTCGCGCCCCGGGTTGAGAGGAATGGGCGCCTCGCCGTGGAGGATCTCGCCTGGCGTCACGTGGCCCCCCGTCAACTGATCGGCCGGTGGACGGTGACGAGCTTGGTGCCGTCGGGGAAGGTCGCCTCGATCTGCACCGATTCGAGCATCTCGGGGATGCCCTCCATGACGTCCTCCCGGCGCAGCACCTTGCGTCCCGCGTCCATGAGCTGGGCGACGGTCTGGCCGTCCCTGGCGCCCTCGAGGAGGAACGACGCGATGATCGCGGTGGCCTCGGGATGGTTGAGGCGCAGTCCCCGCGCCTGGCGTTCTCGGGCGACACCCGCCGCGACATGGATGAGCAGACGTTCCTGTTCGTGTGGGGTCAGCCGCATGGCCGGACACTAGGCAACGGTCGTTTCCATGGTGTGACGGCGCCATTTCGGAATCGTGTCGGACGCCATGAGGCCGGGGATATCGCGTTCCAAACCCGGGGCGCCCCGAATGGCGGGACGCGGCGGCCGACCGGAGCGGCCGCGCGAAGGTCAAGCGCGGCCCACAGGACCACCTTATACGGACATGCGGCAAAGGCCGGACGTGTTAGTGCGGTGAAGGCCCGCTCTACGGCGCTCACTCCCGCCGGCGCGCCGTCTGTACCCCGGTGATCGGCAGAAGCGAGTAGTGCAAGTCGAACGCGGGGCGCTCGGAGCGGACCGGCGGGATATACGTGAAATTGTGCCGCGGCGGCGGGCAGGACGTGGCCCACTCCAGCGAGTTCCCGAAGCCCCACGGGTCGTCCACCTCGACGTTGGGAGCGTACCTCCACGTCTTCCATATGTTGAACAGGAAGGGCAGCGTCGAGGCGCCGAGCAGGAACGCGCCCGCCGAGGAGATCATGTTGCCGGTGGTGAAGCCGTCCGCCGGCCCGTAGTCCGCGTACCGGCGGGGCATGCCCTGCGTGCCCAGCCAGTGCTGCACCAGGAACGTGGCGTGAAAGCCGATGAACAGCGTCCAGAAGTGCCACTTCCCGAGCCGGTCGTCCAGCATCTTCCCGGTGAGCTTCGGCCACCAGAAGTAGAACCCGGCGAACATCGCGAACACCACGGTGCCGAAGACCACGTAGTGGAAGTGGGCGACGACGAAGTACGTGTCGCTGACGTGGAAGTCCAGCGGGGGCGAGCCCAGGATCACCCCGGTGAGCCCGCCGAACAGGAACGTCACGAGGAACCCCACGGCGAACAGCATCGGGGCGCAGAGGACGATCTGCCCCCGCCACATCGTGCCGATCCAGTTGAAGAACTTCACGCCGGTCGGCACCGCGATGAGGAACGACATGAACGAGAAGAACGGCAGCAGCACGTGGCCGGTCACGAACATGTGGTGCGCCCACACCGTCATCGACAGGCCGGTGATCGCGATGGTGGCGCCGATCAGGCCGATGTAGCCGAAGATCGGCTTGCGGCTGAAGACCGGAAGCACCTCGGTGATGATGCCGAAGAACGGCAGCGCGATGATGTACACCTCGGGGTGGCCGAAGAACCAGAACAGGTGCTGCCACAGCAGTGCGCCGCCGTTCCCGGCCTCGAAGACCTTCGCGCCGAGCTTACGGTCGATCTCCAGGACGAGCAGGGCGGCGGCCAGCACCGGGAACGCCATGAGCACCATCGCGCTGGTGAACAGCACGTTCCACGTGAAGATCGGCATCCGGAACATCGTCATGCCCGGCGCCCGCATGGTGATGATCGTGGTGATGAAGTTCACCGCGCCGAGGATCGTGCCGAGGCCCGAGAACACCAGGCCCATGATGAACAGGTCCGGGCCGGTCCCGGGTGTGTAGGTGCCGGTCGACAGCGGCGCGTAGAGCGTCCAGCCGAAGTCCGCGCCCCCGCCCGCGACGAACAGCCCCGACACCACCATCAGCCCGCCGAACAGGAACAGCCAGTAGCTGAGCATGTTGAGCCTGGGGAACGCGACGTCGGGCGCGCCGATCTGGAGCGGCATGATGGCGTTGGTGAACCCGGCGAACAGCGGGGTGGCGAACAGCAGCAGCATCAACGCGCCGTGGTTCGTGAACATCTCGTTGTACATCTTCTGCGACATCACCTGCAGGCCGGGCTGCAGCAGTTCGGCGCGCATCAGCATCGCCATGAACCCGGCGATCAGGAAGAAGCCGAACGAGGTGACCAGGTACAGGTTGCCGATCACCTTGTGGTCGGTCGTGCTCGCCCACTTGAGCAGGAGCCGGCCCTTCTTGGCCAGGCCGGTCGCCGGGACCGGGGGCTCCCGCGTGTAGATCACGAGGTGCCCCCTGCCGTACGGCCGGCGGGCCATCGGGTGGCGCCGGCCGTACGGCCCGCCCGCCACGGTACAGCGCGCGATGTCACGCCGTTTTCACCGGTTTCAGCGGGGCCGGTACCCGGCCGGGCCCTGCGTGCCGTCGTCACGCCACACCCCCCGCCGTCGTCCGCTCACCGACCCGTTTCCGCTCGTACTCCGATTACATCGGGCGAACTTGTCGAAGCGGCGAAATGTCCGGCAAAGACACAAAAGGCGACGGCCAGGCTTTCTTTTCGAAAACCTGGACACCGCCGCCGTGTAGGAACCTGCGGAAAACGGGGGCTACTGTTGGTAGCCCTCGACCTCGTCGACCGGGCGCGGGCTGGCGAAGTCGGGATCCTCGCCGAACTCCCTGCGGGCCTTGCGCTGCCGCAGCAGGTCCCAGCACTGGTCGAGCGCGTCTTCCAGCTCCTTGACGCGCGCCCGCTCGTCCTGCGCGTCGACCTCGCCCGTACCGGTCCGGTTCCGCAGTTCGTGCTCCTCCGCGATGAGGTCCTTGATCTTCGCGAGGATCTCGCCGTCCTGCATGTCCTACCTCCTCGATGTCCATAGGGAGCTTACGGCGTGGACAATGGCAGGATGGGGTGAGGGCCGCTAACCGGGCCTTTGACCTGCGGCGTTCACGTACGGTGAGCGGCAGTACGTGATCTCACGGGGGTGGCCGGCGGGACGTAGGGGTGACCCGGGGACGGCACCCCAGGTTCGGGCGACCCCGTCACGACGGAATCCAGGCGTCTGGTACGGTCTGGTTTATGCTGCGCAGGCTGCTCCTTAGCCGCCGCGGCGAGGGCCTGTAAGAGGCCGGCTCCCTCGCCGCGGAGCGAGTCATGCGCGTCGGCCGTCCGAGGACGAAAATCCCGGTGGCGACCAATCCCCGCGATCCGCAGCGACGCCTAGCGATCTCCGGGCGATCACAGATGTCAGGCATGTGAGTCCTGACGCGCGCCGCCCCCGGTCCCGACACCGATCAGGAGCACGCCATGTATCCCCAGCAACAGCCCAGCCCCATGCCCTTCCAGCGCTACCAGCCCTTCGCCCCCGTACGCCTGTCCGACCGCACCTGGCCCGACAAGGTCATCGACCGCGCCCCGCAGTGGTGCGCCGTCGACCTGCGCGACGGCAACCAGGCGCTGATCGACCCGATGGACTCCCACCGCAAGCTCCAGATGTTCGAGCTGCTGGTCCGCATGGGCTTCAAGGAGATCGAGGTCGGCTTCCCCGCCGCCTCCCAGACCGACTTCGACTTCGTCCGGCAGATCATCGACGAGGGCCGCGTCCCCGACGACGTCGTCATCCAGGTGCTGACCCAGGCCCGTCCCGAGCTGATCGAGCGCACCTTCGAGTCGCTGCGCGGCGCCAAGCAGGCCATCGTCCACCTGTACAACTCGACCTCCACCCTGCAGCGCCGCGTCGTCTTCGGCCAGGACAAGGAGGGCATCACCGCCATCGCCGTCGAGGGCGCCAAGCTGTGCAAGAAGCTCGCCGACCAGATGACCGGCACCGAGATCTTCTTCCAGTACTCGCCGGAGTCGTTCACCGGCACCGAGCTGGAGTACGCCGTCGAGGTGTGCGACGCCGTCAACGCCGTCTGGCAGCCCACCCCCGACCGCAAGGTCATCATCAACCTGCCCGCCACCGTCGAGATGGCCACCCCCAACGTCTACGCCGACCAGATCGAGTGGATGAGCCGCAACCTCGCCCACCGCGACTCGATCGTCCTGTCCCTGCACCCCCACAACGACCGCGGCACCGCCGTCGCCGCCGCCGAGCTCGGCTACCAGGCCGGCGCCGACCGCATCGAGGGCTGCCTGTTCGGCAACGGCGAGCGCACCGGCAACGTCTGCCTGGTCACGCTGGGCATGAACCTCTTCTCCCAGGGCATCGACCCGCGGATCGACTTCGGCGACATCGACGAGATCCGCCGCGTCGTCGAGTACTGCAACCAGCTCCCCGTGCACCCCCGCCACCCCTACGGCGGCGAGCTCGTCTACACCGCCTTCTCCGGCTCCCACCAGGACGCCATCAAGAAGGGCCTGGAGGCCCTGGAGCGCGACGCCGTCGCGGCGGGCGTCGCCGTCGACTCCTACCCGTGGGCCGTGCCCTACCTGCCCATCGACCCCAAAGACGTCGGGCGCACGTACGAGGCCGTCATCCGCGTCAACAGCCAGTCCGGCAAAGGCGGCGTCGCCTACATCATGAAGGCCGAGTACGGCTTCGACCTGCCGCGACGGCTGCAGATCGAGTTCTCCGGCGTCATCCAGGCCCGCACCGACGCCCGTGGCGGCGAGGTCACCCCCGCCGAGATGTGGGAGGTCTTCAACGACGAGTTCCTCCCCAACCCCGCCAAGCCGTGGGGCCGCTTCGGCCTGCTCGCCCACCGCAACGTCGCGAAGGTCGACGAGAAGGACGCCATCAGCGCCGACATCCGCGTCGACGGCGAGATCCGCGAGGTCGAGGGCGTCGGCAACGGCCCCATCTCGGCGTTCGTGGACGCCCTCGGCAGCGTCGGCGCGGAGGTCCGCGTCCTGGACTACACCGAGCACGCCATGAGCGCAGGCACCGACGCCCGCGCCGCCGCGTACGTCGAGTGCCAGGTCGGCGACCGCGTCCTGTGGGGCATCGGCGTGGACGCCAACACCGTGACCGCGTCCCTGAAGGCCATCCTCTCCGCCGTGAACCGCGCCTCCCGGCCCTGACCCGGCCTCTGGCCCCGCCGACGGCCGTCCTGACCGCCGGTGGGGCCACCTCAGCGCATGGCGAACAGGGCGAAGAGGAACAGGAGCACGATGCCCCCGGCCGCGCAGATCAGGAACGCGATGAGGCAGCCGGCGAAGACCGACCGGCTGCCGGGGGCGCTCCCGCCGTACGGCCGGGGCGGGTGCGCCGGCAGGCCCGGAGGGTGGTACGGCGCCCCGAGGCCGGAGGCGGGCCCGTACGGGCCGGGCATCGGCGCGACGGTGCCGTGCGCGGGGCCGGCGTGGGGCGGCATGCCGTCGGGCGTGAGGTAGGACGGCCAGGTGGCCGACGGCGGGTACCCCATGCCGACCGACCCGGGGTCCGGCGGGCCCCACCGCCGCCCCGGCGCGGGGGACGCAGGAGGAACCGGACCCATCACGGGGCCGCTGTTCCGCGGTGTGGGCGAGGGCGCGTCCCGGGCCGGCGCCCTGGCGGGACGTGTCAGGCCCGGCGGGGGCTGAGGGAACACCCGCGGCGGCGCCGGGCCGGTGGGCCGGGCGGGCGGCCTGATGAGGGTGATCGGGGTCTCGGGCGCGCGCCGCTCGTCGCACACCATGCAACTGGCCCGCTGGGCGTCGTTGTAGGTGTCGCACGCCGCGCACTGCCATGTAGCACCCGCCATGGTGCCCCCCACCGGATATGACCTGACCTGACGATGCCGGTCCTGATACACGGACGTACGTCCGTCAGGGCCGGATTCTCCCCGTCCTCACGTTACGTCCTCCGGGCCGTGCGCGGCCGTCCTCGTCGCGTACGTCAGAGACTGTGGACGATCGTGTTGATGATTTCATCCATTTCGACATCCTGGAGCCCTTCGCCCGCCTTCGAGGGGAACTGCATGGTCAGGCTCCACTCGTCCGTGATGCTGGTCCACGGTTCGGTGTCCGGGGCGAACAGGACGAGCCGCTTGGCCGAGTGCTCCATGACCGCGGTCCGGCTGCTCGCGTACCCCCACTCCTCGAACAGCTCGTCCATGGTGCGCGGCAGGTGCATCGGATAGGTGTGCGCGGCCATCGCCTCCGGCATGCCGATCGGGTGCGCGGGGGCGTCGGTGAACATGACGATGACGTGACGCCGCCGGTCCAGGCCCTTCTCCCAGGGCGCGTTGATGGCCAGCGCCAGCGCCTCCAGCCCGGACTCGGGGAAGTCGCCGCCGCCGGTCGCCTCCAGGCGGCGCATGAACCGCTCGAACTCGCCCGCCTGGCCGGGGAACAGGAAGAAGTCGCTCTCCTCGATCGCGTCCTCGGCCCGGTCGGCGAAGTCGCGGAACCCGATGACCTTCAGCCGGAGCTGGCTGATCGCCTTGCCCGCCCGCGTCATCACGGCTTCGAGCCGTTCGTGGAACGACAGGGCGCTCTCTTTGACGGTGTCCAGCACTGGGCGCATGCTCTCGGTCACGTCGATGCACAGCACGATGTCGACCGCGTACCGCAGGTTCCCGGTGTGCTGCTGGCCGGTTGTCATTGCCGGTTGATCCCTTCCGATGTGGTCGCGGCCCGCCATGGGACGGGCCGGGGGTCAGCGACGGCCGTCGCCGAGGTTGATGCGCACGCGCGAGCCCGGCCGCGGCGCCGGGGGAGGCACGGCGTCCGTGCGCCCGGCGGGAGGACGCGCGTGCAGGACGCACGCCCCCGGATCGCCCAGCGTAGCCAGGAACGCGGAGATCGGCGGCCGGGCGCCGGGATGGAGGGACGTCATCGCCTCCAGCAGCGCCCGCACGTGCGGCGCGAGCCGTTCGTCCACGCGCAGCCGCTCGCCCGCGATCACCGCGTCGGCGGGCGAGTCGTACCGGTCGTCGAAGCCGGGGATCGCGCCGGTCAGGTAGCGGTGCGCCACCAGGCCGAGGGCGAACACGTCCACGGACGTGGTCAGGTGCCCGGGCAGCGCGTCCGGGTCGCCCTGGACGTACCGCCGCCATTCGGGCGCCCCGTACACCGAGTCGCCGGTGATCGTCTCCGGCCCCGGGGGCTGCCCGGAGACGTACGAGTCGTCGAAGTCGATGAGCTTGGCCGTGTGGAAGGCGCGCGGGCCCTTGCGCTGGATGAGCACGTTGGACGGCTTCAGGTCGCCGTGGACGACGCCGATGCCGTGCAGCAGGCCGACGCTCAGGCCGAGGGTCTTCAGCAGCACCGATTTGTTCCGCGGGGGCAGCGCGTGCGGCGCGTCCAGCGGGGAGGGCGTGATGCGCTCGGTCACCTTGTAGTACGTCGTGCCCTCGTGGAAGAAGTCCACCGCCAGGACGAGGTTGCCGGCTCCGGTCACGTCGTGGGA
This sequence comes from Sphaerisporangium sp. NPDC051017, assembly GCF_040683095.1. Lineage (NCBI taxonomy): Bacteria > Bacillati > Actinomycetota > Actinomycetes > Streptosporangiales > Streptosporangiaceae > Sphaerisporangium > Sphaerisporangium sp. NPDC051017. Next base: position 60,267 of record NZ_JBFBCI010000018.1, read on the forward strand.
CAGGCGGCCCATGATGTCCCGCTGCCGCTGCTCGAACTCGGCGCACTCGCGCAGCCGCGCCGCCTTGCTCGCCGCCGACGCCGTCGACCCCTCCTTGGGGCGCTTCGGCTCCAGGAAGCGCTTGATGAAGTAGTGACGCCCACCCCGCACCGCGAAGGCCCACACGCACTTGCCGCCGCCGTCGTTGGTCGGCTCGGACACGATGTGGTAGCCCCTGATCACCGCGCCGAGCTTCATCGTCCCCCCTCCAGCGGTGGCATGAGCAGTTCGTAACCCTCCCGGTAGTCCCGCCAGGCCCGCTCGCGCCACCGTCCGTGCGCGGCGGGGTCGTCGTCCGCCGCCTCCGCCTCGGCGGCGTACCGCCCCTCCAGTTCGCGCAGGCGGTCGCCGAAGCGTTCCCGCAGGTCGCCGAGGCCGGAGAACCCGAAGGCCGCCAGGCACAGCGACGCGTCGTCGCCCGTGTACCCCGACACGCGCGCGGCAAGTCGCTCGGCCCAGTCGCGTTCGTCCTCCGACTCCATGAGCGTGCCGAGCAGGTGGCGCTCGAAGTCGGAGGGCGTGTCGACGTACCCGAAGCAGCCGTCGGTGGCGCAGACGAGCACGCACGGGCCGTCCAGCGCGACGGGGTGGGACTCGACGGTGAAGTCCCGGTCCGCGCACAGCATGTTCGTCAGTGGCGGGTCCTGCACGAGCTGTTCCAGCGCGTCGGTCTCGACCGTGTGGTCCCGGGTGAGCGCCTGAAGTCCTCCGTCCGGCGTCAGCGCGTACGCCCGCGAGTCGCCCGCCCACAGCGCCTCGCACTCCACCCGCCCGTCCTCGACCCGGTAGCGGACGGCGGCCATCGTGGAGGGCAGCACCCGGCGCATCGACCCGAGGATCCTGCTGGGCACGCGCGGGCGCGCACCCGCGAGTTCGGCGGCCAGGCTGCTCCGGAGCGACTCGGTCTCGAACGGCTTGCGGTCCTCCAGGCGCTCCAGGAACCACCCCTCGACGCACCGGCGCGCCGTACGCGACCCCACCCAGGCGCCGGTACGCGGAACGCCCGTCCGCGAGGCGGCCACGATCGAGGCGCCCGCGCCGCCCGCGCCGTCGAAGACCCCGACGACGCCCTCGCGCGTCGGCCCGTGGTGCACCAGCAGCGGCTCGGCGTCCTCCCCGAGGCCCTCCCGCCGCTCACTCCACATCCCGAGCGCCAGCCAGCCGCGTCCCTTGCGGTGCCACACGACCGCCCCACCCGGCGCCGGCGCCCGCGGCACCTCCACGCGCGGGGCGGCGTCCCGGGCCTCGTCCGCGTCTGAAGCCTTGTCCGCGTCCGGGGCCTTGTCTGAGGCCTTGTCCGAGTCCGGGGGCTTGTCCTGAGCCTTGTCCGCGTCCTGGGCATTCTTCGTGTCTCGGGCCCTGTTCGCGTCCTCGGCCGCGGCGTCGCCCATAGCCGTCCTCCGTTCCGCGGTCACGCGTCCCGGGGAGCCCGCGCCAGGCCCACGCCGCGATGCCCCTCCGCGGACTCGGTCACGCGCGCCAGTTGCCCGCATTTCTCCCCGTGAGCGCATCGTATGGGGTGACGACCTCGGATCGGCGGCATGTGGCCATATCGGACGGCAGTGAACGCCGCCGGAAGGTGAGCCCGCTACTGAGGGCCGGGGGTGAGGCCGAGCAGGTGGGCCTGGGTCAGCGCGTTGTAGTCGAAGGTGGCGGACGGGTCCTCGATGACGCTGTTGTACATGCCGAACAACTCAAAGCTGATCGTGCCATAGATGGACGTCCACGCCATCAGCGACATCAGGATCACATCATGCGGAAGTGGGGCGAACAGCGTCTCGCGCAGCCGTTCGGCGTCCTCCGCGAAAGAGGCGGGGAAGGGCGGGAGGCCGGCGGTGCGCGGGGTCAGCTTTCCGGCCGCGTCGGCGTCGCGCAGGATCCCCGCCAGGACGAACGCGTCGCGGGCGGCGGGCCCGACCGTGTCCTGCGGGGCGACGTAGCCCGGCACCGGCGAGCCGTGGATCAGCGCGTACTCGTGCGGATGGGCCAGTGCCCACGTCCGGATCGCCCGGCAGGCCGTCATCCACCGGTCGAGGTACTGATCGCGGGGGCAGGCCGCGTCGGCGGTCTCGACGGCCTCGCCCACGGCGTTGAACGCCTCGATGATCAGCGCGGTGAGCAGCTCGTCGCGGCTCGGGAAGTAGCGGTAGATCGCCGAGGACACCATGCCCAGCTCGCGGGCGACGGCACGCAGCGACAGCCCCGTGGCCCCGTCGACGGCAAGCTGCCGCCGCGCCACGTCCTTGATCTCGCTCACGAGCTCCGCCCGAACCCGCTCCCGCGCAGTGCGACTGGCGTTCATCCTCCCGACCATACCAGAGCACCGACCCCAACAAAGAGCACCGCTCTGATCGGACCACTTGCTGGCCAAGGTGATCGAGGACCCTGACGTCGAGCACGATGCCCGGTCCATGTTGGCCTGGTCCCTGCTCTGCAGCCTCTCTGCAGGCAAGCCAGACGCGGTTGCGGGCGACCAAGCGGTAGTAGGTGGCGTGCGCGCAGCCCCGGCATCGCGAAGCTGACGTACCTTTCGCGCCCTGGGCTTGATTGACGCGGGCCGACCTTCAGGGCGACGAGGGCAGGTTGTCCAGGTAGGCGCGGAAGTCCTCGGCCGCGGGTTCCTTGGAGGGTAGCCGCCGGGCGAAGGCGTGGAGCTGATCGGTGACGCGGCCGGAGTCGACATCGGTGACGAGTTCGACGGCACGGTACGCGGTTTCGAGAGCGCCGTGGAGGTCATGCTGGTCGAGTTGGGCATCTGCGATGGCGGCGAGGCCGAGCACGCTGTCTCGGGCGTAGTCCTCACTGCGCTCGGTCATGCCTTGCTCGAGCAGGTGCAGAGCCGTGCTGATTTCACCGAGCTGGACGAACGCCGTACCCACCTCGATCGTGAATGACGGGCGCCGCATCCAGTAGATCCACGGCGGGTCCTCGTCGGGGTCGCGGTGCTCCCAATGGTCGTCGGCGCGGGACAACATGTGTACCGCCTGGCGCGGTTCGCCGAGCACGGCGTGCGCGCGGACCTGCCAGGCATCCAGCATCGCGTGGACCGTTCGGGAGCCACCGACGCCGATCTTCTCGCGAGCGGCCTGCAGCAAGTTGATAGAGGTGCGGCCGTCGCCGGCGTAGGTGCGCTGCATCGCCATCAGGGACAGAATGTAAGCGCCGGTCATGGTGCCGCCGGCGGTTGCGGATGCGCGTAGTCCGGCGTGCCAGTACCGTTCGGCAGCGGCGTGTCGGCCAGCGTCGAATGCCGACCAGCCGGCGAAACGGTACAGCTCCCCGGCGGCGCCGTACAGGCGTTGCTCGATGTTCCCGCGGTAGCGGCCGCGCTCCAGCAGCCGTGACACCAGCTGCAGGTCGGCCTTGGCCAGGTTCAGGCAGTAGTCGCCGCCGGTGAGGTCGTCCAGGTGCCACAGCTGCTGGATGCGGCCCTCGACCCAGGTGGCGAGCTCGGCGTCGATGGCGCCTCCGTCACCCGCATGGGTGACCTTCTGCTCGGGGACAGCCGCCCAGGCGTCTGCCAGCGCGGCGGCGCTCTCCGCGGACAGCAGCAGAAACGATCGCCGGTCGGTGTCCGCGTCCATGCACCCCGCCATGATGTGCCGCGCCGTCTCGGGCGTCCACGCCTGGTCGAACGGCTCTGTCCCGGTGGCTGTCAGTACCCACGACGGCCAAGGAAGATCTAGCACGGTCTGCGAGTCGATGCCTACCTCTGCGGCTATGGCGAGTTGCGCGTCGAGTTCCGGGACGGTGCCGTGTTCCCACCGGTAGACCTTTGCGGTGCTGCGCTCGATCCTCACCCACGACCCGCAGGCGCGAATCCTCCTGGAGAAGCCCGCCTGCCAGGGCCATGAGATCGGCGAACTCACCGGCCTGCTCGGCGAGCACCCCAACGCCCGCATCGTCATCACCGACCAGTATCAGCATGCCCGCGCCCTGGACGTCGCCGCCGGACTCCTCGACACCTACGAGCCGGGCACGCCGATCAGCCACATCGGGGTGACGTTCACCAAGGACCGCAGCGCCGACATCGCCGGCGGCCGGTTCGTTGACCGCTCCTACGGGGTGCTCGGCTACGAGTGGCTGCACATGCTGGCCGTGCTGCGGCGCCTGCTCCCGGCCAAGGCGTTCGACACCTACCTGGCAGCCCACCCCCGGCAGGCGACCCTGCGCGCCATCTACGACCCCAGGTTGTTCGTCTCCGCGCTCACCGAGCACTCCACGCTGCGCACGGGCGAGCACCTGCTGCACCTGGAGTTGCACTCCAGCATCACCAGCCCGGCCGTTGTCCTGGGCGGCGCCCCCGAGCGGACGACCGGATGGCGGCGCGACATCCGCCCCGCGGACGACCGGCACCGCTACCTCACCGTCCACGCCGGCCGTATCCGGGTCACGGTCCACCTGGACCCGGTGACCGCAGCCGGCGGCTGGCAACTGGAGCGCAACCACCACCGGGTCACGGTGGAACGCGATGACGATGTCCTGCACGACCAGGTGATTGAAGACTCGCCGCTGCGCACCGCTATCGAGCTGGCGGCCGGTACACTGATCAGCCCGCGGGTCCTGCCTCCGCCAGACCTGGGCCCGCTGCGCCGGATCACCGCACTGGCTGAGCACCTGCGAGCCCAGAAACCCGGCCAGGAGACGACACCCAGCAGCGACGGCGCGGTACCGGTTCCGCTGAGAGGGGGCCTCGCCTCGACCGGGTGAACCACCGCCCGCCATCAGCGACCCCGCAGGCCCGGTCTGATTGATGACCGGGACTGCCGGCGTTGCGTCCAACCGTGACGGTGCGGAGGTGGCCGGTAGTGTGGACCGCGCGCGCTGAGCGGCGAGCCGGGCCACCTGCACCTGCTCGGGGACCCTGTTGATCACGCTGGACCAGACCGACGGCACACCGTGAGAAGGCCCCGCGGCCTCCTCACGGCGGTCGGCTGGTGGCGTTGGCTGCGATCATCGGGCGTCACTCGGGCCATAAGGTGCTGATCGTCGCCCGCGGGGAGATGATCGCCGCCGCCCACCACCATTTCCTCGAAGTGCCCCGGCCGGGCAGGTGCTGCCGCTGGCGTTCACCAGCCATCCGACCGGGCTCGCCAGATGGAGGCAGCAGCCGATTTCGTGGATGCGACCCGAACTCCGCCGAAGGTGGGCCCTGTACGGACACAACGGCACCCATTACTTGAGCACCTCCTGAGCGAACACGGCACCGAGGAAAGGTTCAACGACGAAGTCGCGGAGCTGCACGCCAAGCCCAGGATGACCTCCTCCGTGGTCCATTGCAAGGTCAGGCGATCTGGCCTGCTTTGAGCCCGCCTACGAACGCCTGCCACTCGGTCGCGGGGAAAACCAGAATGGGCTGCGCGAACTGCTTGCTGTCGCGAACCCCGCGCCACCCACCGGCCAGTTTCGCCACTTCAACGCAGTTGCCGCCGTTGCTGCCCGAGTAGGAGGACTTGATCCATAAGGTCGCGCGCTCCTGGGTCAGTTCGTCCATCGCTCTATCGTCTCCTTGATCAATTCGAGGGACTCGCGCTGAGACAGGGCCTCCGAACGGATCCCTTCAAACCTGAATCCTAGGGTCCTAACGGCCTCTGTCCAGTCGGTCACCTGGGCGTTCGAAGCCGCCTCGACGTAGGCCGTATCGGGACTGCCTTGGGCCTGGGCGATGACGAATCCTCCGAGAAGGCCTGTCGTGGAGTATGCCTTAAGAGGCAGCACCTGAATGGTGATTCTCGGAGCCTCCTCACCGAGTTGAAGCAGATGGGTCAACTGTTCCGCCATCACGGCAGGGCTGCCGATCGGCCGGTGGAGAACGCCCTCGTCGATGACGACCCACAGCATGGGCGGTTTGGGACGCCTGAGAATCGATTGCCTCTCCATCCGGGCCGTGAGATGTTCCTCCACCTCCTCCGAGTCGACTCCAGGCTCCCCTCGGAGCATGGCGCGCGCGTAGTTCTCGGTCTGCAGGAGTCCGGGAACTATCAGCGGCTCCCAGGTTCGCAGTGACTCGGCCGTGGCCTCGATGTCGAGCCATGGACGAAACCACGGTGGAGCGGTCGCGCGGCTGACCATCGGCCAGAGCCGCATAAGGGCGCCTTCGGCCTCCAGGACCTCGTCGCAGTGCCGGGCGAAGTCTTCTGACGGCGACCGTTTGGCCGTCTCGATCATGCTGATGGTCCCGACCGAGTAGGGCACCGCGCGGGCCAGTCGCAGTTGCGACCAGCCCTTCTCCTTACGGTGTCTGCGCAGCTCAAAGCCGAAGAGGGCGGTCGGGGACTCGGAGGGGTTGAGCTCGCTTTCCTTAGGCATGGGGGGCTCCAAGGGTCCTTCTCGGGTCTTTCACCCAGGGTTTCAGTTAAAGCGTTGATGGCTCGTTGAAGTCAATCAGTCACCAAGTGTAGTCAATCTTGGGATGGTTGGAAGGACGGCAGCGATCAATCTCTCCGAGCGGGTGAAAACCATGAAGCGAGCCAACGCGGACCCGAGAGTTCTGGGACGTACGTCTCTGGCCAGCGTCCCCGAATCCGTTTCACTGGCACGTCGTGAGGTCCGCCGATGGCTGGGGAGCGCGCACCCCGCCGCCGATGACGTCGTCCTGGCCGCTACCGAACTGATCACCAATGCGATCATCCACGCCGGCTGCGGGGCGGACGACTACATCGGGCTCACGGTCACCGAGCAGGATGGAGCCATCCGTATAGAAGTGAACGATCCGGGTTCGTCCGTATCGGAGCCTGAGGTCCGCAAAGACCCCGACGCCGAGAGCGGACGCGGCCTGCTGATCGTCCGTGAACTCTCCCACGACTGGGGCAGTTGCGACGACGGCCCCGGCCTGGGCCGGACGGTCTGGTGTGCCATCCGCTTCACCCCGCCCAACGGCTCGGGCCCGCTGATGCCGTGACGAAGCGTGTCTCCGGCTCGCTCGTCAGCGCCTCTCCCGGTTCGCGCCTTGAGGTGCCGGGTGCGCCCCCGGCAGAGAGCGGGAGGCAAAACGAGGGCTTTTGCCTATTTCTGGTGGGTGCGGGGGGATTTTCGTGAGAAGCTGTTCCGCCTCCGCTATCACCGGAGCGCCCTGAAGGCCCCGGTCGGAACCTTCCCCTATGCTCCGACCGGCCCCGCCCCCGATGAGACTAACCCCCAGCCTCATCGGGGGCCCTCCGGGAACGATGCGAGCGTCACGACCGGCGCGACCCTGACCGTCCCGGGGCGCTCACGTCACGACCGACGCGAGACCCAACCGTCCCACGGGCGGCCGTGAGGCTCGACCGTCTCGGGGACACTCAGGAGCCTGACACGCACGCGCCTGTCAACCTAGCCTGACAGCCTGCTTGAGGAAGACGACGCCGTCGATCATGTCGAGCTGAGCCGGGTCCAGCGGGAAATAGGCGAAATCGTGGGAGATGCGCGGGGCGGGCTTCGTGATGGCCTCGGCCAGGCGGCGGGTGTCGATGAGAGAGCGGTCCCACGGGAGCGTGGACAGGATGCCCTCGACGGTGTCCGGGGGCGGGGCGTTGTCGCCGACCGTGCCGAGGGCCGAGGCCAGGAAGGCGTACCGGTCGCCCAGGTACGTCCCGGTGATCGCCCCCGCGCTCCACCACTCCAGCAGCTGGTCGCCGAACGGCATTGAGCTCTTGTTCCGCTGCAGGTGGAGGTTACTGGCGAAGACCAGGGCCGGGCCGTGCTCGGCGACGGCACGCAGGTTGGCGGCCATCATCGCGTCCCGCAGGGCCGACAGCCGGGTCCACCGTGCCGGGGACGCGTCGGCCATCCAGTAGTGGTAACGGAGCAGGCCGGTGGCGGTGCGCCCGTACAGTGCCGCTCGCTCCCTGTCCTTCGGCCTCAGTTGCGGCGCCTGCGTGTCGAGCAGCGCCACCAGGTCGTCGGCGATCAGTCGCAGCCGCTGGGCGTCGGCGGACTGGCCGATCGACTGGGACGGATCCATGGCCGCGGCCTCGTTCGCCCACCGGTCGTCCGGGCCCAGCAGCGTGTCAAGGGTTTCCCTGGTTACTACCGTAGAGGGGAGCGGGCCGTCGAGGAGTGCGTAGAGGGCGGTGAGCGCCTGGCGCGGGCTCGCCGCCCAATACTCCAGAGGGCCGTCGAACCCGAAGAACCGGAGCTTTTCGTCATGCTCCTCGTTGTACGCCCGCATCCAGCGCACGAGCCCGCGGTTGGCCGGTGACGCCCCGAAGCCGTGGCTGAAGCCGCGTTCCATAACGTCATCGAGCATGCCCGCCCCCGTCGTGACGTAGTCGTCCACCACGAGGCCCATAAGACAGTCGCTCTCGATGGCGAACGACCGGTAGCCCTCGTACTCGACCAGATGCCGGAACATCTCGTTGCGCAACTCGCCAAGCTCCCCCACGAAGTGCCTGGCCTCGCCCAGGCCGAGCAGCAGGGGCTTGGCGGGAAGCGACCGCAGGAACGCCGAGACGCCCGCGCCATCGAGCGGCCGGGCTGGGTCCTTGATATCCATACGTTCAACGGTATCTCTGAACCCTCCTTGTAAACTTTTCCGTGGAAATCGCCGCTCACATCGTATGGACCCTCAATCGGTGATGCATCCATGAGGCCAGTGGACCTGGCGCGCGAGCACGGCTTGTCCACCCAGGCGATCAGGAACTACGAGGACGCCGGCATCCTGCCCGCGGCGGAACGCACCGTGCACGGCTTTCGCACCTATACGCCGCTGCATGCGCAAGCCCTGCGCGCGTTCCTCGCCCTCGTGCCCGGGCACGGTCACCAGACGGCAACGTCGATCATGCAGGCGGTCAACCGGGGTGCCACCGAGGACGCGCTGCGACTCATCGACGAGAGCCACGGCCGGCTCCTCGACGACCGCCGCACCCTCCAGGCCGTCGAAGCCGCGCTCCGCGGTTTGGCGCCCGTGCCGCAGGAGCGCGGCCACATGTTCATCGGCCCCCTGGCCAGGATGCTCGGCATCCGCCCTGCCACCCTGCGCAAATGGGAGAACGCCGGGCTGGTCCAGCCGCGCCGCGACCCGCAGACGGGCTACCGGATCTACAGAGCGGCCGACGTACGGGACGTCCGGCTGGCCCACCAGCTCAGGCGGGGCGGCTACCTGCTGGAGCAGATCGCCCCGCTGATCGCTCAGGTCCGCTCCGCCGGAGGCGTCGCCCCGCTGGAGTCGACCCTGCGCGACTGGCAGGCCCGCCTATCCGCCAGGGGCCGCGCCATGCTCAAGGGCGCCGCCGACCTGGACGCGTACCTCTGCGCCCGCGAACCCTGAGGCCGCGGCGTGCCGACGGGACGGAGCGGTGGCTGCTCTCCCGTCATCTCAGAGGAGAATCAGCCCGATCAGTACACGTCCGCCCCATCCTCGTACACAGGATGAAGCCAGACGGAGTGCAGTTCCTGCCCTCTCCGTCCCAGGACGACTCCCGTCGCGACTTCGACCATCTCATCGTCGGCCTCCTCGTCGGGCGCCACGCGGACCCAGCCGTTCGACGGGTCGAACACCGTCTTCCAGCCCTCTCCCCCAGGTACCGGCTCGGAGACCCCCATCTCGAAGATCTCCGGCGCGGCGATGATCACCCCTCCCGGCCGGGTCGAGGGCCGGGGCAGGGGCCTTTCTTCCCATGCGGAGCGCGGATGGTAGCCCCAGACGTACATAGCGCGGTGCGTGGAGACTCCGACCTCGATTTGGAGGGTGCCTATCACGACGCTCGTGACGTCCTCGTCTCCCATGGCGTACGCCAGGTCGGCGGGGCTGCTCACATCGAAAGAGAAGCTGTGTTCATCGACGTGGTACCTGAGCAGCCCGTCGATCCGGACGTCCTCCACGCTGTCGAGCCTCATTCACCGACTCACTTCTTCCCCACGAAATTGAAATGCAGGATTCTGTTGTTCTTGGTTCAAGTCCAGGTACCCAGCCAACAGATCGTTGAGGTTCCGCGGAAGTCCACCGCCCCGGAATTTGACCTGCTCCCCGCCCTGAAGTGAAGTGAAGGACGGGGGTTCCCGTGCCGCTTACGCGGCAGCTCGCGGCGCGCCGCGAGCTATGGAACGGGGTGCTTGACGCTTCACCGACCCGGGCAACCCCAAGTCTCCACGCCCTGAGACGACCGGCCCGGCCGCCTGTCCTCTGGCCTTGATGCATTTTGCGGCGTTCACGTCGGCGTGCTCGGTATGCCCGCAGGTGGTGCAACGGAAGAGGGCTTGGCTCTCGCGGCTCTTCGCGTCCACCTTCCCGCAGGCCGGAGCCGAGCACGTCTGGGACGTGTAGGCAGCAGGGACTTTACTGATGACGCTGCCGGTATAGCGGGCCTTGGACCGCAACGCGACTTCCAGCCCGTACCAGCCCTTATCCAAGATCGCCTTATTGAGGCCGGACTTTTGAGCGGCCCGCGAACCCGGCTCCTCGAGCGTGCCGCAGGCCGAGGCGGTCATGCCACGGACGCTCAGATCCTTCAAGACGATGTGCCCGTAGTCGCGGGTGAGCCGGTGCGCGGCCTGGGCGTTGAAGTCCGCCCGGCGCCACCGAACCCGCCGCATGATCTCCCCGACCTTACCGGCCAGCACCTTGCGCCGGGCCGAGCCCTTCCTCGCACGGGCCAACCGGCGTTGCAGCCGCAGGCACCGCTCCGCCTCACCGGCCGACAAGTAGCCCAGATCGGCCTCGCGGCCGGCCTTTTCCTCCTTCGGGGGCACCGGTGAGGACACCCCGGACTTGCCGGCATGGCGGCGGTCGAAGAACTCTCCGTCGCAGGTGACAGCAGCCGTCACCACCCCCCGGTCCACCCCCGCCACCTTGTCGGGGCGTGCATGCCTCTCCATGTGCATGATGCCGTCGTCTACCAGGAACGAGACGAACCAGTGCGCACCGTCGCGCGAGATGGTCGCGGATTTCACGGTCTCGCCCAGCGGGCGCGACAGGCGCAACCTCACCCACCCGAACTTGGGCAGGAACACTCGCCCCCACTTACGGTTGATCTTCTCGACCGGGATGTGCTTGGCGGTCGGGAACCGAAACGACGGCGTCCACTTCGCCTTGCTCTTCCAGCGGACCTTCCAGGTACCGTGCCTGCGGCACGCCTCGTCCAGGTCCTTGAGCGTCTGCTGGATGACCTGGGCGGGAGCATCAGCCAGCCAATTGAACTCGCTCTTGGCATCGGCGAGTTGCCCGCACTGCTCGGCGTAGCCGATGAAGGCGCCCCTGCGCCGATAGGCGCGACGCTGTTCCAGGCCGGTGTTCCACACCGACCGGCAGATCCCGGCCACCCGCTCGGCGAACAGCTTTTGCCCGAAGTCCAGCTCCAGCCGGTACTTACGCCCCGTCAGCATGCGGAACACCTCCCTTGCCTCACCTGTCGCTCACATCTCAACGGACTCGAACACATTAGCATCTGGTCTATGACCCAGGATGCCGAATATCGGCGCGGTAGACATGTGGTTTCCGCGCTGCATGCCCATCTGGTCTTCGTGACCAAATGTCGCAGGAATGTCTTCGATGACCAGATGCTGCGCCGCTGCGAAGAGATCATGATCGAGGTGTGCGACGGCTTCGAGGCCGAGCTACGCGAGTTCAACGGCGAAGACGATCACGTCCACCTGCTGGTCCACTACCCGCCCAAAGTCGCCATCAGCAAACTGGTCAACTCATTGAAGGGCGTGTCGTCGCACTACCTGCGCAAGGAGTTCACCGGCCGGGTCGACCGCGCCATCATGCACGGCCAATTCTGGTCCCCCAGCTACTTCGCCGCCTCCTGTGGCGGAGCTCCACCGACCATCATCAAGGCCTACATCGAACAGCAACGCCGCCCAGCCTGACGTTCTGGGTCTGCGCTTCGCGCTCCGGGATGTCCCGCCTGACGGCGGGACATCCCCTGACAGGGACCGCATTCATCCCCGGCCTGAACGCCGAGGCTTTCTGCGGACCTTCGGTAAGTCAGCCTTGGGGCAGGGCAAGCGTGCGTGCGTGCGTGGGTCGTCGTCCCGTCCGTGACCAGCGTTTGCGTCACCGACCCGGATCGGCCACGATGAGCGGAGGGGGGCGCGATGGCCTGGAGTACGCAGCAGCTTGCCGATCTTGCGGGTACGACCGTCAAGTCGATCCGCTACTACCACCGGATCGGCCTCCTCGACGAACCTCAGCGGGCGGATAACGGCTACAAGCAGTACCGGACCGTCCATCTGGTTCGTCTGCTCCAGATCCGGCGGCTCAACGACCTCGGCGCGTCGCTCGCCCGGATCGGCGAGCTGTACGACGACGACACCGACCCGGGTGCGGCGATCCGCGATCTCGACGCCGAGCTGGAGGCGACGATCGCGCGGCTGGTCAGCATCCGCGCGGAGCTCGCGACCATCCGCGAGCACGACGCGCCGCTCCACTCGCCGGCCGGGTTCGGCCGCATCGCCGGTCGGCTGTCCGACAGCGACCAGACGCTGCTGCTGGTCCTCTCACGGCTGCTCGACGACCAGGCGCTCGACGACCTCCGTGCCGTGGCGGAGGACCAGACTCCGATCGACGAGGAGTTCGACGCGCTTCCCCCCGACGCCGACGACGACGCGATCAGGGATCTTGCCGCGCGCATGGCGCCAGAGATCCTGCGGCAGCAGGACCGCTTCCCGTGGCTCGCGATTCCGGGGACTGTCTCGCCTCGTGGGGAGGAGTTCTTGGACGACACGATGGCGCGCGTACTGGGCGAGATCTACAGCGTGGCGCAGTTGCGGGTGTTCGTCGAGGTCGTGGCGCGGATCGAGCACCTGCGGGCCGCGCGCGAGGCGGCCGGCTCGACGCGCGTAGAGGACCACAGGACGGCGCCAGTGCCCTGACCAAGAACGTTCACGGTGTTGGATGACGCGCGTCCGGCCTGTCGGATGGGCGGCGTCGTGGCGTTCAGGCTGGGGCGGCGGCAGATCCGGTACGTGTGCGGCGGCTCAGTGCGGAAGGGCGGCTCAGTAGTAGTACGGGTACTGCTCCCAGTTCGGCGGGCGCTTCTGCAGGAACGCGTCCCTGCCCTCGACCGCCTCGTCCGTCATGTACGCCAGGCGGGTCGCCTCGCCGGCGAACACCTGCTGGCCGGCCAGCCCGTCGTCGACCAGGTTGAAGGCGAACTTGAGCATCCGCTGCGCCTGCGGCGACTTGCCGATGATCTTCCAGCCCCACTCGAGGGCGGTCGCCTCCAGTTCGGCGTGCGGGACGACGCGGTTGACCGCGCCCATCGCGTGCATCTCGGCCGCCGTGTAGTCCTCGCCGAGGAAGAAGATCTCGCGCGCGAACTTCTGGCCGACCATGCGGGCGAGGTAGGCGGAGCCGTATCCGGCGTCGAACGAGCCGACGTCGGCGTCCGTCTGCTTGAAGCGGGCGTGCTCGGCCGAGGCCAGCGTCAGGTCGCACACGACGTGCAGTGAGTGCCCGCCGCCCGCGGCCCACCCGGGTACGACGGCGATCACGACCTTCGGCATGGTGCGGATCAGCCGCTGCACCTCCAGGATGTGCAGCCGGCCGGCCCGCGCCGGGTCGATGGTGTCGGAGGTCTCGCCGCTCGCGTACTGGTAGCCGGACCGCCCGCGGATGCGCTGGTCGCCGCCGGAGCAGAACGCCCAGCCGCCGTCCTTGGGGGAGGGGCCGTTGCCGGTGATCAGCACGCAGCCGACGTCGGAGCTCATTCGCGCGTGGTCGAGCGCCCGGTACAGCTCGTCGACGGTGTGCGGCCGGAAGGCGTTGCGGACCTCCGGCCGGTCGAAGGCGATGCGCACGACCCGCTTGCCGGAGCGGGCCTCCGTCGACCGGTGGTACGTGATATCGGTGAAGCCGAAGCCCTTCACCTCGCTCCAGGCGGCGGAGTCGAACAGCTCGGAAACATTGACGTCGGACACATTGGCAGAATAGTCATTTCTGATCTGGCCGACGTGCCGGGGCGCCATGATCGACCGGTACCTGACCGCCTCCCTGTTCCTGCCCTCGCCGCGGCGGGAGGAGATCGACGCCATGCGGGTGAACGTCGACCGCCCGTCCGCGAACGGATGGCCCCCGGCAGCCTTCTGGTCGTCTCCCACGGCACCGGGACGGGGTGGCCTTTCGCGGGCCCGCCGGCGGGGGGACTCGGGTCCGCCGGCTCCTGGTACGGGGGTCGGGAGCCGGCGGCGTCGAGTGATCCGCGCCTGAGCTGCCGGCGCTCATTCCCCTGGCGGTGCGCCTGGACGTGCCCCGCAGGCTTGACGGAAACCGAGAGCACTGCTCTTGACGATCGGAGCTCCATTGAGAGAGCATTGCTCTCGAAAGAGAGCGTGCGTCGGCAGGGGTGTGGCGCTCGTTCGTGGACGGCGGGATCGTCGCATCAGGGCTGACACGCGGTACCGAAGGACATGATCATGGGAAAGCACGTCATCGTCGGAGCCGGGCAGATCGGTTCACAACTGGCCGAGCTGCTCGCCGGCAAGGGCCACGAGGTCGTGGTCGTCACCCGCTCCGGGTCGGGCCCGGCCGTGCCCCGGGTGTCGCGCGTCAAGGCGGACGCCAGGGACGCCGCCCGCCTCACCCGCGTCGCCGCCGGCGCCGACGCGCTGTACAACTGCGCGAACCCCCCTTACCACCGCTGGCCGCAGGATTGGCCCCCCATCGCGAACGCGCTGCTCGCGGCGGCCGAGGCGAGCGGCGCGGTCCTCGCCATCATGGGCAACCTCTACGGGTACGGCCCCGTGGACCGCCCGATGACCGAGGACCTGCCACTGGCGTCGGCCGGTACCAAGGGCCGCGTCCGGGCCCGCATGTGGGCCGACGCGCTCGCCGCGCACAAGGCGGGACGCCTGCGCGCCACCGAGCTGCGGGGGTCGGACTTCTTCGGCCCGGGAATGACCGACCAGTCCATCTTCGGTGACCGCTTCCTCGCGCCGGTCCTGGCGGGCAGGACGGCCCGTATCCCGGCCGATCCCGACCAGCCGCACAGCCTGACGTACCTGCCGGACGTGGCGCGGGCCCTGGCGACCGCCGCCACGGACGAGCGCGCGTGGGGCCGCCCGTGGCACGTCCCCACGAGCCCGGCGCTGACGATCCGGCAGATGGCCGAGCGCGTGGCCGCCCTCGGCGGCGCGCCGTCCCCCCGGGTCGCCGCGGTGCCGCACTGGATGATGCGCGCGGCCGGGCTCTTCTCGCCGCTGCTGCGCGAGCTGGAGGAGACCCGCTACCAGTTCGTCCGCCCGTTCGTGGTCGACTCGTCGGCGTTCGAGACGACGTTCGGCGTCCCGCCGACGCCGATGGACGAGGCGCTGAAGGAGACGATCGCCTGGTGGCGTGACGCGAAGGCCGCCTGACCATACCGAAGGCTGCGGAACGGGCGCGGCCCCGGCCCGTTCGGTGGGATCATGCTCGGCTGGATGCCCGGCACGCGCGGCGAACTATATGGGCGATCCCGGCGTCCAATTCTGAGCACGCACCAACGGACGGAGATCCTGTGAAACTTCGCGCACCGGCCACCGCGCTCCTCGCGGCCGCGCTCGTCCCCGCCTTAGTGCTTCCGGCGGCCGCGACCACCTCGGCGAGCGGCGCCGCCGCGACCGCGCGAGGCGCCGCCGCCTCCGCGGGGGACGCCGCCACGTCCACTCGGGGAACCGCCCCGGCGCCGCTCACCGGCGCGGCCGTCTACTACGCCTACAACCGCGGCCTGCGCATCGACCGCTACCAGCCGGGCAAGGGCTTCGCCCGCATGGGCGTCCCGTTGGACAACTTCCAGTTCTCCGCCTCCCCGGACGGCAAGAAGGTCGCCTGGATCACGATGCGCGGCGAGCTGAAGGTGGGCTGGGGGAGCAAGGTGACGACCGTCGCCAAGGGCGTCCAGGCCGGGGGCCCGTGCGGCACAGCGACGTGGTCGCCCGACTCCCGGCGGGTCGCGTACGTGGGGGCGAGCAACGATGACCGGGCGCCGGTGTCGATCGTCAACCTCGATGGCACCGGGAGGCGCGCGGCGGGCAAGACCGTCGGCGTCTGCCACCTGGCCTGGTCGGGGGACGGGCGCTACCTCGCGGGGTACGCGGGCACGGCCGACGCCGTCTACAAGCTGGACGTCAAGACCGGTAAGTCGGTCAAGGTGAAGGGCATCTCCTTCGTGACCCACGTGCAGAGCCTGTCACCCGACGGGCGCAACGTCATCGTTCACGTGGTCCCCAGGGGCGAGCCGACGGGGGACGGCACCTGGCCGAGCCTGTTCACGCCGACCATCGTCGACACGGTGACGGGGAAGAAGGTGGCGATCCCGGTCAAGGGGCGGCTCGCCGGGGCGTTCTACCTCGCGGACGGGCGCCTGGTCGTCCGCGTCGCCGGCGCCGCGCACAACAGCCTGGTCGTGCTCGACGCCGCCGGCCGCAAGCTCCAGACCCTCGCCGAGCCCGCCAAGGCGAAGGAGTACGGCCTGCTGCAGATCATCCCCTGACGCGGGAGGCCGTCCACCGAGCAGCCGGGCCGGCGCGGCGGCGACGAGCCGCGCCGGCCAGGTTCCGTGGACGGTCACGGCCGCCGGACGGCTGTGAGCTCGCGCGCGCCGGGGCCAGGGTCCGGCCCGCTCTACCGCCACCGCCGACGCCCGCCCCGGCCGAGCCCTCGGCTGAGCGGTGTGGCGGCGCGGGGACGCTCCGGCCGGTGGGGAGAGTATCCTCCTCGGGCATCCGCGGAGGAAGGGAGTTCGGCGATGACGGCGGCACCTGGCGTCCCGCCCCGGCGGGAGGCGCCGCCGGGGACGGGGCTCGGCTCCTCGCTCGCCTATCTGCTGACCCGCGCCGAGCGGGGCGTCAACCGCGGGCTCGCGGCGGCGCTCGCCGCCGAGGACGTCTCGGTCGAGCAGTGGCGCATCCTCCAGGCGCTGGCGGACGGCCGCGGGCATTCGATGGGCGACCTGGCCGAGGCCGCGCTCATGCCCCACCCCACGCTGACCAAGGCGGTGGACCGGCTCGTGGACCGCGCGGTGGTGTATCGCGGACACGATCCCACAGATCGCCGCAAAGTAGCGGTTTTCCTCGCAAGTCGAGGCAGTGAGCTTCTGGGCCGCCTGGAGGCGGGCATCGCCGAGCACCATCGGGCGATCCTCGCCACCTACGGCGTGGCCCGTACGGAGGAGCTGATGCGCGAGCTGGAGGGCCTGGTCGAGACTTTGGAAGGCTGACCCGGGGCGAGTTCGTGCGTATGGTTCATATCGCTTGCTCTTGAGGGGAGGCCACGTGCCCGATCTGCTGGTGGGCCCGTTGCTGAGGTACGCCGACGAGGCCGGGGCGTCGGTATGGGTGGAGACGAGCGAGCCCTGCGAGGTCACGGTCGAGGCCGGAGGGGTTCGCGCGGCCGAGCGCACGTTCACCGTCCACGGCCACCACTACGCCATCGTCGACGTCGAGGTGGCCGGGCCGTACACCGTCGAGCTGGACGGCCGGGGAGTGTGGCCGCTCGACGGCTTCCCGCCGAGCCGCATCCGCCCGGTCGAGAAGCTCGGGCGGGTCGTGTTCGGCTCCTGCCGCACCAGCGTCCCCCATGACGAGGAGCAC
Organism: Sphaerisporangium sp. NPDC051017; assembly: GCF_040683095.1. NCBI lineage: Bacteria > Bacillati > Actinomycetota > Actinomycetes > Streptosporangiales > Streptosporangiaceae > Sphaerisporangium > Sphaerisporangium sp. NPDC051017. The sequence goes on from NZ_JBFBCI010000018.1 coordinate 77,793, forward strand.
ACCAGGACGCACGGCGTCGACGTCCTGCGCGCCTACGGCCGCCGCCTGATGCGGGGCGAGGAACCGCCGAGCCTCATGCTGTTCCTCGGCGACCAGGTCTACGCCGACGAGCCGTCCCAGGAGATGCTCGGCTTCATCCGCTCCCGCCGGCAGGACGGCCCCGACGAGATCGTGGGCTTCCAGGAGTACGCCGAGCTGTACCGCCAGGCGTGGACCGACCCGGTCGTGCGCTGGGTGCTGTCGACCGTCCCGACCGCGATGATCTTCGACGACCACGACGTGCGCGACGACTGGAACACCTCCGAGACCTGGCGCCGGCAGATGGCCGGGGTGCCGTGGTGGCCGGCCCGGGTCGTCTCGGCGCTCGGCGCGTACTGGGTGTACCAGCACCTGGGCAACCTCTCGCCGTCCGAGCGCGAGGCCGACCCCGTCTACGCGGCGATCCGCGCGGGCGGCGACGCCGACGGCGGCGCGATCCTCGACGCGTTCGCCGAGCGGGCCGACCAGGACCCCTCCTCCGCGCGGTGGAGCTACTCCCGCGACATCGGCGGGACGCGCCTGGTCATGCTGGACACCCGCAGCGCCAGGAAGCTGGACCGCGGCGACCGCCGCATGCTGGACGAGGACGAGTGGTCCTGGTTCGCCGAGCGGGCCACCGGCGGCGTCGACCACCTGCTCATCGGCTCCTCGGTGCCGGTCTTCCTGCCGAGCGGCATCTTCGACGTCGAGAGCTGGAACGAGGCCGTCGCCGACGGCGCGTGGGGACGCCGGGCGTCGCGGGTGGCCGAGAAGATCCGCCAGGCGCTCGACCTCGAACACTGGGGCGCGTTCCGCAAGTCCTTCGACGCGTTCGGCCGCGTCCTGGTCGACATCGCCGCCGGACGCCGGGGACGGGCGCCCGCGACGATCGTCCTGATGTCGGGGGACGTGCACTACTCCTACCTCGCCGCGGCCCGGCCGGTCTCCGCCGGCCTCGGCTCCGCGCGCATCTACCAGGCCGTGTGCTCGCCGATCCGCAACCCCCTGAGCCGCACGCTGCGCCTGGCCAACGTGATCGGCTCGTTCGGGGTGGCGAGCCTGGCCGGCGTCCTGCTGGCCCGCACGGCCGGGCTTCCCCGCCGCGAGTTCCGGTGGAAGATCACGGGCGGCCCGTGGTTCCCCAACGCCCTCGCGTCCCTGGAACTGGACGGCCGCTCGGCCGCCGTCCGCTGGCACACCGCCCGCCCCGACTTCGAAGAGCTGACCCGCGTCCCCCTGACCTCCTGAGGACGCGCGGCCGGTGACGCCCGGTTACCGGTCGCGCCCGGTGGCGTGCGCCAGTTCGTCCAGGGCCTCGGCCAGGCGGTCGACGGCCCAGTTCAGGTCCTCCTCCGACACCACCAGCGGCGGCGCGAGGCGGATCGTCGAACCGTGGGTGTCCTTGGCGAGCACGCCGCGGCGCATCAGCGCCTCGCACACCTGGCGGCCGGTGCCGAGCCTCGGGTCGATGTCCACGCCCGCCCACAGGCCGCGCCCGCGGACCGCGACGACGCCGTGGCCGCCCTCGCCCGCCGGGCCGATCAGCGCGCGGAGCCGCTCGTGCAGGACGGCGCCCAGCTCGCGGGCCCTGGCCTGGAACTCGCCGGTTCCGAGCAGCCGGACGACCGTCTCGCCCACGGCGCAGGCCAGCGGGTTGCCGCCGAACGTCGAGCCGTGCTGGCCCGGCTTGATGACGCCGAGGACGTCCTCGTCCGCCGCCACCGCCGAGACCGGGACGACGCCGCCGCCGAGCGCCTTGCCCAGGACGTACATGTCCGGGACGACGCCTTCGTGGTCGCAGGCGAAGGTGTCGCCGGTGCGGCCGAGGCCCGACTGGATCTCGTCGGCGACGAACAGCACGTTGTTCTCGTCGCAGATCTGCCTGACCTGCGCGAGGTAACCCGCCGGGGGCACCAGCACGCCGGCCTCGCCCTGGATCGGCTCCAGCAGCACGGCGACGGTGTTCGCGTCGATCGCCTCCCGGATCGCCTCGGCGGAGCCGTACTTGACGATCCTGAAGCCGGGCGTCGCCGGGCCGAAGCCGTTGCGGGCGTCCGGATCGGTGGAGAAGCCCACGATCGTGGTGGTACGGCCGTGGAAGTTGTCCTCCATGACGATGATGTTCGCCTGGTCCGGCGCGACGCCCTTGACCTCGTAGCCCCACTTGCGGGCCACCTTGATCGCGGTCTCGACGGCCTCAGCGCCGGTGTTCATCGGCAGGATCATGTCCTTGCCGCACAACTCCGCCAGTCCCTGGCAGAACGCCGCGAACCGGTCGTGGAAGAACGCCCGGCTGGTGAGCGTCAGCCGCTGGAGCTGGTCCTGGGCCGCCTGGAGGATCGCGGGGTTGCCGTGGCCGAAGTTCAGCGACGAGTAACCCGCCAGGCAGTCGAGGTACCGGCGCCCCTCGACGTCGGTGACCCACGCGCCGCGCGCCTCGCGCACGACGACGGGCAGCGGGTGGTAGTTGTGCGCGCTGTGGCGCTCGCTGAGCCCGATCAGCTTCTCGGTGGTGGGTGAACTGCTCATACGCGGATCTCCAGGGTGCAGCACTTCGGCCCGCCGCCGGCCTTGCGCAGCTCGCTCAGGTCGACGGGGATGACGTTCAGGCCCCGGCGCTTCAGTTCCAGCGACAGGTCGGCCGCCTCGGCGTTGATCACGACGCTGCGGCCGTCGCTGACCGCGTTCAGGCCGAGCACGGCGGCGTCCCCGGCGGAGGCGAGCACCGCGTCGGGGAACATGCGCCGCAGCACCTCCTGGCTGCCGCGCGAGAAGGCGCCGGGGTAGTAGGCGACGTTCGAGCCGTCGATCGGGAACAGCGCGGTGTCAAGGTGATAGTAACGCGGGTCCACGAGCTGGAGCGTCACGACCGGGACGCCGAGGAACTCCTGGGCCTCCTTGTGCGCGGTGATCGCGGTGCGGAAGCCGGTGCCCGCGAGGATCACGTCGTCCAGCGTGAGGAAGTCGCCTTCGCCCTCGTTGGTCTGCGTCGGCTCCATGACGGTGCCGTAGCCGTGCTCCTGGAACCAGCGCAGGTAGGCGGGTCCTTCGGGGCCACGCTCGACGCTCGCGAAGCGCGCGCCGTACACCCGGCCGCCGACGACCAGGGCGCCGTTGGCGGCGAAGACCATGTCCGGCAGGCCCGGGATCGGATCGATCAGGCTGACGGTGTGACCCAGTTCCTCATAGGCGCCCTTGAGCCGCTCCCACTGCTGGACGGCGGTCGCCGCGTCGGCGCCCGCGTCCGGGTCCATCCAGGGGTTGATCGCGTACTCGACAGCGAAATGGTCGGGACGGCACATGAGGTAATGCCGGGTGTGGGCCATCTATCACTCCGTCGGAAAACGGCTGGTCGGGGATGAGATCAGCCTAGAAACGGGTAGTGGTCCCGGCCAGGCGCGGAGCTTGCGCGCCAACGCGGATCGGTTGCGTCGTAAAGGGTGTTTGCGGTGATTCGTTGCGTTGGTCCCCGCTGGGGTTTACGGGGCGATGCCGCTGCGGGCGCTCGGCGTGTCGATGAGCCGCGACAACACGATCGCGCTCTTGGTGCGCACGACGAACGGCTCGGCGGCCACCCGCTCGATCACCTGCTCGACGTGCCGGACGTCGGTGGCGCGGATGTGCAGCAGCGCATCGGCCTCGCCGGTGATCGTGCAGGCCGAGATGACCTCGGGGTGGCGCGCGACCGCCGTGCCGATCTCGGCGGGGGAGGTCTTCCCCCGGCAGAACAGCTCGACGTACGCCTCGGTGGTCCAGCCGAGCGCCGAGGGATCGACCCGGGCGGTGAAGCCGGTGATCGCGCCCGTGCTCAGCAGCCGGTCGACGCGGCGCTTCACCGCCGGGGCCGACAGGCCGATCCGCTGCCCGATCTCGGCGTACGTTGAACGGGCGTCCTCGACGAGGGCGCCGATGATCGCCCGATCAAGCGCATCCAGCTCCACGGGCACCTGTATACAGCGCGTTCGGCCGTGACACACAGTCAGGGGTCACGGCTAGGCCTTGTCGGCCTCGCCGGTGGCCTGTTCCATGGCCTCTTCGGGGGAGGCCTCCAGGTCGTCGGAGGCCTGGGCGGGGGAGGCCTGCTTGTCCAGGCGGACCCAGCTCGTGATGCTCTCGACGGCGAACAGGACGCCGAGGTAGACGCACATCACGGCGACCACCCAGTCCAGCACGCCGAGCGCCGCGCCCGCGCCGAGCAGCAGCAGGCGGACCTCCCAGCCGAGGCCCGCCTGGAACACCCAGGGCGCGGGCCAGATGCTCTGCCGCGTGCGGTACACCGTGTCGTAGGTGTGGTAGCCGACCACGTAGATCAGCACGAACAGCAGCCACTTGGGCGTGTCCGCGGCCAGGCCGAGCAGGATGATCGTCAGGAACTCGGTGCCGCGGATCAGCGGCGGGACCAGCCAGTCGAACCGGCCGAGGTGGTCGCGCGGCGCGGTCGGGACGACCAGGACGACCATCGCGAGCACGGGCAGCAGCACGGCCGGGCCGGAGCCGTCCCCGAGGACGCCGGTCACGCCGGCGGCCACGACGGCGAGCAGCGAGGCGAGCGCGGCCGGCACCGGGGGCAGGCCCGGGCCCATGCGGTCGCGCAGCACCGCGACGAGCGGGCCGTCGTCCCGGTAGGCGAGCAGGCGGGCCGTCTGGACGCGGCGGCGTTCCTCGTCCGGGTCGGCGACGGCGGGGGCGGCCTGCGGTTGGGTGATCATGCGAGCGACCTCATGAGACGTCCGGTCAGGGTGTAGGCGGCGGCGACGCCGCCCCAGATCACGAGCGTCAGGAACGTGACCCGGGGCTCGAACACGGCCGCGGTGATCGCGATGGCGGCGAACCGCTCGCCGATCGGGAAGACGATCATCTTGCGCGCCCAGTGGACGGCGCGGAACCGCCCGGCGCGCGTCCAGAGCTTGAGCAGGCCGCGCACGCCGCCGGTGCGGGTGGCGCGCCGCTTCTCCAGCGCGTCGCGCAGCGGCCGGTCGTCGGCGACGGTCAGCGCCAGTGTCGGCAGCGGGACGGGCGGCCTGCGCCGGTTGGCCACGCCGAACGAGAAGTCCAGCAGGTGGCGCACCGACTGCACCGACAGCGCGACCAGCGCCAGCGTCCACACGTCGCCCTGGCCCGCCACGATCGAGCCGACGGCGAGGCCCGCGAACACGACGTACTCCTTGGCGCGGTCGAACGTCGCGTCCAGCCACGCGCCGAGCACGCCGAATTTGCGGGCGTAACGGGCGAGCTGGCCGTCCACGCAGTCGAACACGAACGCGAAGTAGATCAGCAGGCCGCCGGCGACCGCCCCCGCGCGCGTGCCGGTGGCGAAGGCCGCCGCCGACAGGACGCCGAGCGCGATGGAGATCAGCGTCACCTGGTTGGGGGTGAGGCCGCGCCGGGCCGCCCAGCGGGCGATGAAGCGCGAGTAGGTGCTCACGAAGTACGTGGTGAAGAAGCCGTCGGCGCCCTTGACCGCGTTGTTGAGCCGCGCGCGGTCCTCGTCGTAGCCCGCCATGGCGGCCACGGCGGCGTCGGCCTCGGCCTGCGAGGCGGTGCGGGCGAAGAACAGGTCTCTGCGGCCGCGGATGCCGACCGACACGCCCCTGCGGACCAGCCCGAGCACCAGGAGCTGGACGAGGTCGTCCTCCGGGCCGAACAGGTGGGCCATGCCGGCGAGCTCGCGGGCCGCCTCGGCGAGGGTGGCGGCGTGGCGCGCCTGGACGTGCAGCGGGCCGAGCAGGATCGCGTTCGGCCGGGTGACCGCGTGGTAGGCCGAGCCGACCGACACCACTCGCGTGCGGCTCACCCGCGCCCGGACCGCCAGGCCCTCCAGGACGCGGTCGCCGATCTCGGGCTGGGCGTCCTCGATGGGGACGTCATCCTGGATCGGCTCGCCGTTCTCGTCCTCCTCGCGCGCCTCCCGGGCGACCAGGGCGAGCGCGCCGCGCTTGGCCTTGGTGATCTGGTAGATCAGCTCGTCGTGGATCACCGCGCCCGAGGGGATCAGGAACAGGTTGTCGTCCGCGCGCTCGGCGGCGTCGGCCAGGGCGCGCAGGTCACCGGCGAGATCGGCGGACTCCACGACCTGCCCTGGACGCCGCCGGTGGTCCTCGGCGTCGCCGGGCCGGGCGATGGCGAGCGGCTCGGAGTCCACGGCGGCGACCTGGCCGTACAGCCGGTCGAGGACGCTGGGGGAGCCGGAAAGCGACGTCAGCGCCAGGCGGGCGGGCGGGACGTACGGCTCGGGGGAACCGATCGGGCCGGGCGAGGAGCCCAGCAGGACCACGCGGGTCATGTCACCCTTTCAGGCAGTGGGCGGGGAGCGGCGGCGGACGTAAAAGGGCGTCGCCAGGGGGAAAAGTTTAGTGACTGTTCGCCTGGAGGATGCCATCCAGGGTTGACCCGAGATCGATTCGTCGCTTGGCGGGGTCAGATCACGTTTAACCCATAGTTAGGTCTTTTACGAAGTTTGTCCACATTCTTAGATTCGCCGGGTCGTCATCCCGGGCGCCGGACGCCGGTGAGGTCGCATCGCGGTCCCCACACGTCTCTAGACTGAGCGGGTGAACCTCTACCGCGACGAGGGCATCGTGCTGCGCACCCAGAAGCTGGGCGAGGCCGACCGCATCGTCACGGTCCTGACCAAGCGCATGGGCAAGGTCCGCGGGGTCGCCAAGGGCGTCCGGCGCACCATGTCCCGGTTCGGCGCGCGACTGGAGCCCTTCACCCACGTCGACGTCCAGTTTCACACCGGGCGCTCCCTCGACGTGGTCACGCAGGTCGAGACGCTCAGGCCGTACGGCGAGGCGCTGGTCTCCGACTACCCGCGCTACACCGCGGGCACCGCCATGCTGGAGACCGCCGACCGGCTGGTCATGGGCGAGAAGGAACCCGCGCTGCGGCAGTTCCTGCTGCTGGTCGGCGGGCTGCGCACCCTCGCTGACGGCGGCCACGAGGCCAGGCTCGTCCTCGACGCCTACTTCCTGCGCTCCCTGGCCGTCGCCGGGTACGCCCCGGCGCTCGACTCCTGCGCCCGCTGCTCGACCCCCGCGATCAGGGCCTTCGCCATCCCCGCCGGCGGCGTGGTCTGCGGCGGGTGCCGTCCGCCCGGCGCCGCCGTCCCCGCCGCCGAGACGATCGGCCTCATGATCGCGCTCACGCGCGGAGACTGGGCGTCCGCCGATGCCTCCGAGCAGCGCCATCGCGCCGAATGCAGCGGCCTGGTCGCGGCTTACCTGCAATGGCACCTCGAACACGGAATACGCTCGCTACGACACGTCGAGCGCGTCTGAGACCGCCTGGTCGTCGGCGGCACTCCCGACACCTACAGGAGAAGCAGATCGTGAACGTCCGCCCGCCCTCCCCTCACCCCTCAGGAGCCGTGCCCCCGAACATCCCGCGCGACCTGATCCCCCGCCACGTCGCCATCGTCATGGACGGCAACGGGCGCTGGGCCAAGTCCCGGGGGCTGCCGCGCACGGAAGGGCACCGGGCTGGGGAGGCGTCGCTGTTCGACGTGATCGAGGGGGCCATCGAGCTCGGCATCCCCAACCTGTCCGCCTACGCCTTCTCCACCGAGAACTGGCGGCGCTCGCCCGACGAGGTGCGGTTCCTCATGGGCTTCAACCGCGACGTGATCCGCAGGCGCAGGGACGAGCTGAACGCCATGGGCGTGCGGGTGCGCTGGGCCGGGCGGCCGGGGCGCCTGTGGAAGAGCGTCATCGGCGAGCTCGAGGAGGCCGAGCGGATGACGCGGAACAACAGCACGCTGACCCTGCAGTTCTGCGTGAACTACGGCGGCAGGGCCGAGATCGTCGACGCCGCCGTCCGCCTCGCCGAGGACATCGCCGCCGGGCGCGTCAAGGCGTCCAAGGTCACCGAGCGCACCTTCGCCCGCTACCTGGACGAGCCGGAGATCCCCGACGTCGACCTCTTCGTGCGCTCCTCGGGCGAGCAGCGCACGTCCAACTTCCTGCTCTGGCAGTCCGCGTACGCCGAGATGGTCTTCCTCAACCAGCTCTGGCCCGACTTCGACCGCCGCGACCTGTGGCAGGCCTGCGAGATCTACGCCAAGCGCGACAGAAGGTACGGCGGCGCCGTCCCGAACCCGGTGTGATCAGGCGCGCCTGCGGGCCCGGTACGCGGCGACGTGCATGCGGTTGCCGCAGGTGCGGCTGTCGCAGTAGACGCGGGAGCGGTTGCGGGACTCGTCCATGAACACCTTGTCGCAGTCCGGGGCGGCGCAGGTGCGCAGGCGCTCCCACTCGCCCTCGACGAGCAGGTGGGCCAGCGCGACCCCGAAGTCGGCCGCCAGGTGATCGGCCACCGAGGACCCCGGCGCGAAGTAGTGGACGTGCAGCGGGAAGCCGTCGTGCTCGGTGAGGTGGGCGGTGATCGGCGTGCGGTCCAGCAGGACGTTCAGCCGCTCGACGGCCACGGCGGCGTCGGGCGCGGCGAACAGCTCGTGGAAGGTGGCCCGCAGGGCGCGCACCTGCGCGAGGTCGGCCGCCCCGACGCTCTCGATGCCGCTCACCCGGTGACGCCGCAGATAGGCCTCCAGCTCGGCGATGTCGGTGAGCCAGTCGGGGCCGCCGGTCTCGGGCGCGGAGTTGATGAGGTCGGCGACGGCCGCGAGCGAGAGCAGCATGTCATGGCTCAACGGCATGTGCTTCCCCTAGGACGGGCGCGGACAGGCACGGACGGGGCGCGGACGGGCCGCGCGCGGGGCTGGGCCGCTTGCGAGGCACGGCCGGGCCGCCCTCCGGATTCCCCTTCCCGGAAGGGTATCCCGTCGTCCCGCCCCCGGGAGGCGATCAGCCCGCCGAGGCGATCGACGCGCAGGACCCGCAGGTGCCGAAGACCTCGACGGTGTGCGTGATCGCTGTGAAGCCGTGCTCGGCGCCCACGGCCTCCGCCCACCGCTCGACGGCGGGCCCGGCGACCTCCACCGTGCGCCCGCAGCGGCGGCAGACCAGGTGATGGTGGTGGGTGCCGGTGGCGCAGGCCCGGTAGACCGACTCGCCGTCGTCGGTGCGCAGCACGTCGACCTGGCCCGCGTCGGCCAGCGACTGCAGCGCGCGGTACACGGTGGTGAGGCCGATCTTCGCCCCGTCTGCGCGCAACTCGGCGTAGATGTCCTGCGCGCTGCGGAAACCCTCGCTCCGGACGAGGATCTCGCGTACGGCTTCACGACGGCTCGTCAAAGGCTGGGCTCCTTCGCACGGCGTGGGCGTGGTCACGGGCCGGCCTCCCGAGCGCGGCCCCGCCGTACGAATCTACCCACGCCCAGGGCGAGGACGAACCCGCCGAGCGCCAGAAGGACGATCGCCGCCCCCGGCGCCACGCCCGCGTAGAACGCGGACGTGAGCCCGCCGACCGTCGCCGCCACGCCGAGGCCCATCGCGAGCAGCATGGTGGTCACGAAGCCGCGGGTGACCTGCTGGCTGGTCGCCACCGGCACCACCATCAGGGCACTGACGAGCAGCAGCCCGACCACCCGCATGGCGATCACGACGGTCAGCGCGGCGGTCACGGCGATGAGCAGGCTGAGGAAGCGCACCGGCAGTCCGTTGACCCGCGCGACCTCCTCGTCCTGGCACAGCACGAACAGCTCGCGGCCGAAGACCGCCACCACGCCGAGCACGAACAGGGCCAGCACGGCGATCACCCACACGTCCTGGGCGCTCACGCTGCTGATCGAGCCGAACAGGTAGGAGGTCAGCGTGGAGTTGCTGCCGCCGGGGGCGAGGCCGATGAGCAGCACGCCGCCCGCGATGCCGCCGTAGAACAGCAGCGCCAGCGCGACGTCGCCCGTCGTACGGCCCCGCGCGCGGACCAGCTCGATCGCGACGGCCCCGACGACCGCCACCACGACGGCGGTGAGCACAGGGGCGGTGCCGGTGAGGAAGCCGAGGGCCACACCGGTGAGGGCGACGTGGCCGATGCCGTCGCCGAGCAGGGCCAGGCGCCGCTGGACGATGAACGTGCCGACGGCGGGCGCGGACAGGCCGACGAGCAGCGCGGCGATCAGCGCCCGCCACATGAAGTCGTACTGGAGCATCTCGATCATCGCGCGGACCCCGGCGACCCCTCGTAGGCGTGGGGGTGCTGGTGGCAGTCGGGCGGGGGCGCGCCGTCCTGGGCGACCAGCCCGTCGCGCAGGACCACCGCGCGGGTGATCAGCGGCGCCATCGGGCCGAGCTCGTGCGCCACCAGCAGCACCGTCTTGCCCTGCTCTACCAGCGTGGCGAGGGTGGCCGCCAGGTGACGCTGGCTCTCGGCGTCGACGCCCGCCGTCGGCTCGTCCATGACGAACGTGTCCGGGTCGCCGGCGAGGGCGCGGGCGATCAGCACCCGCTGCTGCTGGCCGCCCGACAGCCACCCGACGGGATCGCCCGCGCGGGAGGTGAGGCCCACCGCGTCCAGGGCCCGCGCGACGGCGGCGCGGTCGGCGGACCCGGCGCGGCGCAGGCGGCTCTGGCGGGCGACCCGCCCGGACGCGACGACCTCACGGACGGTCGCGGGCACGCCCCCGCCGACCGAGAGGCGCTGCGGGACGTAGCCGATGCGCCACCAGTCGCGGAACCGGGCCGGCGGCACGCCGTACAGCTCGGTGGAGCCGCCCGAGAGCGGGGCCAGGCCGAGCAGGGCGCGGATCAGCGTGGACTTGCCGGAGCCGTTGGCCCCGAGCACGGCGACGACCTCGCCGGTGGTCACGCGCAGGTCGATGCCCCGCAGCACGGGACGGCCGTCTAGCGCGACCCGGCCCTGGGCCATGGCGAACGCGGCCGAGGTGGCCGCCTGCCGCGGCGCCACGCCGGTGGCCTGCGCTGATCGGGCCTGCGTTGATCGGGCCTGTGCTGATCGGGTCATGGGCATCCAAGTGCGGTGCGGAGCGCGGAGAGGTTGGCGCGCGCGGCGGACAGGTAGTCACCCCCGGAGGGACGGCTCTCGATCGGGTCGAGGACCGCGACCTTCGCCCCGACCTCGCCGGCGAGGACCTCGGCGACCTTGGGGCTGACGAGCTCTTCGGTGAAGATGGTAGTCACCCCTTCCCGGCGGGCGGTCCCGGCCACCTCGGCGAGCCGGGCGGGGGAGGGCTCGGCGTCCGGGTCGATGCCGCTGATGCCGACCTGCTTGAGCTTGTAGCGGTCCGCGAGGTAGCCGAAGGCGGTGTGGCTGGTCACCAGGGTGCGGTTCCTGCACCCGGCTAGGGACCGCTGGAACTCGGCGTCCAGCGCGGCAAGGTCACCGGCCGCCGCGGTGGCCCGTGAGGCGTACGCCGCGGCGTGGGCGCCGTCGGCCCGGCCGAGCCGCTCGCCGAGCTTGGTCACGGCGGTGGCGAGGCGCGCCGGGTCGAGCCAGACGTGCGGGTCGTAGTCGTGCCGCTCCCCGGACTCCTCGGCGCGCTGCCCGGCGGTGGCCGAGATCGTGGTGATCACGGAGGCGACGTCGAACGCCTTGTCCGCGGCGTGCTCCTGGACGGCCTCGTCGACCGCGGGCTGGACCCCTTTGATGTAGACGACGAGGTCGGCGTTCTCGATGTCGGCGATCTGGCGCGGCGTCAGCTCAAGGTCGTGCGGCTCGACGCCGGGCTGGGTGAGCCCGGTGACCCGCGCGTCCGGCCCGCCGACCCGGGTGGAGATCCATTCCAGCGGATAGAACGCGGCGAGGACCGTGGGCCTGCCTCCCGACTCCTCCGCCGAGGCGGTCACGCCCCCGGAGCACGCCGCCGTGGCGAGGAGCGCGCCGGCGCCGGCGATCGCGGCGGCCCGGCGGAGGCGCGTGGGACGTTGGGGGCGGCGGTATTCGGACGAAAAGGGCGACACGTTCACGAGTATGCTTCAGAATGAAAACCGTTGTCAAAATCGCCTGTCGCACCCGAAAACCCCCGCGGGGGCTAAAAAATCAGTCCGAATCGTTCTGCGGCCAGCAGAACCAGGAAAGTCGCGAGCGCCACCCGCAGGAATCTGGCCCAAGGCCCCAGCGACGGCCAGGACATGTACGCGAGCCAGGCCACGAAGCCGAGCACCGGCAGCGCGGCGATCCCGCCCCGCCAGTCGGGCACGGCGAGGGCCACCAGCAGCAGCACGACGAGGACCACGGGGAGGATCCAGCGCGGCAGCCCGTACAGGTAGACCAGCGGGGCGGCGCTCTTCAACTCGACCGCGCGGCGCACGCCCGTGGCGCCCGGCGTGAGGAAGTGCTCGCCGCGCGGCAGGGGCCTCGGCGCCGGACGGCCCTGGCCGCCCTTCGCGCCGCCGGCCGGCCGGCGGGCGAGCGGGTGCGCCGGGACGGAGCGTCGCGGCGAGCCTGAGGAGGACGCCGAGGAGTCGGCGGGCTGGTGCTTGTCGGCCACGGTTCGAGCCTAACGGGGTCGGGCCCCGCCAGGGCACCCCATGGGTGCTGGCATGCTGAACGGCATGTTCGCGGTCATCAGGTACTCGGTCCCGCAGGCGCGCGCCGAGGAATTCGCGCTCAGCGCCAGTTCCATATTGGACGTCCTGGCCGCGCAGGCCGGCTATCGCGGCGGGCACATCGGCAGGTCGGTGGACGAGCCCAACCTGTGGGCGGTGGTCAGCGAGTGGGACGGCGCGGGCTTCTACCGGCGCGCCCTGTCGGCGGCGCGCATGCAGATGTACCCGACGATGAGCCTGATGATCAACGAGCCGAGCGCCTTCGAGATCCTGGTCAGCAACCCCTGACCTGCCCGGACCGCCTAAAAGGGCGCCCCGAACACGCCGAGCAGAGCGAGGCCATGGGCACTGTTCGGGGCGCGGCGGTGTTCTGGAGGAGGAGGGAGGAAGGGTGAGGAACGAGCCCTTCCGAGTGACGACGGAAGAACGCCGCCTAAAGTGTGCCCCGAACCGCCGTGCCGGAGGCGCGGCAATAGGCACCGGGCGCGGCGGTGTTCTGGAGCAGGAGGGAGGAAGGGTGAGGAACGAGCCCTTTCGAGTGACGACGGAAGAACATCGCCTCCGGGCGCCCCGGACCGCCGTGCCGGAGGCGCGGCCATGGGCACTGTCGCGTCCCGGATTCCCCTAAGCTTGGTGTGATCGAGCAGGTGACGCGCCCTGCGATCGTTCGACCCAACCCCGACCGCCAGCCGGATGGAGATTCTTGATGGCCCGCCGTACCGACATCATGGACACGATCGTCAGCCTCGCAAAACGCCGGGGCCTCGTGTACCCGTCGAGCGAGATCTACGGAGGCCTGCGCGCGTCCTGGGACTACGGCCCGCTCGGCGTCGAGCTCAAGAACAACGTCAAGCGCGAGTGGTGGAAGTCCATGGTCCAGGCCCGCGAGGACGTCGTGGGCCTCGACTCCTCGGTGATCCTCGCCCGTGAGGTGTGGGAGGCCAGCGGCCACGTCAAGGAGTTCGTCGACCCGCTGACCGAGTGCCAGTCCTGCCACAAGCGCTTCCGCGCCGACCACCTCGAAGAGGCCTACGCCGAGAAGCACGGCGGCAAGGCCCCCGAGAACGGCCTGGCCGACCTGACGTGCCCCAACTGCGGCACCAAGGGCGCCTTCACCACTCCGCGCATGTTCAACGGCCTGCTCAAGACCTACCTCGGCGCCGTCGAGGACGAATCGGGCCTGGCCTACCTGCGGCCCGAGACCGCGCAGGGCATCTTCATCAACTACCTCAACGTCCAGCAGTCCTCGCGCAAGAAGATCCCGTTCGGCATCGGCCAGATCGGCAAGTCGTTCCGCAACGAGATCACGCCGGGCAACTTCATCTTCCGCACCCGCGAGTTCGAGCAGATGGAGATGGAGTTCTTCGTCAAGCCCGGCTCGGACGAAGAGTGGCACCAGTACTGGATCGACGAGCGCTACCAGTGGTATCTCGGCCTCGGCATCAACAGTGACAACCTCCGGCTGTACGAGCACCCGAAGGACAAGCTGTCGCACTACTCCAAGCGCACCGTCGACATCGAGTACCGCTTCAACTTCACCGGCTCCGAGTGGGGCGAGCTCGAAGGCGTCGCCAACCGTACCGACTTCGACCTCAGCACCCACGCAGCGGCCTCCGGCACCGACCTGTCGTTCTTCGAGCAGGACTCCGGCGAGCGCTACGTGCCGTACGTCATCGAGCCGGCCGCGGGCGTCGACCGCTGCGCGCTCACCTTCATGATCGACGCGTACACGGTCGACGAGGCCCCCAACGCCAAGGGCGTCATGGAGCAGCGCACGGTCATGCGCCTTGACCACCGCCTCGCGCCGGTCAAGGCCGCCGTCCTGCCTCTGTCGCGCAACGCCGACCTCTCGCCGAAGGCCCGCGACCTCGCCGCCCAGCTTCGCCGCCGCTGGAACGTCGAGTTCGACGACGCCGGGGCCATCGGCCGCCGCTACCGCCGCCAGGACGAGATCGGCACGCCGTTCTGCATCACGGTCGACTTCGACACTCTCGAAGACCAGGCCGTGACGGTCCGCGAGCGCGACTCGATGGCCCAGAAGCGCATCGCCCTCGACCAGGTCGACTCCTACCTCCGCCAGCACCTCAACGACTGAGGGCGGCGATCGCCCGCGGGCGCCCGTGCCGGCACCAAGTGCCGCGGGCGCCCGCGCCGTTTCACCGACCGGCGCCGAGGCGCCCCTACGGGCAGGTGCGTCCGTCCGCGGCCGCCGTGCACTGGACACCCGGCTCGCGGTCCCCGAGGCCGTCGGCCAGGTCCGGTACGGCCGCTCCCAGAGACAGCACGGCCCACAGTACGAGCGCCGGCCGTCTGCCGCGCCGCATCCTCATGGCATCCCCCTCGGTCCCCTCAGCTGAAAGCTAGCGAGCCGGACCGTGGGGGAATATTTTCTCGAAAGTTGTGGAACGACTCCGTGATATCGCGCGATATCGTCGTCCGCATATCGAGGGATATGCCCGTTGTATCCCGCTTGGTAATGGCAGCGGGTTGCTGTTACTCAGATAGCCGAATGACTGATTTATCTACTTATGTGGTGAACTGACGCGCACGACACCGACATCGCGAAGTCACGGTGATTCCATGGGCTCTTCATGGCCCGGCCATCGGTGAGGTCGAAGATTATCGGTCGGCTCGGCCGATTCTCGGCCCGGCTCACTCCAGGACATCCGGGAGATCACGTGAGCGGTGTCACCTTGGACGAATACGACTGGTTCTCCACCAGCGACCTCGGCTTCTGCTTCACCTTCGTGCGCGGTCTCACGCCCGAGGAGGCCTTCCAGCGCATCGGCGTCGAGTTGCTGACCGACGAGAACGAGGACGACGAGGACGTCCTCGGGGGAGTGCTCCGCGCGGAGTCCGCCGACGGGGGCGCCCTGCTGATCGAGGAGAACGGGTACGCGGGCACGATGGACGAGCTGCTGCGGCCGCTGTCGGCGGGCACCGCCGTGGCCAGCGTCTTCCGCAACGGCGAGTTCGACCAGACCTTCGTGTACTACGAGGACGGCAGGGAGATCCTGGGCTTCGACCCCCAGTTCCCCGGCGACTCGCGCTCCGGCGCCGAGCCCGACCGGCACCTCGGGGACATGCGCGACCTCGGGCTGGTCGCCGAGGACGGCGAGGACGGGCCGGACGCGGGTGTCGAGGCGGCCCTGGCGCTGGCCGAGCGCCTCACCGGCGTCCGCGCCACGCCCGACGAGCTCGAGGGATCCGGCGGCCTGGGCCGCATCGGCCTGAAGGGCATCCTGCCCGACTACTGATCGCCGCCGGCCTGGTCACCCGGCCACTTCGTCGCGGGGCGCCTTCACCGCCGAGGGCAGCAGGTCGACGTCGTCGGCCATCACGTACGCCACGCGGTGCCCGAGCTGGATCTGGTAGTACACCGTGCGGCCCCTGACCACCCGGTGCGTGGCCGGGTCGAACGTCACCGCGTAGTAGTACTCCCCGCGCAGGGCCGCCCCCACCGAGTACCGCTGCCCCTCGGGGATCGTGTACTGCAGCGGCACGATCGCCTGCACCGGGACGTTCGGCGGGTAGGCCTCCGGCTCCGGGTACGCTCGGCCGTACACCGGCGCGGCGGACAGCCCTCGCCTCGGCGTCACCACCAGCCCGGACGCGTTCACCGCCGTCGGCCGGTCGTGCGGGTTGCGGAACCAGGCGAGCCGGCCGAGGTACCAGATGGCCGTCCAGGCGCCGCGCCGCCCCGCGAGGGCGAACTGCTGGCCGGTGGTCGCCCGTGCCCCGTGGTCGTACACGTCGTACGTTGACTCGCCCGGCTTGCGCCCGATGTCCCGTACCAGCGGCGCGTCCTGGTTCGGCTCGGTGTGCAGGCGCACCGACGCCGAGCCGTGCGGCGGGCAGTCCACGCCCGGTCGCTCGCAGCCGGTGTAGCGGGGGCGGTGGCGGGCGTAGTCGGTCCTGATCGTCACCAGCCCGCCGCGCGGGCCCGCCGTGGCACGGAAGGGGCGGCCCAGCAGCTCGAAGTAGTGGCCCCAGTTCCAGTACGGCCCCGGGTCCACGTGCATGCCCGCGACCGTCGCCGGCGTGGTGCCTGGTACGTTGTCGTGGCCGAGGATGTGCGCCCTGTCCAGCGGGATGTCGTACTTTTTCGCGAGATAGCGCACCAGCCGGGCGGAGCTGCGGTACATGGCCTCGGTGTACCAGGCGCCGGCCTTTGCCAGGAAACCCTCGTGCTCGATGCCGATCGACTTGGCGTTGACGTACCAGTTGCCGGCGTGCCAGGCGACGTCGCGGGCGCGGACGTGCTGCGCGACGTGCCCGTCGGCCGAGCGGATCGTGTAGTGCCAGCTCACGTACGCCGGGTCGGCCACCAGCCGCAGCGTCCGGTCGTAGGTCTCCTCGGTGTCGTGGACGACGATGTACTCGATCCTCTGGTTGCGCGGCCGGTCCGAGAGATCGTGGTTGCCGTACGAGCCGGGAGAGCCCGGAAGAAGCTGGTACGGCGCGGGGAGCCACTCGCACGGGAGCCGCTTCGGGTACTCGGTGTTCTTGGCCTCGGCCGCGCGCAACCCCAGGCGGTCCACTTGCTCCATACGCGGGGCGATCTCCGGCGAGGCGGGCAGCGAAACCTCGAAGCCGTCATCGGTGACCCGGCTCGCACCCTCCTTGATCACGGAGAACACCTCGTCGGCGAACCGGCGGGCGGTCAGGTCGTCCTCGGCGCCCGAGTAGCGCGCGACCGCGCCGTACCAGTCCGCGGGGTCGGCGCTCGCCGGGGCCCGCAGGTCCCGCTGGTACTCCGCGAGCAGGGCGGCGCCGCCGAGCACGTTGGCGGCCGGGTCCTGGGTCAGCCGCGCCACGGGGATCCCGGTGAGCCGGGCGGCCTCCTCGGCGGTCCACGACCGCGGGTCCTGCTCGGGGGCCGGCTCGGTGGACGGGCGCGGCGGCCCGGACGGGCGGGCGTCGTCGCCGCGCGGATCTTCGGCGCCGCCGCCGTGGTGGGAGACGGTTCCCGAGAGGGCCGTGCGGGCGTCGGTGAGGTGCATCGGCCCGTACCCGGCGGTGACGCTGGGCAGGCCCTGGTTGGCGTCCCAGCGGGACTCCAGGTAGGAGACGCCCAGCAGGACGGCCACCGGCACGCCGTACGTCTCGGCCGCCGTCGCGAAGGACTCCTGCCGGGAGGACGGCCCCGGCGGCGCGCCGGGCGTGGCCACGGCGGGCACGTTCTCGGCGGGCGTGGCGTCGGCCGGTACGGCCTCGGTGGGCACGGCCTCGGCCTGCGTGGATTCGGCCTGCGTGGACTCGGCGCGCGCCGGCGCGACGGCGACGGGCGTCAGGACGAGCGTGACGAGCGTGATCGCGGCCACGAAGCCCGCCGCCGACCCCGCCAGACCCGACCGGACCGGCCTTCCGCACCTCAAGGACCCCTTCGACACGACGGCCAGAGTACGAGATCTTGCGGTCGAATCACATTCTTGTCATTCGGCGTGTCAAGGAGTATCGGAGGTGCCCCCCGGTTGTCCGGCGGCCGGAACGGGCATGTCAGGCTGGTAGAAGGCCGATCGCGCCGCCCGCCGATCGCCGCCGGAGGCCGAGGCGGGCTTCCCGCACGCGGGGCGGTCGCCCTCCGCCCGCCAGGACGCGGGTCCGGTCAAGTCAGGGGTGATCATCGCCTCCGGACCACCGCCCCTGCCTTCGGCAGCTCCGCACGGGGAGGGCACATGCTGGAAGTCATCGGAGCCGGCATGGGAAGAACCGGTACGTACTCGCTCAAGACAGCCCTGGAGCGACTGGGCCACGGTCCCTGCCACCACATGGCGTCGCTCGACGGCGACCTCGCCCGCATCGCCGCGTGGGACGCGGCCGCGCGCGGCGCGCCGACGGCCTGGGAGGACCTGCTGGGCGGATACCGCGCCACCGTCGACTGGCCATCCTGCTACTTCTGGAAGGACCTGGTGGCCGCCCATCCCGAGGCGCGCGTCATCCTCACCGTGCGCGAGCCGCACCGGTGGTACGCGAGCGTCCACGAGACGATCTACAGGTCCAGCCACCGCCAGCCGGGATGGGCGGGCCTCGCCATGCGGCTGGAGGACACGGCCAGCACCGCGCTCCGCCACCGCCGCCGGCTGTGCGAGCGGGTGATCTGGGAGGGCACGTTCGGCGGCCGCTTCGACGACGAGGCGTACGCCGTCGACGTGTTCGACCGACACGTCGCCGAGGTGATGGCGCAGGTCCCGGCCGAGCGCCTGCTGGTCTACAGCGTCCGCCAGGGCTGGGGCCCGCTCTGCGACTTCCTCGGCGACCCGGTGCCCGGCGAGCCCTTCCCCCGCCTCAACGACACCGCGTCCTTCAAGCGCATGGCCACGCGCCGCCGCCACCGCGTGCTGACTCTGCGTCCGACCCATGCCGACGACCACACGGCCGTCCGGTGACGGTGATCGGGGGGAGCGATGCGGGAGCTGATCGCGGCGCTGAAGCCGCCCGCGGGGGAGCGGGCCGAGCGGTACCACGCGGAGGGCTGGTGGCGCGGGGAGACGTTCGCCGACGACCTGTGGGCCGCGGCGGCGGAGACGCCGGACAAGACGGCGTTCATCACCTGGCGCCACGCGGAACGGCGGGAGGTCACCCTCACCTACGGCGCGCTCGCCGGGTACGTGGCCCGGCTCTCGGAGGGGTTGCGTGATCTCGGGGTGGAGCCGGGGGACGCGGTCGCGTTCCAGCTTCCCAACTGGTGGGAGACCGCGGCGCTGCACCTCGCGTGCCTCGACGCGGGCGCGGTCTCCGTGCCGCTGATGATGACGCTGGGCGCGCGGGAGATGGAGCTGATCCTTTCCGGCACGCGGGCGCGCGTCTGCGTGGCCGCCGGGGAATGGGACGGGCGGCGTCCCGCCGAGCGCCTGGCCGAGTCGGCCGCCCGCCTGCCGTGCCTGCGCCACCGCGTGACCGTCGGCGCGGACGCCCTCCCCGGCACCGTCCCCTTCGATGACCTCCTCGGCGGCGACCCCGTCGACGGCGCCGCGCTCGGCGCGCGCCGAGCCGGGGGAAGGAACCCGGACGAGGTGTCCGTGGTGCTGTTCACCTCGGGGACCACCGGCGAGGTCAAGGGCGTCCTGCACACCCCGAACACCCAGTACGCCTCCGCCCGGCCACGGCAGCCCGGATTCCGCGACGTCCCGGACCCGCGGGTGGCCACGCCCGCCAACCTCACGCACTCGGTCGGGATGCGGACCGACGTGCTGCTGCCCCTGGTGGCGCGGTGTACGTCCGTGTTCGCCGACACCCGCGATCCGGATGTCTGGCTGGACCTGATGTCCCGGCACGGCGTCACCCACTTCCTCGCCGCGCCCGAGATGCTGAGACACCTGGTCGAGGCGCAGCGCCGCCGCCGTCGCCCGCTGCCGTGCCTGCGCGTGGTGACCAGTTCGGCCGCGCCGCTGCACCTCTCCCTCGTCGCGCCCATCCGGGAATGGCTGTCCCCGGGGCTCGTCAACGGCTACGGCATGACCGAGACCGGAGGCGTGACCATCACCTCGCCCGGCGACCCGCCCGGCTGGCCTGGGCACAGCATCGGCCGCCCCGCGCCGGGCCGCGAGGTCCGGCTCCTCCCGGGCCCCGGAGGCGAGCCGTCCCGTCTCCAGGTGCGTGGGCCGTCCGTGTGTGTGGGCACCTTCACGCTGCGCGACCTGCGCACGACCTGGACCCCGGACGACACCGACGGCTGGTTCGACACCGGCGACCTGGTGGCCGAGGACGGCCGCGGCGGCTTGACCTACCTGACCCGCGCGGCCGACCGCGTCGGGAGCCCGCTGCCGATCCCGGTGCTGGAGGTCGAGGACGAGCTGCTGCGCCACCCCGCCGTCGCCGACGTGGCCGTCATCGGCTGCGCGGACCGCGGGACCGGCACGGAGACCGTGTGCGCCGTCGTGGTGCCCGCCGGCCCGCCTCCCGACCTCACCGGCCTCCGCGAGCACCTCCTGCGGACCGGGATGACCGAGTGGTATCTGCCCACCCGCCTGGAATGCGTGGACGCGCTGCCCCGCAACGAGCTCGGCAAGGTGCGCAAGAACGAACTGCGCGCCCGCTTCGCCGGCGGGACGTAGCGCCTCGCCCGATCGGGTTACGGCCGCCGCTCGGCGGCGCCGGGGAACGGCCAGGGGTTGGGGCGGCAGCCCTGCAGGGAGATGGTCTGCTGGGTCATCACGGGGGCCAGGTCGCGCGGCGAGGGGCAGTTCTCGTGCCCGTGGCCGAGCGCGTGCCCGACCTCGTGGCTGATCACGTACTGCCGGTAGAGGGCCAGGTTCCCCCGATACCCAGGGGTGCCCGTCGCCCAGCGCCTCGCGTTGATCACCGAGCGGCGTCCGTTCCAGCAGGAGACGTCGCCCAGTGTGCGCAGTGGCAGGCACTGCCGGTCGGTGAACGTGGGGCTCGACAGGGACACGCGGAACCGTACCGGGCCGCTGTCGACCCGCTTGAACCGCATACGCCCGCCCGCTCCCCACCCGCGCGGGTCGTTGAGGGTCTTGTGCACCTGGGCGGCGAACTCGTCGGGATCGAACGGAAGGCCCTTCTCGACCTCCACCATGTACCGGACGAGCTGCCCCTTACGGCCCTTCGGCGGCCGGGCGACGCCGCGTACGAGCGTGTACGCGCCCTTCGCGGACCGGGGCACCTCGACCTCGTCCGGCCGTAACCCCTCCCCGCGGGAGTGACGGTGCCGCCTGCGGTCCGACAGCTCGTCGAAGTCCTCCTCGTCCTTGGTGGCGGGATCGAGGGTGACGCCGAGCGGCACGCCGTCCGCGACCGGGAAGGGGGACGGACTCGAAGTGCTCGCGGGCACGCCGTGGGAGACGGCGGCCTTCGGCGGGCCGGGGCTCCCGGCGCTCAGCGCGACCCCGCCCGCGACCACGGGAACGACGACCCCGGCCGCCCAGGCGAGCAACAGACCCGTCCGCCTCCATGGACCAGGGACAAGCGGCATATATTTCTCCGACCCCAAGGCTCGACGGCGATGATCGACGGCAAAGCCTAGTGCCCCCGAACACCCCAGGCGATTCAAGGGGAAGGCCGCACCACACGCACTGATGTGCTCCGCGTGGTCCTTGGCGTTGTCGGCGGAAAATCTGGCGGAGCATCTTGTGCCCTCCCCGTCCATAGGCCGCCAGGCGCTGTGGGGCTGTTCGCCGACCTCGCCGGATGAAGAAGCGATATGTAATGAAAAGGCTGCGGTCCAGGTAGGTGCATGAAAGAATCGATGAACTTGCGCTGGAACAGCAGTGGTATCAGACGACGTTCCTCCCGGTCCGGCACGTCGTCGTCGGGCAGCAGCGGCTGACGACCCTGCAGCTTCTACTGAACGCCGCCCAGTTCGTCACGGAGCGGCATGGCAGCCGATGGAATCGTGAGCACTGCAGGTGTTGCCGTGATACCTCCGCTGGCGAGCGTATCCGCGACGATACCTGAAAGCGTGCGCCCTCATGCCCCCGAACCCGACTCGCCTGTACCAGGCGGTCCTCTGCGACACGATCGCGCCGATCTCCCTCCGGCTCCGCCGCACCTTCGGCGAGTGGCTCGTCGGAAACGGACTACCGTCTCCTGATGCCGGAAAGCCTCTGCAGGAGTTCGGCACAGGCGGTACTCGCGTCCGGATGGAGCGCCGAGGCGACTGCGGCCGGTACGTCGTCGAGGAGCTGCGCGACGGAGCGCTGTTGCGCACCCGAGTCACCTACCACGAGCCCATCCCTGGGCTGACCGGCTGGGTGATCGTCACGGTGGAGGAGAACGGCGCGACAGGTGCGGGCCACGCGCCGGGCTTCCTCCCGGCGTACTTGCGCACCGCGCGGATCACGGACGGAGCCATCCACCTGACGGACGCGCCGGATGTCTACGACGAGCACGACGTCCCCCGGCTGATCCATGCCCTGACCGAGCACGATCGCCGGGTGCCGCTGGTCGTGGTGGCCCACGATCCGCAGGATCCGCAGGCCGCCATGGCAAGGGCCGGTCGTCTCGCCGCGGTGACAGCCGGTGCCGCCGTGGTGGTGCGCTTCGCTGACCTGCGCGCCCAGAACGGCTTCAATCATGTCGTCGGTCCGGATCTCGAGGTGTTCGGCGGTGGCATCCGCACCTACGTGGCGCCGTTCGACCCGAAGACCGAGCGCTATCCATATCGGCACCGGCCGATGGGCGGGGGCATGCTGCGTTCTCAGGGCGATCAGGCTCTCGAACTGGCAGCAGGGGGCATCATCGGGGAGACCGCGCGCCGCACGCTTCCCGAGGTCATCCAGCGTTCTTACCGGATGGTCTCCCGGATCCTCGTCGGCAAGGCCGAACCCGGCGACATCCGTGAGGTCCTCACGTCGCGGCCGACCGCTGTCAACCCGGAGAAAGAGGAACTTCGCCGCAAGATGATGGCGCTGACCGTGCGCCCCGCGCCGCCCGCGGGCGCCCGGTCAGCCGATACACCCGACTCGGTCGATGTGCCCGTCACGGCGGACTCGTCAGTGGTCCCCGAGAAGGTTCAACGACCGGATCGGCTCGTCGTCGAGCGGTCCGTCGTCCTAGAGGGCGGACCGGCCCCTGACGTCGCCGCGTTCGCACAAGCGGTCGCGGGCGTGGTGGTCGATGCCTTACGCGGCGAACTGGAGGCGACGCTCGAACTGGCGGCCAAAGACGGGAGCGACGGTTCGCAGAGCGGGCACCTGCTGCGCCAGATGCGCACGCTTGGCGCGCACGTCGACGGGCTGCGCGAGGTGGTTCTCGAGCAGCAACGCCGTGACGAACTGGGGGCCCAGGCGGCGGGGGAGGCGCTGCTCGCCGAAGCCGAAGGCGAGAGCGACCGGCTCGCGGCCGAGATCGACCGGCTTCGTACCGAGCACTACATCCTGCAGGACGAGTACGCCGAAGCCATGGCGAACGCCCGCAAGCTCCAAAAGCGCGTGCGCTGGCTGGAGGCCAGACTGGCCGCATCCGCCCAGCCGGCTTATGGTCTCGCCGCCGCGGAAACCGAATTCGAGCCGACCAGCCTCATGGACGCCCTGAACAGGGCCCGAGCAACGCTCTGCCATGTGGCGGTCGGGGACACCGACATGGCGGCGACGAAACTGGATCTCGCCTATCCGACGCTCACCCTGTGTGGGCCGCCAAGGCCTGGGACGCCCTCCGCGCATTGGACGCGTTCGCCAAGGCCAGGTCCTCGGGAGAGTTCGCCGGTG
This sequence comes from Sphaerisporangium sp. NPDC051017, assembly GCF_040683095.1. Taxonomy (NCBI): domain Bacteria; kingdom Bacillati; phylum Actinomycetota; class Actinomycetes; order Streptosporangiales; family Streptosporangiaceae; genus Sphaerisporangium; species Sphaerisporangium sp. NPDC051017. Next base: position 101,383 of record NZ_JBFBCI010000018.1, read on the forward strand.
GGTTCCTGCAATGGTGTACGAGTACCGCGACCGTCACCATCCCCGCCGGTATGGTGGCCATGAGCGAATCCAGGACAGTGAACACCAACGGCAGGTACAGCACGAGCCGGGTCTTCGGAGTCCCCCAGGAGGTCCATCCGTCGGGGAGGGTGTTCATGGAGGCGCACATCAAGCTTCGCAAAGGTGGGGTTCCCGCGCCGCGTGTCCATTTCCACGACGACTCGGGTGGCGCCACGGGGAAGGTCTGGGTCGGCTACGTCGGAGATCACCTCCCGAACGCTCAGACGAACTGACCGACGTCCCGACGTTGTGGCTGCTTCCGCCGCAAAGGCGTTGGGAACACCCCGCTCGCATTTGCACGGTCCTGGCCGCCACGCACAGGCTCGGGAGTGAGAGTCAGACCGGAATGACCGTGGGCAGGGGCGGGGATGCGAACCAGCCGGGCTTGTGTTTCCGCAACAGGGCCTCGCCATCTCGCTCCCAGGAGAAGTTCGGCTTCTTGAGCAGCTTGCGGAACACTTGGCTGGCCTTGTCAGGGTCTTCGGCGGCGAGTCGCCGCAGCGGCACAGGCGAGACGTTCTCATCCCTCAGGTAACTCGTCACGACATCGCGGTACCGTCGGCGGACGATCATCTCCGGTTTGGCGAAGACCTCCTGCATCACGTCGAACTCCCGGTAGAAGCCCAAGCCGTCTTCCTTATCGAAGATGATCGCCGTGACATCGTCGGAGTCGAAGCCGAAACCAGGCAGGTCAGGGTCGGTCCACGGCCCGGACTTGCTGCCCGCGCGCTCGTAGTTGTGCCGGTAGAGCGCCATGATCTTCCCGTCTACCTCGCTTCCGGGGACGACGATCAGATCGTTGCCGTAGAGGTCGAGGAACGACTCGTGTTGGTGTGCCTGCATCTCGCGGGCCTGAGCGAGCTTCGCCGGGTTGCGGAAGACCATCTTGGGATTGGTCAGTTGGAGTTCCCGTACGCTCGCCAGCGCGGCGTGGGCGTCTTCCGAGGGGAAGGCCCTCGGGGTGCCACTGATCATCCAGTCGTCGCCGACCGGGACAACGGCGCCGATCATCACTGTGCCCGGGACGAGAAAGTACTCGATCCCTTCAGCGCCCATGTTGGAACGGATTCGGTAGGTCAGTTCGTCGATGTGGTTGAAAGCGACGACGCCGTCGGTTCCGTAAGGCTCCTTGCTCTCGAAGACGCCGATCACGTAGTCCGACCACGACAACAGCAGCGCCCGGCTCTCACCGGAGGATCGCTCGGCGAAGATTTCCAGGACGGTCTGGCCGGATCTCTGGCGCCGGGTGAAGATGAATGATTCCAGGACTACGGAGAGGTCCGCCTCGTCGTTGATGACCCCATCAGGGAAGATCGCCGAGATTGCCTTCTCCAGATCTCGCCCGAACCGCGGCGACAATGCGAATTGCACCAGTTCGCCCTTGAGGCCGCCGGCCAGCTCCATCAGATCCACTGAGTCCCTCCCCGATTGCTTCGGCCGCGCCTAACCTATCGAGGGGGACGTCGGCGATGGTGCGGATCTTCCAGCCCGCCGCCGTCTCTACTACGCCTGGCGGTGGCCTTGGGACAGCTCATAGGCGAACGCACGACCACCGATCCCCAGCAGGCAGGGCGTGCGCCTCGGCCTTGAGGAGCCAGAGCCTCGATTCGGAGCGGATCTTCATCAGGGTCGGCGTGCCGCGTGGTACTCGCTCGCGTTCCTCCTCAGAACGGCTGCCGCGGAGTTCCTCGATGTCGACCCACGAGAACTCATCGCGGGCGTGCACCCCGGGCCACACCGTGAGGGAAAGGCGCTCTACGCCTTTCTCGCGGACGCGCTGGAGAACGGGGCCGGGTTCAGCACGCATCTTCGGATTTCACCGCACACGTCTCGGCATTCCTCGGCGGCCTGGCCAGACCCGATCATGCTGACACCTGTCAGACGTCATGCTACGGCTGTCTGCGTGACTACAACAACATGGTGTTCCACCCGCTCTTGGACTGGCGGCTGGGCTCTGACCTGTTCGCCGTCCTGTCGGGTGGCCGACTAACCTTGGGAAGTGCGGCTCTCGAGCGTGAGCGGCGGTCGCTGGACGGGCTGCGGGCGCTCTACGACGGAACGGTTCTTCCGGCCGATGCCGCGATGATCGGCATACGAGCGCGTCGTGTCCCGTACGCCGTCGTCGCCCGGCCCCCTCTGGAAGCGTGTGACTCAAGCCTGGTGAGTTCCCGTCTTGCCTCCGCGCTGGACACGGCCGTCGCCCACGCCGGTGAACCGTCGCGAGTCATCGTCACCGATTGGTTCACAGCCGAACGAAGTCCTTTGCTCGTCGTCCAGCAGGTGGGGCGTCGGCGCCAACGAGGACGTCGTTGATGGTTTCTTAACGGCGCTGGACGCGCTGGAACGGAAAGCGCGAGAGTGGTGGGACATGACATGGCGGGATCCATCCTCTGCGGCTACGTTTTCGGCCACGCCATAAAACTAATTCGGGTATTTCTGTGCTCATGTGCCCCCATGATGCTGATTTGAGCTGTCCAAGAGCGGTTGCAATCATTAGCATCACCTTTCACGGCGCGATCAGGATTCGCGTGGTTCAGGGCGGCACCCGATTCCGATTCGGCCAGTGTGAGTCCGTCGTTCCCCCAAGCAGGGGCAAGCATTCGAAAGGGAGTCGGAACGTGGTCGTCTCCATGGTCAAGTCGATCAGACAGGCCGCTCGGAACCAGAGCACGCAGGAGGTGCTCGCGCGGCGGTTCGCGGCTATGGAGGTGCGTGCCAACGCCGAGCGTGAAGGACAGGAGATCGCGCGGCGCAGGGTTTACGACGAGGCACTGGTGCCCTTCTCCGAGGTGTTCTCACGTCTGAAGAACGTGGACCTGGCCGAGTTGGCCGACATCGGCGACCTTGTCGAGGCGGACCTGCCGGACGTGGAACTGCGCGAAGTCCGGCTCAACGCGGTTGGCGCGATGGGGGCCCTGGCGGGGGGTGTGGCTGCTGGCGCCGGGATCGGCGCGCTCGCTTACACGGCGGTGGGGGCGTTCGCGGCGGCGTCCACCGGGACGGCGATCTCGACGCTGTCGGGTGCTGCGGCGACCAGCGCGACGCTGGCATGGCTCGGCGGTGGTTCTCTCGCCGCGGGCGGGGGTGGTGTCGCGGCAGGGACGATGGTGCTGACCGGCATCGTGGCGTTGCCGATCGTGGTGTCCCTCGCCGGGTTCGTCGAGTGGAGGGGGCGAAAGGCCCTCAGCCAACAGGACGAGGTCCAGGCGGAGCTGGCCAAGGTCGCCGCCGAGCTGGATCGGGTGGAGGTGTCGGCGGACGAAGTATGTGCCCGCAGCCGGGCCATTCGGCATCTGCTGGACGACGCGCGTGCAGCACTCGTGGAGAGGGTCTCGGCTCTGCGAAGGCTGCTGGAGGAAGAAGACGACTACACGCGCCTGACTCAGGCCGAGCGTACCCAGGTGGGGACCATGGTCTCGTTGGCCACCACCGTCGTCGCGGTGATGAGCACACGTATCGCCGACGACGAGGGCCAGGTCACCGACCTCTCCGAGAGAGTCGTCACCGACGCCCGTGCGCGTTTGAGCTTACTGGCGGGGGTACGGTGACCGAGGAGGCAGAGCCGCCGTCGCGGACGTTGTCGCCGGGCGGGGTGGACGCCGCCGCATGGGCCGTGGCAGCGGTGGCCGGCCGTCGGCTGGCGCAGGCCACGGTGGAGGAGTTCGACCTGTGGATGGCTAACAGCAACGCCGTGCTGTCCCTGGACCCCAACTGGTGACGAATTGACGGGCGCATTGCCGAGCCGGCCCTGAATGTCGGGGGACAAAGGTGCGTACACGCTCAAGGCGGTTCCCTGTTATCAAGCGCGGAGATGAGGGAACGTTCGGTCATTGTTGCACCAAAGCGCTAATCTCATCGGAGTGTGACCGTATGGCCTCGGCTGGTATCACCCCAGGAGGTTCGTCATGCCGCAGCTCGCCTTCGCCAACAGCTTCTGGGAGAGCTATGACGTCCTGGAAAAGCCGGTCAAAGCCGGTCTGCACAAGGCGATGGCGAAATTCCAGCAACTCACCATCGCCGAGTTGCACGCCGACAAGGGGCTGCACCTCGAGTCGGTGGAGCAGGCCCGCGACCCCCGGATGCGGACGATCCGCGTCACCGACTCCTGGCGCGGCATCGTGCTGGCGCCCGACGACGGAAGCGACACGTTCCTGCTGATCAACGTCGTACCGCACAAGGAGGCCTACGGCTGGGCTTCCAAGCGCCTGTGCACCGTCAACACCGCCACACGCGGTCTGGAGGTGCGGAACGTGGTCGCCATCGAGCAGCTCACCCCGTCCCTGGAGAAGGCCGCAGCCGAGGCGCCGGCACTGTTGTTCTCCGGCTACTCCGACCATGTGCTGCGTGAGCTCGGGATCGACGACCAGGTGATGCGCGCGGCGCGGACGATCATCGGCAAGGCACAGCTCGAGGCATTCGGCGCCCTGCTCCCCGAGGACCAGTTCGAGGTCCTGCAGTACCTGGCCGAGGGCTTCTCGCCCGAGGAGGTCTACCGGGACGTCGTCACCGAGCGCGCGCCGGCCGGCACCGCCCCCGACTCCTCCAAGAGCCTCGCGGCGGCGATCGCGAACACGTCCGGCCGCATCACGGTCGTCACCGGTCCCGATCATCTCGCCGAAATCCTCGACAGGCGAGGGTGACGAGAGCTCACAGGCCGGCTCGTCGCCGCGGGGCGAACAACCTCACGTCGCCGGATCCCCGATGAACGGGCCGAGGCGGTGGCGCTGGTGCTATGGAGCGGGGGCGGCCGGGTCCTTCCTCTCACGTCCAGCGGACCGAGGGGGCGCCCCCTCGTCCATGAGCGGCACGAGTCCGGTTCGTCAGCCGGTCGTGATGGCGATTCCGGGGAAGGCGGCGGTCGCGTTGCTCCACGGGGCGTAGTAGAGCCGCCAGGAGCAGAGGCGGCCGGTGGTGACGTAGCCGGTGCACGGGACCTGATTGCTGGTGTCGATGGCGGAGATCACTCCCAGCGCGTACTGCTGGGTGGTGCTGGACGGCTCGGGGGTCTCCACCGGGCCCCCGCTGTCACCCTGGCCGGCCGCGTTCTTGCGCGTCGTGTTCTCCACTTGGGCCAGGCCGGTGAGAACGCCGTTCGCGAGGTTGATTGTGACGCCGGTCCGTATCACCTGGCAGAGGCAGATGGTGCCCGAGTAGGCGCCGGAGGTGCAGAGGTACATGCCCACGTAGGAGCCGGTGGTGCCGATGACCGGGTTGTCGAACTCCGGCGTCACGGTGCCGGGGTTGTTGTTGTAGACCCTGCCCGTGGTGGTGGCGCGGATCAGCATCACGTCGCGGGTCTTGTCGGTGTAGGCGACGGGGCCGATCCTCTCGCCGGTCGGGTCGATGGCGACCTGTCCGGCGGTGGCACAGTGGGCCGCGGACAGCATCCAGCTCGCGCCGCCGTAGGTGACGGCCCAGCCTGTCGAGCAGCCGATCCCGGTGGCGGTGGTGGTCCGCCAGGCCGCGCCGCCCCGCCAGGGCGCGGTGTCGTCCCAGCGGTGGGCCGGGGCCGGTGTGACGCCGGCTTCCACGGTGACCGGCACCGCCGAGGCGGCGAGCGCCGAGCGGGTCACGCCCCGGTCGGCCACGGAGGCCGTCAGGCCGGAGCCGTCGGCGTTCGGCGCGATCGAGGTGATCGCGCCGCCGGACGCGCGGGCGAGGCGGTTCATCTCGCTCTCCAGCTCGCGGGCCGAGTAGGCCGCGGGCAGGACGCTGACCGGGACGTCCTCGCGCAGCTCGCGCAGCAGGGCACCGATGGCCCCGGGGGTGGTCCCCTTCCAGTAGACGCGCAGTTCGCGGTTCTCGGGCGCGGCGACGATGCCGGCGAACCCGGTGTCACCGCGCGTCCCGACGGCGGCGGTGATCCGGTCGGCGGCCTTGACCAGCCTCTGCTGGGTGGTCAGCAGGTCCTTCCAGGAGGCGAAGCCGCCCGGGATCTCGCCGGTCGGCTCGACGGCCCGGGTGGTGGCGTCCGTGACGGCAGCGGGCTCGGGGGCCGCGGCGGCCTGGGCCGGGCCGGTCGTGACCACGGCGACGGCGACGCTCAGCGCCACTGCCAGACGACGGGTGGCTCGCGGGGCTCTTGCGGTGATCGGGGGTGTTTTCACCGAATGCTCCTCTATGCCTTACTCGGGGGGATGCATCCGGTATTCCATGCATTTACGGTGTAATCAATGTCTTGACCGGGTTATCCCTCTCTGGTAAAGCCGCGGGTCACCGCATTTCAGCGTGACACCGCAGACGGGCATGCGGTGGCGGTTCCCCTCGGCCATCCCGAATCGCCGTACCCCCTCGGCTCCGCCTCCGCGCCTCGCCGCCGTTCGCGGCGAGGCGGTGTGACGGTCTCGCGGACGAGCGTCAGCCCTCCGCGGTGTCGTGATAGCGGCGGGCGGCCAGGAGGGCGGCGCGGATGGCGGCGGCGTCGCCCGGGGAGCCGGGGTCGTCGCCGGTGACGCCCGTGCCCTGCGGGTACTTCGCGTACGGCACGGCGTAGGCGGGGGTGTCGCGCTGGAAGCGCCATCCCTCCGCGAGCGACCCGGCGTCCACGGCGTCGAAGCCGAGGATGTCCAGGAGCGTGGTGGCCGCGGCCTTGGCGGCGGGGTCGTCGCCGGCGATCGGCAGGGCGGAGCGGTCCTCGGCGCCGGCGGGACGGGCGAGGGCGGCCAGGTGCTTGAAGTAGATGTTGTTGAACGCCTTGACGACCTTGGCGCCGGGCAGGCGCCGCTGGAGGAGCTCGCTGGTGGTGGTCTCCTCGCTGTCCAGTTCGGGGAAGCGGCCGTCGCGCTGCGGATAGTAGTTGCCGGTGTCCAGGACGACCTTGCCGGCCAGCGGTTCCACCGGCACTTGGTCGTACGCCTTCAGCGGGATGGTCACCACCACCCAGTCCCCGGCGGCCGCGGCCTCGGCCGGGGTGGCGGCCCGGGCGTGCGGGCCGAGTTCTTCGACGAGTGCGGACAGGGTGTCCGGGCCGCGGGAGTTGCTCAGGACGACGTCCAGGCCGGCGGCGACTGCCAGCCGGGCGAGCGTGCCGCCGATGTACCCGCTGCCGATCAATCCGAGGGTAGCCATGACGACGACAACCACGCCCCCGGCCGCCGCTATTCCTATCGGGTGGAAGGGTTTTATCGCGCGCCGCGCGCAGAGGTCCGCCGTCCTGGCGGACGGACGGTCGGTGGCGGACGGGCGGCGGGCCGGGTCGCCCGGCGGCCTCGGTGAGGTCGGCGTAATAGGAGTTATGATCCTTCCGTCCAGTTTTCCTCCACTGGCGTTTGTGTAGCCCTGCCGATGAACGTCTGCATGGTGTCCGGCACCGAGCGAAAGGTCGCTATGCGCTCATCGGCCGGTCGGCGCCGGCCCGCCCGTGGGCGAGGCTGATGCCGTCCCTCGATCTCGCGCAGTGGGCCATCCTGGTCTTCTCGCTGGTCCTCGTCGGGTTCTCCAAGACCGGCGTCTCGGGGACGGGCACCGTGGCCATCGCGCTGTTCGCGCTCGTGCTGCCGACGAAGAGCTCGACCGGCGTGTTGCTGCCGTTGCTCCTGGTCGGCGACGTCGTGGCCGTCGCCTCCTACCGCCGGCACGCGGACTGGCCGAGGCTGCTCAGGCTGTTCCCGTGGGTGGCGGCCGGTGTGGTGGTGGGGGCCCTCGTCGTCCGGTGGGTGGACGACGCGCAGATGAGACGGCTGATCGGCACGATCCTCCTGGTGATCGTCGCCGCCCACCTGTGGAACCGCCGCCGCGGCCCCGAGAACTCGCTCGCCCACAACCGCACGGTGGCGGCGCTGGCGGGCGTCTTCGCCGGGTTCGCGACGATGACGGCCAACGCCGCGGGGCCGATCATGGCGATCTACCTGCTGGCTACGGGCCTGCCCGTCCTGAACTTCCTCGGCACCAGCGCGTGGTTCTTTCTCACGATCAACGCGTTCAAGGTGCCGTTCAGCGTCGCCCTCGGCCTCATCACCCCCGCCACCCTCGCGTTCGCCGCGGTGACGGCCCCCGCCGTCCTCGCCGGCGCCGCCGCCGGGCGCCTGCTGATCGGCCGCATCGACCGGACGTGGTTCGAGCGTGTGACCGTGACCCTCACCGTCGTCGCGGCGATCCGCCTCCTGTTCTGAGCGCCCGCGTCCTTGATCGGTTGGACAGCCTCCTCGCCGAGGCGGTTGACTGTGGCGAACGCAGAAGGTGATCCTCGCGGAGGAGAGTTGCCATGCAGACTCGCCGTGTCGGCGATGTCCAGGTCGGCGCCGTCGGGCTCGGCGGCATGCCGATGTCCGTCGAGGGGCGGCCCGAGGACGAGAGCCGGTCGATCGCGACCATCCACGCCGCCCTGGACGCCGGCGTGACGTTGATCGACACCGCCGACGCCTACCACCTGCACGCGGACGAGGTCGGCCACAACGAGTCGCTCATCGCCCGCGCCCTCGCCTCGTACGGGGGCGACACCACGGACGTCCTGGTCGCCACCAAGGGCGGCCACCTGCGCCCGGGCGACGGCACGTGGACGGTGAACGGCTCGCCGGACTACCTCAAGCAGGCCTGCGAGGCGTCGCTCAAGCGGCTCGGCGTCGAGGCCATCGGTCTTTACCAGTTCCACCGGCCCGATCCCCGCGTTCCGTACGAGGAGTCGGTGGGCGCCATCCGCGACCTGTTGGACGCGGGGAAGATCCGTCTCGCGGGCATCTCGAACGCGAACCCGGATCAGATCCGCCAGGCGCGGGACATCCTGGGCGGCCGTCTGGCCGGCGTCCAGAACGAGTTCTCTCTCGCGTTCCGCTCCAGCGAGCCCGAGTTGGAGCTGTGCGACGAGCTGGGCATCACCTTCCTGCCGTGGAGCCCCTTCGGCGGCATCCGCCAGGCGGGGCGGCTCGGGTCGCGGTTCGCCGCCGGCGCCGAGATCGCCGAGGCGCACGGGGTGAGCCCCTACCAGGTGACCCTCGCCTGGATGCTCGCCAAGTCGCCCGTCGTGATCCCGATCCCCGGCGCCTCACGCCCGGAGACGATCCGCGACTCGGCAGCCGCCGCCGACCTGACCCTGACCGCCGACGAGCTGGCCCGCCTGGACGCCTCCTGAGCGTCCGGGGAGGGGACTCCGGCTTCCCGAAGCCGGCGGAACCGGTCCATGGTTCCTCCGATTCCGAGGCCCGCCGGCAGGATCAGTTGGAATTCCCGTAGCTGTCGACGACGGTTTCGGTCTTGTCGAGCCGGCGGATGGTGACGGTCGCCCTCACCGCTTCGTCGCGGGCGTTCTCGGAGGCCTGGAGTTCGCTTTCCCCATTTATCATGGCCGGCCTTCCGTGGAGAGGAATCGCGGTTTCGCCGCATGGACGAGTCCGATCTTCCAGTCCTCTTCGAAAAGGGTCAAGACCTTTCACTGCCGGGCCCGCAGACCGGGCAGTCGTCGAGGGAGGGGTGCCGGACGTCGACGAGCTGGTCGGGAGCGATCAGGTTCACGCCGCCGACGCGTCCTGCCGGGATGGGCGGCACGCCGGTGAGCTGCGTGATCACCGCGTGTGCCACCAGATGGCCGGAGATCCCCGCCGACGTGGCGATCACTCCGGGCCCGCCCAGGTCGGCCGGGGTGCCGGGACGCCGCCGGGCCTGCTCGCCCGCGCTGACGCACTCGTAGCACGGACGGCCGGGCGCGAAGACGCCGACCGTCACCAGCGGCCCGTTGTACCCGCCGCCCGCCCAGGGGATGCCCGCCTGTGCGCACGCCCGGTTCGCCCACACCCGCAGGCCGTGCCCGCGTGGCTCGTCGGCGCACAGCGCCAGCATGTCGGCGTCCGCGATCAGCCGGGCGAGCTGCTCGACGCTTTCGACGCGGCGGCGGTCGCCGATGATCGTCACGTCCGAGTTGACCTCGCGCAGACGGCGCACGGCGACCTCGGCCTTGGCCCGGCCGACATCCGCCTCGCCGTAGAGGCACTGCCGGCTGAGGTTCGACGGTTCCACGACGTCGGGGTCCACGCAGTGCAGGCGGCCGACGCCCGCGGCGGCGAGCGCCCAGGCCGTGTGGCTGCCGGTGCCGCCGAGCCCGAGCACGACCACGCGGGCGTTCCTGAGCGCGAGTTGCGCCTCCCAGCCGTGCTTGCGGGGGGTCAGGTCGACGCGGCGGAAGTAGTCGTGGTTCCTGCTGTAGCGGTCGCGCTCCCGGGGGCTGAGCTCGGGTGGGGGAGTGGCCGCGGCGTCCTCGACGTAGCCGCTGGCGACGAGCTGGGTGACCACGGACTCGGCCTGGGTCGCCGTCATTTCCGGAAATATCCCGCTCAAGAGGGAGATGACCTCCGCGGTCGGCAGGGTGCCGTCCATGAGCGAGAGCGCCGTCCACACCCACCCGTCCGGGTCGTCGATCTCCGCGGCCACGCCGTATATCTCGCCGCCGATGCGCACGGTTCCGTCGGCGTACCGGTGCGGACGATGCTCGGCCTTCACCCGGGGACGTCGCACGTACGATCACCTCCTGTCCGGCCGATCCGGACTTCGGTGATCATTACATGGCCGTGGATCTTCGAATAACCACGGGTCGTCATTTATGCATATGAGGCATACGAAACGCAGACATCTCCTGACACGGGCCCGCAATGGCGTGGGCATCGGACAATTGGGACGATCCGTAACCCGGGATTGTGGCACGCGCTAATACGCCGCCATTACCTGGGAAAGAATCTCATGGTGGACAGATGGAAAGTTGCCTATACGCGCCTCGCGCGGGTGACTATTCACGTTCCTTCTTCCCAACGGCTTGCACGACGGTATGTGCGTGATCCCGCTCGTGGGATGATCTTTGGGTGATGTCGATCGAGGGCGAGCGACCGTCGTACGGCGAGCTCGTGGTCTTGGTCGGAGCGCTAACCGCGCGGCTGGATGCTCTGGAGGCGGAGAACGCCCAGCTCAAAGCAGCCAACGCTGCGCTTCGCGAGGAGAATGCCGAGTTGCGGCGGCAGGTGGGGCGTAACTCACGCAACTCCTCGCAGCCGCCGTCGGCCGATGGTCTGGCCAAGCCGCCGCCGAGGTCGATGCGGGGCAGGAGCGGCCGCGGGCCCGGTAAGCGGCCGGGTGCGTCGGGAACCGCGTTGATGCAGGTCGCGAATCCGACACGGCGGGTGTCGCATGTTCCGGACGCGTGTGGCGGATGCGGGTCTGCCCTGGCCGGTGCATCCCCAGCGGGTCAGCCGGTGATCCGGCAGGTCTTCGACATCCCCGAGATTCGTGTTGAGGTCACCGCGCACGAATTGCATGCCCTGGCCTGCGCGGGGTGCGGGAGCGTCACGCGCGCTCAGGCTCCGGCGTTCGCCACGGCTCCGGCGGTTTACGGGCCGCGTGTCAGCGCGGTGGCCGCCTACCTGTCGGCCCGGCATCACATCCCGGTGGGCAGGATCGGCGAGATCCTCGCCGATCTGGCCGGGATCGAGGTATCGACCGGGTGGATCAGCGATGCGGTCAGGAGGATGGCCGAGGTCCTGGCTCCGGCCAACGCGCGGATTCGCGACGCGATCGCGGCCGCGCCCGTCGCGCACTTCGACGAGAGCGTCACCCGCGTCGGTGGCAAGAACCACTGGCTGCACGTGGCGGCCACCACCACGTTGACCGCTTACCACATCGACGTCCACGGGCGTGGCACCGACTCGATCGTCGCGTTCGGGATCCTGCCTCGCTTCGCCGGGGTCGCCGTTCATGATGCCTACCGTTCCTACCAGGCCTTCGACGGCTGCGCGCATGCTTTGTGCAATGCGCACATCATCCGTGAGGCCGCCGGGATCGGTGAGTTCGACGCGACCGCCCGGTCCGAGGGCTGGGCCGGGGCGCTGGTGAATCTGCTCGGGGACGGTTACCGGTGGGTGGCGGCGTGGCGGGAGAAGGGACATCGTCAGCTACCGGACTTCAAGCTCGATGATCTGCGGCGACGCTTCGATGACCTGGTCGAACGGGCGTTGGCCGCGCATCCACCGCGCGGGACGGGTAAACAGAGCCCGGCTCGGAACCTGGCGCTGCGCCTACGGGACCGCAGGGATGAGGTGTTGCGGTTCGCCGCCGATTTCACCGTTGCGTACTCCAACAACGTGGCAGAGCAGGCCATTCGTATGATCAAAACGAAGATCAAGGTCAGCGGCGGTTTCCGCACGCTCAGGGGCGCCCAGATTTTCCTGGCCGTCCGCGGCTACATCTCCACCGTCCGTAAGAACGGTCTCCGCGCCGCTCACGCGCTTCACAACGCGCTGCTCGGCGACCCCTGGACGCCCGCACTCACGCAATAACCTGAATAGTCACCTCGCGCGTTCTGTAGAAGCCACCTATTAGGAGCTTTCATGTCCGAGGTGTCGGCGGCTCTCCAACGGCTCATCGAGATCCGCGGCCGGAACCTGCCCATCGTCCAACGCGAGACCGAACGCTGGCAGGCCGTCGACGCCCTGCTGGAGGACTGCAGAACACAGCCCCTAGATCGCTACACAGCCTAGGAGTCGCGCCCGGGCCCGTTCCCGCAGACCGACACGCCTTCGCGGCGGTACCCTCGCCGCCGCCCGGGGCGTAGCCGGTGTGTCCAGGGACCGGTGTCCGGGCACCGGTAGGTCCAGGCACAGGTATGTCCGGGGACCGATGTGTCTAGGGAGAGGCGCGACCGGCCTCGTGCGCCTCCACCAGCTGTTTGGGAGCCGTCAGGCACCACGCCTCGGTGACCAGCTCGAACAGCTCGTCCGGCTCGATCTTCGCCAAACGCACCACGACCCACCCGAACCGCCCGGCGGTGAACTGCACCTCGAACACCTCGGGCCGCTCCGCCACCAGCGCGATCTGTTCCTCGATCGTCGCCTTCAGCCCGACCGTCTCCGTCTTCTCCCAGAGGTACCCGAACCCCTTGCCTCGCACCTTCAGCGCGACCCACTCACCTCCGTCGCTCTGCTTCACCTCGGGAAGCTCGTCCAACATCCCCAAGAACTCGTCGACACTCACGCCCATGGCCCACATCTACCAGACTCCACCGACAGGAATCCGAGCCCCCCGAACCGCCCCGACCAGGACGATCTCGACGCCCACCGACCTGCCACGTAGATCACACCCGAGCCCTTCGGTGACGGAGGCGCGGCGGTCAGCTCGGTGACCCGGGATTCAGCGCACCGGTGGTGAGTCCGAGCAGGACGGAGGCGGCGGCCACCTGGCCGGATCCATTCGCCCCGCGTAGCTCGGCTTCGAAGGCGAAGAGGTTCCGGAACGCCTCTCCGTACCTGCGCTGGTCGTCCAGCGGAAGCCGGGGCACCTGGGCACGCCGGGTGTCGAATCGCGTCAGCCCCGGTTGGGTGCCCCCGGCCGGCGCCGGTGAGCTGCGGACGAACCCCGCGAGGAAGTACGGGTCGAGGCGCTCCGGATCAGGCCGGAGAAGGGTGAGGCGCGGCCCGAGCAGCAGGCCGGCCTCATCCACGACCCGGACCGCCACCTCCCGGTCCCGCGTCGCGACCACCACGTCACCCGGAAGGATCGCGATCCTGTTCTCCGGCCGTGTGCGGTTGGTGGCAGGCCCTCCCGCGAACAGGTGACCGGCTTCCAGCACGAACTCGCCCGTGCCGTCCACGTCGTAGCGGCCGGACTGCTGGACGGTGAGCGCGCCGGTGCGTTCCAGCTCGGTGAGCGGCATCATCGGCACGTCCCGGGGACGGCTGGGGGACACCTCGGGCATCAGCGCCGCGAGGCGTTCGAGCCGGCTCAGGAAATCGGTGCGGAACGCGGGGTAGTCGCCCGCGGTCGCGTCCGCCACCCCTACGTGCCTCGCCGGGCTGATGTCGATGTCCTCGTCGATCAGATCGATGATCGGGACGGTACGGGTCTCGCCGGGCACATCGAGAACGCGATCCGGATCCTCCCGGAAGCGGCGCCATCGCTCGACCACGGCGTCGAACGTGGCCGGTTCCGCCGTGGACATCAGCACGCGCGACGGCGTGCGGCCGTCACCGGCCGGCCTGCGCAGCACCCAGATGTGCACGGGAAGGCCGGTGCCCGGGGCCATCTTCGGCGGAAGCCCGATCACGGCCTGGACGGCGCCGCGGCGCAGCAGGTTGCTTCGTATCCGGCGGCCGGATCGCCGGTTCGCGGCGATCTCCGGCATCAGCATGACCGCGACGCCGCCGGGCCGCAGGTGGGCGAGCGCGTGCTGGACCCACGCCAGCTCCGACTCCGACTTGGGCGGCAGCCCGTACTCCCAGCGCGGGTCGCTCGCCAGTTCCTCGTATCCCCAGTTGCGCTCGTTGAACGGGGGATGGCACACCACCGCGTCCGCGGTCACGCCGGGCCAGGCGTCCTGGCGGAGGGAGTCGCCCGTCCTGATCACGCCGTCGACCCCGGCCAGGGACAGGCGCGTCTGGGCCAGTCGCGCGAGCGCGGGGTCGGACTCCTGCCCGTAGGCGTGTTCCGTCCCGTTCATCGTCGCCAGGAGCACTCCGAGCCCGCAGGCCGGATCCAGGACCGTACCGACGTCCGGCCCGGCCAGTCTCGCCATGAAGTGCGCCAGTTCGATCGGTGTTTCCGCCAGTCGCCGGGAGTGCACGTCGGCGTAGCGGTCGAGCAGAAACCGGCTCGCCTCCTCGGCCCCCTGTTCCGCGGCGTACTGCTGGAGCAGCGTCCACGCGGGCCGCGGCACCGAACGAGGCTTCCCCACGCCCCGCAGCAATTCGGCGGCCTCGGCGACCACCTCACCGAGCCGGAGATCGTCCGCGGCGGTCCTGATCTGCTGCCAGACGCGTTCGGCGAGGGGCAGTTCCTCGACCTTGCCCTGGCCGAGCAGCCACGCCTCCACGTCCTTGAGGGCGAAGGTGGGGCTGGTCGGCGTCCCGCCGACGGGCTCGGGGAAGTCCTCGTACCGGCGCCGCCAGTTGCTCACGGCCGCCCGTCCGACACCCGCCATGCGTGCGATGTCGGCCGAGGTGACGGTCGCGCCGTCTCCGCTCATCGCCGGCCTCCCGGTCTCGCCCCTGACGTGCGCCCACGTCAGCACATCCGTTGTGGATGCAAAGCTAGCCTAGAAGGCCGCGTTCGAGCGACTACGCGCGACCCGCACGTGTACGGCATTCACGACACGATATTCCCGCCTCCGGCCCCGGCGGGCTGGTGCGATCGGGTGGTCTGGCTCACCATGAGGGCAGGGAAGCGGATCTCGTCGATGGAGGCGATCGGTGAGAAGGTCCATCGTCATGTCGTCACTGGCCGTCGCGACGCTCGTCGCCCTCGTGTGGGCGCCGGGAGCGGTGGAGGCCCGGAGCGTCGCTCAGCCGCCCGGGGTTCGCACCGCCGGTACGGTCCCGGGGCGCACCGCCGGTACGGCCCCGGCGTCCACCGCCGGTACGGTCCCGGGGGGTGTCGAGGTGGCGGCCGCGTGGACGCCGCCGCTCAGCACGCGGGGACGCTACATCGTCGACGCGAACGGCAACCGCTTCAAGCTCAAATCGGGGAGCTGGCACGGTGCCAGCGGCACGTGGACCGGATCGGGTGACGTCGGCGACCCCGCGAACCACCACGCCGGCGAGAAGTCCGACCAGATGCCACTGGGCCTGGACCGAGCGCCCATGTCCGAGATCGTCGCCGCCTTCGGGGAACTGGGCCTGAACAGCGTCCGGCTGCCGTTCTCCAACGAGATGATCCACGACCAGCGCGCCGTGCCGGACGCGTCCGTCGCGGCGAACCCCGAGCTGAGGGGGAAGACTCCGCTCCAGGTCTACGACGCCGCGGTCCAGGCGCTCACCGGGGCGGGGCTGGCGGTGATCCTCAACAATCACACCAACACGTCCCGCTGGTGCTGCGGGGTGGACGGCAACGAGCGCTGGAACGCGAGCCAGACGGCCGACCAGTGGCAGAACGACTGGTTGTTCATGGCGCGCCGCTACAAGGACAACCAGCGGGTCGTCGGCGCGGACCTGTACAACGAGGTGCGCCGCTCGGTCCTGGACGACCCCAACTGGGGCCTCGGCGACGGCCATGACTGGTACAGCGCCTCGCAACGGGTGGGCGACCGCATCCTGCAGGAGGCCGACCCCGACCTACTGATCATCGTCGAGGGCATCAACTGGACGGGCATCCCCATCGACGGGTTTCCGCACGAGCGTCCCACCCTGGAGCCTGTCCAGCGGCTCTCGCACACGCTGGTGAAGTCCAACAAGCTGGTGTACTCCGCCCACTTCTACGGCTACACCGGCCCCAGGCACAGCGGGGCGACGGGTATAGGCGAGACCTCCGACCCGCGCTATCAGGACCTCAGCCGGGACGAGCTGTACGACGTGCTCCGCCGGCAGGCGTTCTACGTCGCCGCGGAACCGGACGCGCATTTCACCGCACCCGTCTGGATCAGCGAGTTCGGCGTCGGAGGCCGCGACGAGGCCGGGGCGAAGCCCCGCGCGTGGTTCGCCGATTTCGTGGACTACCTCATCGCCACCGACGCCGACTTCGCCTACTGGCCCCTCGTCGGCTGGAACGACAACCGGAGGGGCAACGGCTGGGCGCTCATGCACTGGGACGCGGCGGGCAGGCGGATGGGCCTGTTCGACGGCGATGACTGGCGGGCCGCCGCCTGGACCAGGCTGGTGAACGCCCCGGGCCGGACCGGCCAGGTCGCGCCGGTCGCCGGCTGGTCCATGCTCACCCTCGACTTCAGCGACTTCAACCAGTCTCTGCGAATGCGCGCGGTGAGCGACTGGGACTCCGGAGCGCGCAAGGCGTCGTGCCCGGACGGCCGGCGGCTCGCCGGCCTGAGCCATACGGGCAACCGCGGCCTGTGCACGGACGTCTCCGCCGGCGACCTGTGGGCGTCGTCCGGCGGCTACGAGGTCGTCCGCGACGAGCGGCACGTGGGGCAGGGCGACTGGGCATCGGGCTACACCAAACTTCAGTGCCCGCAAGGCAGCTTCCTGATCGGCTACGCCGTCCGCGGCGCGGCCCTGTCCAGCGGCCTGTGCGCGCAGTCCTCCGTACCGCTCGGTATGACCGGCCGCACCGTGTGGTTCGACCGTGGCGACAACCGCCCCGGCGGTGCCAACGGGAGAGAGTTCGCGTACGGGCACTACAAGGGGCAGTGCGCCAACGACGAGTACGCGGCCGGAATCGCCTACACCGGCCGCGTCGGCTCCAGGAAGACCCCCGACGCGCTTCTGTGCCGCAAGCTGGTGTAGCCGCGGCCGGGGGTGTCCGAAAGCGGGTCGTAAGGCGTGTCCCAAGGTCCCAGGGGCGTGTCCGATGGCGGTGTCAGTCGCCCCGGCGCAGCGCCCACTCGACCGCCGGGCAGCGGTTCATGACGACGTCCAGTCCGGCGTCGAGGGCACGCTGCGCCGCGGCCTCGTCGATGACGCCGAGCGGGAGCCACACGGCACCAGCGCCCACCGCGATCGCCTCGTCGACCGCCTGCCCGGCGTACTCGGACCGCCGGTACACGCCGACGACGTCCACTTTGGCCGGCACCTCGGCCAAGGACGCGTACCCCGGCTCGTCCAGCACGGTCCTGGCGGCAGGGTGGACCGGGATGATGCGCTTGCCCCTCATCTGGAGCAGGCGGGCCTGCTCGTAGGCCGTACGGTGCGGGTCGTCGCCGAGCCCGACGAACGCCCATGTCGCCGACTCGCCGAGCAACCGCTCGATGACGCGCTCATCCGCGAAGTTGTCGTCCATGTCCTCGTCAACGCGGGAGGCACTTCCCGGCTTCCCGGCCTGTTGTCAGGGCTGTCATCGGTGGTTTCGTTGGGGACGGCGAGTGCGCTTCGACCCGCTGGGCGCGCGGGGCGGTGCCCGGTTGCAGCTCATACGGACAGCGAAGTCGGAGGTGTCGTCAGGTGTTCTCCGCCAATGCCGGCGAGCGATGGCATGACCGAGAGAATTCACGCTGATACTCTGAGTGTCGGTTCCCTGGAATCTTCGGCAAATGGAGCGTCACTACTCGTGAAGAGGCCACCCCTAGGAGGACAGGGGCGACATCCCGGCATATCCTCCGCATCGAGAGGGAGTGATCGCTGATGGGGACGATTCGTGTGCTTGAACGGCAGGTGATGAGCGTGCGGGCAGCCGCACGGCAGCTCCGCATCCCTCCGACAACCCTGATCCATTGGCTTGAAGGTGAAGAGCGGCAAGGCCGTTTCTATCCACCTGTCCTTCGGGAGGAGCCCACCGGGAGCCACGACGTGACGTGGGGCGAGATCGTGGAGGCCCGTTACCTCCGGGCGTATCGTCAGCGCAATGTGTCCATGCAGAAGTTGCGCCCCCTGATCGCCAACCTGCGTCGTGAGTTCGGAGTGCCCTATCCTTTGGCACACTTCAAGCCGTTCGTCGACAGCCGGCGCCGGTTCTTGCTGGAGATTCAGGATCAGCTCGACATCCCGGCGGGACTGCGCATGGTGTATCAGGTAAGCGACAACCAGTTCGTGCTGGACCACCGGGTTATCGACTTCCTCGACCGGGTGGACTTCAGCGAGACCGGCGATCGGGAAGCCCAACGTATCCACCCCTTGGGGCGGAATTCTCCCGTCGTCATAGACCCACTGCTGTCATCGGGGGCCGCGACCGTACAAGGCGTGCGTACCGAGGTTCTCGCCGAACTCGCGGATGCTCAGGTCCCCGTGGAAGAGATCGCCGAGGACTTCAGCCTTCCGGTCACCGCCGTCAAGGCGGCGCTCGCATACGAATGGTATCCGGATGCCGCCTGAGGTGCCATGAAGCTGGTCAAACCCCGCTGGTATGTCGACGCCGACACCCTTGGTCTGGCCCACATCCTCATCCGTGCTCGCAGGGATGTGACCTTCTGCGGTGATGAAGGTCTACGCCACCGAAAGTCCTGGACGATGGCTCCTTGCGTGATCGAGGACACGGCAACCCCCGACGACATCTGGATCCCGCAGGTCACCGCCCTCGGACTCGCGATCATCACCCGTGACAAGCACATCGAGATGCGCACCGCGGAGAAGAACGCCGTCCTCGCGGCCCGTGCGCGGATGTTCGCGATCACCTCTGAGGAGAGCCTCGATGCGTGGGGGTTGCTCGAGGTCGTCGTGACCCAGTGGCGTCACATGGAGGAGGCCGCCGAAAAGCCAGGGTCTTACATCTACTCGGTGACCCGCTCAGGCATCAGAGAAATCACGCTGACTTCCTGAATCCTCAGGATGAACGAGGCGAGGTCCCTCGTAAACTGACAGGCCATGGACTGGGTCGAGCGGGTCGCCGGAGTCCGGCGGTGGACGCGCAATGGCGAACGGGCGCCGCACAAGCCGCTTCTGCTGCTCTACGCCCTCGGCCGGTTCCAACGCCACGGCGGCGGGCCGATCCCTTTCAGCACGGCGGAAGCCGACCTCGCTCGCCTGCTCAAGGAGTTCGGGCCGCCCCGGAAGACCAGCCCCGGCTACCCCTTCCACCACCTGACCAGCGACGGCCTCTGGCTCGTGGAGACCGCGGACGGACTGGGCAGCCCCGGCGCGGATCTCCGCCGCCTGCGTGACACGCACGCGTCCGGCAGACTCCACCCCGACCTCCTGCGCGCCCTCTCCGACGACTCCCAGTTGGTGGTCCGCCTCGCGCGTCACCTGCTGGAGGCCAACTTCGAGCCTTCCCTGCACCCCGACATGTGCCAGCTCACCGGCCTGGGCGCCCGAATTACGGTGAATGGCGCATGCCGTGCCTGGCAACTGTGCCTTCGAAGCTCACCCTCTTCGAGGATGAGATTTGACATGAAGAGTCGCTCTCGGTCATCGGCTTCGGTACCGAAGGCGACCGGTGGGCGCAGGCGGTTGGGGCCTTGGTAGGCGGATTAAACTGGGAAAGTGTCCTCGGCCTGATGCTTCATCGGGGCCGATGGGCATGCGGGGGGTGCGAAATGACCATTATTAGTGTGATTCTCGCGGCCTTGGTCCTCGGCGCGGCATGGCTGGCGACGAGCGTGCGCATCATCCGGCAGTACGAACGGGGCATCGTCTACCGGTTCGGGCGTGTGCGGGCGGCGGTCCGCGGACCCGGACTCGCACTGCTCCTGCCGGTCGCCGACCGCCTGGAGAAGGTCAACCTGCAGATCATCACGATGCCGGTGCCCGCCCAGGACGGCATCACCTGCGACAACGTGACGGTCCGCGTGGACGCCGTCGTCTACTTCAAGGTCGTCGACCCGATGCGGGTGGCCGTCGACGTGCAGGACTACATTTCCGCGATCGGCCAGGTCGCGCAGACCTCGCTGCGGTCGATCATCGGCAAGAGCGAGCTGGACGACCTGCTGTCCAACCGCGAACAGCTCAACCAGGGCCTGGAGCTGATGATCGACAGCCCGGCGCTGGGCTGGGGCGTGCACATCGACCGCGTGGAGATCAAGGATGTGGCGCTGCCGGAGACGATGAAACGGTCGATCGCCCGCCAGGCCGAAGCCGAGCGGGAGCGGCGGGCCCGCGTCATCACCGCCGACGGCGAGCTGCAGGCCTCGGCCAAGCTGAGCCAGGCCGCCGAGACGATGGCACAGCACCCGGCCGCGCTGGAACTGCGCCTGCTCCAGACCGTCGTCGAGGTCGCCGCCGAGAAGAACTCGACGCTCGTGCTGCCCTTCCCCGTGGAGCTGCTCAGGTTCCTGGAAAGACAGGCACCCGCCGAGCCCGGCCGGCCGGTCACCTCGTCCGGCACGGACGACGCCCCGCCGGTCCCTGTCGCACAGCACATCCCGGAGGCCCGCCAAGGCGAGCAGGCCACGCCCATCGGCGGATCGACCCGTTAGGACCGGCCCGGTGGTCGCCGTCACCCGCTATGGCGGCCCGTCGCGGAGGAGCCGCGGATCTCCTTCGCCGGCCGTTCATGCCCCTTCTCGGGTGCCTCCGGCGCCTCCAGGGAGAAGGCTTCGCTCTCCCTCGCGTAGATGCCGCTGAGCTTGGCCCGCAGCCTGCCGAGCGGGTGCCGCATGACGTCCGGAGGCACGCCGTCCGCGGCGGCGGGGGCGGCCGGGATGGCGGGGATGCGCTTCTTGCCCCTCACCAGCTCCGCCAGATCCTCCGTCGGAGGAACGTGAACCTCGATGTACTCACCGTTGGGCAGGCGCTTGATGACACCCGACTCCACTCCGTGGGCCAGCATCTCCAGATCCCTGCGCTGCAGGCCGACGCAGAGGCGGTAGGTGACGAAGTACGCGAGCGCCGGTCCGAGGAAGATCAGGACCCGCCCGACCTTGGTGGTGGTGTACAGCGGGATGTGGTACGTCGCCGAGATCAAGTCATTGGCGCCCATCACCATCAGCAACGTGTAGAACGTGATCGCCGTGACACCGATCGCGGTGCGGTGGGGGTTGTTGCGAGGCCGGTCGCACAGGTGATGTTCCCGTTCGTCCCCGGTGATCCAGTGTTCGGCGGCCGGGTACAGCAGCAGGCCGGTGAAGATGATCCCCATGGGCAGCAGGGCCGGGATGACCACGCTCAGCGGGATCGTGTACCCTAGGAGGTTGATCTCCCAGGCCGGCATGAGCCGCAGCGAACCCTCCAGGAAGCCCATGTAGAAGTCGGGCTGCGACCCTGCGGAGATGTTGGCCGGGCTGTACGGGCCGAACAGCCAGATCGGGTTGATCTGGGCGAAGGCACTCAGCAGCGCCAGGGCGCCGAATGTGACCATGAAGAAGGCGCCGGACTTGATCATGAAGGCCGGGAAGAACGGCGCGCCGACCACATTCGTCTCGGTGCGGCCCTTGCCCGGCATCTGGGTGTGCTTCTGCACCCACATCAGCATGAGGTGAGCGGAGATCAGCGCCAGCAGCAGGCCGGGGATCAGCAGGATGTGGATGGCGAAGAACCGCGTGATCACATCCTGCCCGGGATACTCGCCGCCGAACAGGAAGAACGAGAGGTACGTGCCCACCACCGGGATCCCGATCAACACCCCCTGGGTGATGCGCAGCCCGGCGCCCGAGAGCAGGTCGTCCGGCAGGGAGTACCCGGTCAGGCCCTCGGCGAGGGCAAGGACGAACAACAGCACGCCAATGGTCCAGTTGAGCTCGCGCGGCTTGCGATAGGCCCCGGTGAAGAACACGCGGAGCATGTGCACCATCAAGCCCCCGACGAACAACAGCGCCGCCCAGTGGTGGATCTGCCGGATCAGCAGGCCGCCGCGCACGTCGAAGCTGATGTGCAGAGTGGAGGCGTAGGCCTCGGACATCCGCACGCCGATCAGCGGCTGGTAGGGGCCGTTGTAGACGACCTCGCCCATGCTCGGCTTGAACCAGAAAGTCAGGAACGTACCGGTGAGCAGCAGGATGATGAACGAGTAGAGCGCGACCTCACCGAGCAGGAACGACCAGTGGTCCGGGAAGACCTTGCGGAGGTTCCGCTTGAACCACTGCCCCGCCCCCAGACGGTCGTCGATGAATCTCGCGCGCTCCGCGAGGACCTTCGGCGTCCTGTCGAGAGTCATGCCCGCCCCCCTAGCCCCGGCGTCCCCTCACGCCCTCGGCAGGAGCATCCCCGCGTCGCCTCGGGCGGCACAGCCGTCAGTGCATACCACGCTACGCTTCGCACACGCGTGGCATTCGAGCAGGTCAACAGGGCAGGTCAAAAGGGCAGCGGCCGTCTCGGTGCCGCTGCCCTTCCCGCGTAACAGCTCGTACGACGCCCGGGCCTTGTCACAGCCCGTACGACGGACTGGTCACAGCCCGTACGACGCCCGGGCCTTCTGAACGGCCTCCGGCTTGACCTCGCCGCGCCGGGCCAGGGCCGCGAGCGCCGCGACCACGATGGACTCCGGGTCCACCCCGAAGTGGCGGCGGGCCGCCTCGCGCGTGTCGGAGAGGCCGAAGCCGTCCGTGCCGATCGAGTGCCAGTCCTGCGGCACCCACTGGCTGATCTGGTCCGGGACCGCCCGCATCCAGTCACTGACCGCGAGCACCGGCCCGGCCGCGCCTTCCAGGGCACGCGTGACGTACGGGACGCGGTCCTCGCCCTTCAGCCGGTCCTCGTCGCAGGCCAGGGCGTCGCGGCGCAGCTCGCTCCAGGAGGTCGCGGACCACACGTCGGCGGCCACGCCCCAGTCGCGGGCGAGGAGCCGCTGGGCCTCGAGGATCCAGTGAATGGCGGTGCCGGAGGCGAGGAGCTGCAGGCGCGGCGCGTCCTCGGGCAGGCCCTCGGCCTCCTGGAAGCGGTAGAGGCCCTTGACGATCCCCTCCTCCACCCCGTGCGGCATGGCGGGCTGGACCTTGGGCTCGTTGTAGACCGTGAGGTAGTAGAAGACGTCCTCCGCGTCCGGCCCGTACATCCGGCGCAGACCGTCACGGATGATCACGGCCACCTCGTACGCGAAGGCCGGGTCGTAGGCGAGCGCCGCCGGGTTTGTGGAGGCGATCAGGTGCGAGTGGCCGTCCGCGTGCTGGAGGCCCTCGCCCGTCATCGTCGTACGTCCCGCGGTCGCGCCGATCAGGAAGCCGCGGCCGAGCTGGTCGGCGAGCGCCCACATCTGGTCGGCCGTCCGCTGCCAGCCGAACATCGAGTAGAAGATGTAGAACGGGATCATCGGCTCGCCGTGGGTGGCGTACGACGTGGCGGCGGCCGTGAAGTCGGCCATCGAACCGGCCTCGGTGATCCCCTCGTTGAGGATCTGGCCGTTCGTGGCCTCCTTGTAGTACATGAGCATGTCGCGGTCGACCGGATCGTAGGTCTGGCCCGGCGGGGAGTAGATCCCGGCGCTCGGGAAGAGCGACTCCATGCCGAAGGTGCGGGCCTCGTCCGGGACGATCGGCACCCAGCGCCGGCCGGTCTCCTCTTCCCGCATCAGGTCCTTGACCAGGCGGACGAAGGCCATCGTCGTCGCGATCTCCTGGCTGCCCGACCCCTTGGCCAGGGCCTCGAACGGCTTGGCCGGCGGCTCGGGCAACGCCACCGGGTGGACCGTGCGGGCCGGGGCGGGGCCGCCCAGAGCGGCCCGGCGCTCCTGGAGGTAGCGCACCTCCGGCGAGCCGGCGCCCGGGTGGACGTACGGCACGACGTCCTCGTCCAGCCTGCCGTCGGGGATGGGGAGTTCGAGCAGGTCGCGCATGGCGCGGAACTGCTTGCCCGTCAGCTTCTTCATCTGGTGGTTCGCGTTGCGCGACTCGAAGCCGGATCCGAGCGTGTGGCCCTTGACCGTTTGGGCGAGGACAACGGTCGGCGCGCCGCGGTGCTCGACCGCGGCACGGTAGGCGGCGTACACCTTACGCGGCTCGTGGCCCGCCCGGGAGGTGTGGAAGCACTCGACGATCTTCGCGTCGGTCAGTGCCTTGGCCATCTCGGCGAGCGCCGGGTCGGCGCCGAAGAAGTGCTCGCGGATGTAGGCGGCGTCGCGGGTCGCGTACGTCTGGAACTGGCCGTCGGGGACCTCGCGCAGCCGT
The DNA here is from genome assembly GCF_040683095.1 of Sphaerisporangium sp. NPDC051017. NCBI lineage: Bacteria > Bacillati > Actinomycetota > Actinomycetes > Streptosporangiales > Streptosporangiaceae > Sphaerisporangium > Sphaerisporangium sp. NPDC051017. The sequence goes on from NZ_JBFBCI010000018.1 coordinate 125,765, forward strand.
CGTACGAGCGCCCCCGTGCTGTCGAGCGCGAACAACTCGTCCCAGGCCGAGCCCCAGAGGGCCTTGATCACGTTCCAGCCCGCCGCGCGGAACCGCGCCTCCAGCTCCTGGACGATCTTGAAGTTCGCGCGTACCGGACCGTCGAGCCGCTGCAGGTTGCAGTTGATCACGAAGGTCAGATTGTCCAGGCCCTCGCGACCGGCGAGGGCGAGCGCGGCGGTCGACTCGGGCTCGTCCATCTCGCCGTCACCCAGGAACGCCCATACATGGGAGCCCGAGGTGTCCTTGATGCCGCGGTGCTGCAGATAGCGGTTGAACCGCGCCTGGTAGATCGCCGCCAGCGGGCCCAGGCCCATCGACACGGTCGGGAACTCCCAGAGCCAGGGCAGCCGGCGCGGGTGCGGGTAGGAAGGTAGGCCGTCGCCGCCCGCCTCCCGCCGGAAGTGGTCGAGGTGCTCCTCGGTGAGCCGTCCGTCGAGGAAGGCCCGGGCGTAGATGCCGGGGGAGGCGTGCCCCTGGATGAAGAGCTGGTCCCCGGAGCCGTCGGCCTCCTTGCCACGGAAGAAGTGCTGGAAACCGATCTCGTAGAGCCAGGCGGCGGAGGCGAAGGTGGCGATATGGCCCCCCAGGCCCTGGCGGCTGCCCCGGGTCACCATGGCCGCGGCGTTCCAGCGGTTCCAGGCGGTGATACGCCGCTCCATCGCCTCGTCGCCGGGGAACTCCGGCTCGGCGGCCGTGGGGATGGTGTTGACGTAGTCGGTCTCCAGCAGCTTCGGCAGCGCGAGGCCGATCCCCTCGGCGTGCTCGAGGGTGCGGCGCATGAGGTAGGCGGCGCGGTCCGACCCGGCGGCCTCGGTCACCGCGTCCAGTGAGGCCGCCCACTCGGCGGTCTCCTCCGGGTCGCGGTCGGGGAGCTGGTCGAGGGCGCTCGGCTGGGTGCGCATTGCGTCGCTCATGGGTTCGCCTTCCAAGTGGCCCGCACCTCGTGGGAGGGCGAGACGGTGAGAAAGGTGCCCTGCCATCCGGGCAGGGCGGGGCCGGTAGGCCCGCCGACCACTGTACGTCTGATCGATGATCGATCAAAATACTCTGGGCAAATTTCGCGAGAAGGAAAGGAAGGCGATATTTTCCGCCACCCGCCGGGTCTCCGGCGCCGGGCGTCAGGCCGATCTCGCGCCCCTCAGACCCCGGCGGCCGGGCGCAGAGGCACGCAAGGCATCGAGCACGCAAGGCATCGAGCGCGCAGGGCATCGAGGCGCGCAGGACTCAGGCCTCGGCCGCTGGGCGAAGAGGCGGGTCGGGCTCAGGCCTCGGCCGTCGGGCGTCGAGGCGCGCAGGCCAGCACATGCCGCTTGACCAGCTCGCCCACGTGCGGATCCCGCCGCCGGAAGGCCTCGACCACCGCCTCGTGCTCCTCCGCGTACGACTGCTGGTGGGTGCCCAGCCAGCGGATGGAGAGCGCCGTCCACACCTCGATGCCGAGCGCCTCCCAGGTGTGCAGCAGCACGGCGTTCCCCGACGCGCGCACCAGCTCCCGATGGAAGGCCACCGTATGCCGCACCTGGGCCTCGGCGTCGCTCCTGCGGTCGGCCTCGTACAGCGCGGCGACCTCGGGCTCCAGGACCGAGACGTCCTCGCCCAGCCGGGGTGCGGCCAGCTCGGCGGCGATCTGCTCCAGTCCCGCCCGCACCGGGTAGATCTCCTCCAGGTCGGCCACGGTGAGATCGCGCACCCGGACGCCCTTGTTCGGCGCCGACTCGATCAGCCGCAGCGTCTCCAACTCCCGCAGCGCCTCCCGGACGGGCGTCTGGCTGACCTCCAGCTCGACGGCGATCCGCCGCTCCACGATGCGCTCGCCCGGCTTCCAGCGCCCGCTGACGATCCCCTCCACGATGAACTCGCGGATCTGCTGGCGAAGCGAATGGACGACGGGCGAGGCCATGGGCGCTCCTTGGAAGATCGGCGCCTGCCCGGCCCAAGCGGCCGGGCCCCGCGCCGGGTCCGCCGGACCGCAACGGCGGACCCGGCCGAGGTGGTTCGGTGAGCGGTCATTCTGATACTGAGCGTAGTACGACCGGCCCTCCCGTCCGGGCGCCAGCCGTACCACAGACGGAGGCCGACGACGAGCATCTGCGCCTGCTGAACCTGCCGGCCTGTCGATCAGCCGGGTTGTCGAGGCGGAGGGATCGCCGACCCGCGAGATTCGGGGTCTTGGTGAAGGGTTTCGGCCGGGAGAAGGTCCGGAAGCTGCTCGGAATGGCGGTCTGGGAGGTGGAGCTCGCGGTGGACGGCGAAGTCTGGCGCGATCTTGCCGCACCCCAATCCGCCTCTTCTGGTGAAAGCGAGAATCCATGACTCCCCAGGAAGCCACTGGGCGGGCTTAGTTGAACGCCGGGAGCGGCCCACAGCCAGCCTCCCGGCGCATCGCAAGCTAACAGGGACCCCTCGGCCTGGGACCGCTGATGTAGATGCGGTGTCAGTGAACCGACGCTGGTCTTCCCCTCTTATCGAAAGCCGCTTACCGTGACCGTTAACCACGGTCGATCCGGAGACGTCCATGGACTTTGCGGTCTGGCTGAGCGGTTTGATGGCTCTTGCGGGAGTCGGGTTGGGCAGTCTGCGGGCGCGAGATCGGGCCTGGAAGCGCGAGAAACAACGACGCCGGCGAGACGTAGCACGCCGCGCGACCGTCCACACGCCATCCGCGTCCTCGCCCGCGTCTCGATCCGCCAGAAGACTCGCTCTCTTGGCCCTTGTGCTCCCACTCGCCGGATGCTACCCCGCCAAGGCGGTGCCCCTGACGGGCCAGAATCTGCGGCCGGTGGGCACAGTCCGATTCCTGATCTCCGCAAGAGGGGAGGTGTCCGTGTTCGGCTCGCAGGCACTGTCCGTCAGGGCCGCGGACCCGGCCCGCGCCAGGACAGCCGGACTGCGGCGCGTGGAGCTGAAGACCTCGCGCGGATCGGCCTTCTACGACCTCGCGACGGATCGCCCGCTCTACAAGGTCGCCAACGGCTCCTACCGGCCCGCCCCGGACCCGCTGTCCTACACGATCAAGCCGGGCCGGACCGCATCCGTCGCGCTGGTCGACGACTCCAGCGAACCGATCCGCCTAAGTGTCGACATGCACTACGGCGCGTACCCCAACGCGATCGACTTCGACGACGGCCTCGAAGGATACCGCGAAGACCCGGGCGTGGACGTCCTACGCGAAGATAATCCACACGGCTTCCTTTGGCTGGGCTTTGGCAGTCACTTCACCCCGCTGAATGGCGCCTTGGTCGGCCGCACCGACCAACCCGACGTGCCCTCCCTCGCACTGCCCCCGGACCGCTGGTTCTCCACCGAGATCATCCTCGACAACGAGGACTCCGTCTGCGTCCGCACCGCTGAGGGCCGCTTCGGTATGCTCGATCCCGTTCCCCCGGCCGGCCCGGACGACTTCCGCGTCATGCCCGCGCACTCCTGGCAGACCTCTCCGGAAGGGTGAACCCGGCCGAGGATCTCGGTAAGCCGCTCGACGAGTTGCTGGTGCGGCACTTCGAGGTACGGGCGAACGGCGTGCTGGCCCTAAGAGGTGGTCTTCAATCCCCTTTTGATGATCTTCGATTGCCCTTGCCGAGGTTCAATTTGGTGCGCGCCGCCCCTTGTCGGTCCTGGGTCATGGGGGCGGCCACCCAGCGGTTCAGATCGGAGTGCCGCTGGGAGCGGCGGGCCGACGCCGGATTGAAGCGATACCACACGCGGGGGTACCCGTGCTTTACGACGGGGGGACGGACGGCGGCGCCCGCGTTTGAATTCGCAAGGCGGTGCCGCCGGGCTCCCGGCGGCACCAGTCGTGGTTTCAGGCGGCGTGCAGTGCGGGTGGCTCGAGGCAGACGACATCGGGGACGATGGCGGCCAGGTGGCGGCTGAGAGAGCCGCGGCGTGAGACGACCGTCACGTGCAGCCCGGCTTCCGTCAACCAGTCGGCGAGGTTGACGAAGTAGCCATCCCCAGACCCGATGATCACGCGCTCGAACCGCAGGTCAATGCGGTCGTCGTACGCCGACTCGACCAGTGCCCGGTCGGCGCCGTCGGGACCGGAGCGTGCGAGCAGTCGCACTCCTCGGAAGGCGATTCCGACCGCCAGGAGCGCGGTGTGGTTGACGGCCACGACGTAGTGATCCATCGCTCCTATGGGGACCAGCGACTCGTAGATGGTCATGACCTCCTCGACCTCGCAGGTCGTGGGGCGGGTAGAGCCCACGAGGTTCTCGATGTCGATCAGGTGCATGGCCCGGCCCTGCCGCAGCGACTCCTGGTGCTCCAGGCGACGGGACCGGCGGCTCGTCCGCGACGTGCGGGAGCGGAACTCGTCCAGGTGCGTGACGGGGGTGATCACGATACGCGTCTTTCCATCAGCGTCGTGTGCGTGGATCTACATTAGAACACATGTGAACTCAATCCACGACAGTCTGATGAGATGACGTGATTCTGCGGTCCAGGATGGCTGTGTGAACGGTGCGCCGAGGTCCCCGTGAGAGGGACGAAGACCCGGCCGTGAGGCCGCGCCGGGCGCTGACCTCTCCATCCCACATCCGGACATCGCGTCGTCGGGGCGCGCCGGATTTCCCTTATCGGTTGGCTATTAATTGCCGTGACAGGTCGTCACTTAATTAGGCATAGATTATCATGTTTCTTATTGCGTGATATGGCTGCGTTGAGCCGTTACGTCATATGCGAGGAAGTCGCGAGAGTTGTCAGGCGGCTTGGTATCAATCCGCAAGAGCGTGGCGACGCTACTGCCGTCAGTGGCTCACCCGATATCGTTGAGTTGGACGACGGGAGCTTCGCCATCATCGGGACCGATATCACCGATCAGATCGGGACCCAGCCTCTAGGCGACGCGAGATGCGCTGCTGATGAGCGGATCGTCCGGATCTCCCGAGCCGCCCTCATGTCGGCGAAAAAAGACATTCCGGACAGCTAGATGATTTCAGGGGCGACGCGCACCGGCAGGCGGCTGACCTTCGATCAGGGCGGGCAGCAGTTCTCGAAGGCTTGGTCGCGGATCGAATGGCGGTTTCTCAAACTCGAATGTTGGCAGGCGTACGAGGAGCTTGATACCAACAAGTCCCAAGAGGCGTACCGCCAGGGCGACGTCGAGCAAGCCAGGGACCTGCTGCGCGACGATGCCGAAGCCGACCCAGATCTTTCACGATCATGATCAAGCTTTCCTGAGGTCGTGTTGATCATGGTGTTGGGTGCAGAGTTCCGGGTTCGGGCATGCCGAAAGCCCG
>NZ_JBFBCI010000019.1:0-121420 GCF_040683095.1 Sphaerisporangium sp. NPDC051017
TGAAAGATCACCAGAAGTCGCGCTCTTTCGTATGCCACCTGCCGAAACCTCAACCGCGCCATACCGCATCAGAACTCAAGAACGCCGGGGCCCTGCTACAACTCCTGCTATTGGGGTTACTGGAGGTATTGGAACTTCAACACGACGACCGGCAAGTACATTGGCTACATCCAGTTCAGATACACCGTTATCGGCGAACTGAATCGTAATCGTAGGTCGTTCGTGTACTCGGTGGTACTCGATGACTGGTCGACCGAGGGCTACGTCACCAGCCTATGGAGCGCCAGGATGAAGGTGGGAGTCTCATCCACCACAGATCAGACGTCACCTGATCGCCAGGCTAACTGCAAGCCGGACGCCTCCAATAACAAAAAGGAGCAGACATTCTTACAATGGAAGCTGGACGGCGTTGCGAGCGGTGGTATCTTTACATCTCCTCCGCCTACCCCTGCTCCGCCCCCGGGAACCACGGGAGAATGGCGCGACTACTGCCTCATTAAGATCTGGGCCTCTATGCCGGACAGCCAGACGGTCAAAGGTTACGTTTCCGATTCCTGGCAAACCGTTCGTTGTGACAGTGCGTCCTATATCAGTTGGGGTGGCGGGTGCGTTTTCCCCTGGGTTATCCCGCATCTCACCATCGCCAAAAATACAGGATACGATAACCAGGTATGGCACATCTGGTTCGCCTTGCACTATCCGGAGGCAACGCAGCCGCCAATAGCCGGGAAGCGCATACCTGGAGGCTCGTTGAACTCCAGGCTGACCCGTACGGCCGACCAGCAAATGAAGGCACGTAACAACGGTAGATCCTACAGAACCTGCAAGAGAATATGGGGGAAAAACTTCTCGGCAGACTATTCGATCGCGCATAGAAGTCCGCAGGGGCAGGCCGGACCTGTAGGGAACTGCGATGAATTCCCCTTCCAGTCCACGCGGGAGGGCTCAGCCCAAAGGGACCAGGCGACCAAAAAATTTAAGGACAACTACTCTGTATGGGTAATTCCTGGTCCCGAAAACCAGTTGTGGGGTACGGCCGTACTAGACGTGTTCTACTCGAACGACCACGTATTGGACGGCGATGAATTCTGGGTGAGAACCTGGGATCCCCCCGTGGGGTGACACAACCGTAACAGGTAGGCAGTGACGCGGGCTCAAGTATCCCTCGGAGCCCGCGTCCCTCATTCCAAGGGAATTATCATCGCCGGCGGCGATATGAATCGATGCTGGCGAGCCCGAGACTGATCTCCCTTCCAGGGCTAGCCGCGGGACGTCGTCGAGGAGTACGGTCTATCGGTTGTAGCCTAGGAGTTCGTTAGGAGGTACTTGACCATGGCCATCGATAAGTATTCTTGGATCACCGCGGATCATTTCTCGGGCCTATGGATATCAGGGTTCAGCGTTATCTTTGTAACGGGGGTCAGTGAAGAGAGCATCCGAGAAAGGCTAGGGCTGAACGCTCCTGTGGATTCTGGAAGTATGCAAACATCGGGAGGGCCGTTCGTCGCGGCGCTCCATACTGTGAATGGAGGGGTGCTCCTTGTCGAGCGCGCCGGCTACGCTGGCATGCTACAGAGCGTTGTTGGAATCTTGTCCACGGATACCACTATCGCAGCAGTGTCGCTTACATCGGATGATATCGCCAGTTTTGTATACGCGGTTGACGGCGAAGTTGTAACGGTATTCGACATCTACGACTCGTCGTTACGACGCGGAAGTGATGAAGATGCCTTATCAAGCGAGATAAGCGAGGTAAACCTCACTCCGTCGGACGAAGATCAAGATGAGGACGACGACGACTTCTACGACAAGATGTACGAATTCCGTCAGGCTGCCATTCCAAAGGCTTTGCTGCTGGCGTCTCGCCTGACACACCTATGGGTGCAGGAAGCGTACATGACGGAGGCATATCCGAGATACTCACTATCAGATTTCTACCTGAACGCAGAGGGGGTTCCTCCGGCTCTGGTGTAGACGATGATCTTCGTGCCGACGAAAGGACCTTCGATCGCCCTCAACCCCGTGCGGTGACCAGCCACAGCGCGATCGCAACCTGTACCGGTGTGATGGCCCAGCCCTAGCTCAGCCACGACGACGGGAACTCATTGGAGGCCATCGAGAACGGGATGATCTCGACATGCCGCAGTCGAGCGATCTCCGTGACGGTCGCTGCCGGGACAGGTACCAGGTGGCCGGCGCCCAGGCGGCATGACGAGGACCGGAGGAGGGGAGGAAGCGGCTCTCATCGTCTTACTGGCTGCTGCTGTCGGGCCTCGGGCGCGCGGGGCGGTGCGTGCCCGGACCGGCCGAAGAGCCGCAGCCGGGCACGCTTGCCGACCGGCGCGCCCGGCGGGCCGCGCAGCGGGCCGCCTTTCATACATGTACAGATAAGTTACTTTCGATCTTGGCCGGTTCGCATCTTCGCTGGTTGTACGTGTGGTGGTCGGTGTTCCGCTCGCTGGCCGGTGGAGCGGTGTTGAGTACGACTGGGGACGTCCTGTCTCAGCAGGGATTTCTTGGACGTCTTGGTGGTGTCCGGCTGTGTGGTGTCCTGGTTCTGGGTGTTGGTCGCATTCTTGGTCTCGTCATCGATGGAAAGGGGCGAGAGGGGAGGCGAGCATGCAGCGGAGGGAGGATCTGGGAGCGCGGTGCCGTGGGGTGGGCGTCGTGTGGGGTGGCTGCCTGGTGGCGGGTGTGGGTGAATGACGAGATGCGGGCGCGGGTGGCGGCATCTCGGGCGGCGCAGGGGCTTGCGCCGGTGGTTGAGGATCTGGCGGTGTTGGAGCGGGTGGCGTCGGTGTTCCGGCTCGTCGGCGGGGACGAGCCGGTGCTCTTGGATGCTGCCGCTTAGGCGATCCATTCGATGGTGAACCGGTCGGGGTCCCACTTCTTGCGTGGGTTGGCGGTGGCGACGGTGATGGAGCGAATGACCGCGGCGACGATGGCGCGTCGCTGGGAGACGTTCATGGCCTGCCACCTGGTGAGCATGTCTTGAGCGGTGCCGATGAAGGGGATCAGGGGCGAGGTTCGGGAGAGGCCGGCCAGTTGTGCCCTGTTCTTGTTCAGTGCAGTTCGATTGGGGCGCAGGCGGCCATCCATTCTCTGCGGGTGATCTCGCGGGTGGCCCATGCCTGGGCGAGTTCTTCGAGGAGTCCCTCGTCGGCGCGGATGGCCTCGGCGAGGTTGTCGTCGTCGCCGTCCTGGTGGCGGATGCGTTCGGCGAGGGCGGGGGAGTCGAGTGCGGTCAGCAGCATGTCGCGGATGTGGTCGTCGGTGCGGGCGGTGTTGCTGGCGACACCGCCGCAGGAGCCGCTGCCGGGGACGTTGGGGCAGACGTACCGGGGGACACCTTGCCGGGGGCGGCCGTTCATCCGGTGCCCGCATCGTCCGCAGCGCAGGATGCCGGACAGAAGGTAGGAGCGTCCGGTGGCGGCCTGGCGGCGGTAGTCGCGGGTGGGATCGCTGAGCAGTACACGTAGCCGGTCGGAGTCGACGGGGGTGATGATCGCGGGCCAGACGGCGTCGGCGACGATCTCACCCAGCAAAGGGCGGGTGGTGTGGAAGCTGCTGCGTGGCGTGTGCTCTCTTCGGCCACTGATCCGGGCGGACGCGAGCAGGCGGCGCAATGTGGTGGGGATCCAGTGACGGCCGGAAGGGGTCTTCACGTCCCGCTGCTCGAAGTCCTTGCAGACGCTGGCCAGTGATTCGCCGGCCAGCACCCGGCGGGCGGCCTCGCGGATCACCTGGGCTTCTTCTTCGAAGACGGTTATCCGGTCGTCTGCGTAGCCGTAGGGGCGCATTCCACCGCCGGATACCTTGCCGGCTTCGGCGTTCTGGCGTCGCTGGCGCTTTTGCCTTTCGGCTTTGTGCTCGGCCTCGTGGCGGGCGGCGGCTCCGAGCATGCGGGCGATCAGGCGGCCGGTCGGGGTGGCCAGGTCGATCTCTCCGGTCACGGTGGCGAGTTCGATGCCGCGCCGGTCGGCCAGGTCGATGACGTCTTCGAGTTCGCGCGGGGATCGTGTCAGTCTGTCGACGTGCCAGCAGACAATCGCATCGACCGTGCCGGCCTCGATGTCGCTGAGCAGTCGTCGCCAGGCGGGGCGGGGGCTTCCCGAGTACGCGCTGACGTCATTGTCGGAGTAGACGTCCGCTACCTGCCAGCCTCGGCGCTCGGTCATCGCCCGGCAGTCGGCTTCCTGGCGGGCGACGCCGAGTCCAGCGCCCGCGCGGTCCTGGCTGATCCGGCAGTAGATCGCAGCTCTCCGCATGGGTCACATAGATACACGCTCGTTGGAACGGGTGTGGTCTGCCCGGTTGGGCTGACGTCCGGTGAAGCCTGACGAAGCTCTCCCGTTAGCGGGTGAGGTGCCATCGTCCCCACGTGGACGCCTCGGGAGTTTCGTGGTCGAGCCGGGCCAGAGGTTGATCCAGAGGCCGCTGACGACCTGCTGGGTGACTTCCAGCCGCAGTCCGTCCCAGGAGTAGGGGTAGCCGTCAATATCGGGCCCCTTCATGAGGATGGCGGGGTGCGGACGTCCTGGGCCGAGGAGATCTTCGGCCTCGGCCAGGGTCATCCCGCAGCGAAGTAGCCCGATCCGACCGGTCCGGGCGAAGTCGACGAGTACGTCCATCAAGGTCACGACAGTGACTGTGGCACTCGCGTGAGCCTGTTCGCACGCTGTGCGGTAAAGGGTCTGGGTCGTAAGCGTCTGAGTGGTTCAGCCGACACGTAGCCTGGACCCTCCGCCCACGCCGGTTCACCGCGTCTCAGAATGTGTTCTGATTTACGATGGTGAGGTGAGCGCTAGCAATGTCGACGCCGTGACGTTCTCGGATCTGTCGAGGAACCCTCGAGCCGTGGCCGAACGCGCCACACGGCTCGGTCGAGTGCGGGTTACTCACCGCGATGCCCCGGATTTCTACCTGACCGCAGCAGATAGAGAGGAACGGCGCGAGCAGACGCTGGCTACGGCATCTCGCCTGTTCCTGGCCCTCATCAAGCATGATCCGACTGCTCGCTCCTTGGTCATCGCCATGCCCGAGGTCTTTCCCTGGGTCCGCCACCTCACCTCTGCCGAGCTACGTGCCTTCACCCTCGAACTGGTCGAGGCGCTGTCCGATGCGGCGGAACTTGATGTTGATGTCACCCTCCAGGAGGTCATCACCGGTTGGCGGGCAACCGCTCGCATCAAGGCCGACCCCGCCGACTATGCCCAGGCCCGTACGGCTACGAGCGGCGACTTCGGACCGGTCGAGGTTTCGGCGTGAGTCCGAAGCGTGGAGACCGGGTGACGGTCCCACCTCCGGACGGTGAGTGGGATGTCCGGTTCGGTACCAGCGACGCGGTCAAGGGCTGGGAGGAACTGTGCCGTCACGCCTTGGCCAACACGCGCCGCTGCTTCGAACTGCTACGCACCGATCCACGCTCGCGGGCAGATCATGAGCGTCAGCACCGCCTACGCGGCGACCTCGCGACTCATCGTCATAACGGACAAGACCTTGAGCAGTGGGAATTCGAGGTCACCAGCGGCGGGCGCGTCCGCTACGCCATTGATGATCTCACTCGAACTGTCTGGGTGATCTACGCATCGCCTCGTCACCCGAAGGACACCGGCGCCTGAAGACTGACGGGTAATCCGGCAAGCCACGGCCTTGGGCCTGGTCTACGAATTACTGCCGGAAGCAGACCGCTACCACCAGCAATACTTGTTTAAGGTGCCAAACGGCTACTGCGGCCTCGGGGCACCAACGTCATGGAGCGCCCCGGGTTGGTTGGAGGCCCTGATACCTGGAAGGGTGAGGGCTATGGCACCCCCGAGGAAGTACTCCGTCGAACTGCGTGAACGCGCGGTCCGGATGGGGTCCCGGTCCGAGGCTGTGGCCTCTCCTCCATCAGGTCTCCAGTCCCCTTGGCGTTCGGAAAAAACCCTACCTCCGTTGCGTGCGGAGAGTGGGTATTTCCCGAACGCTACGCTGGTCGTGGTGACGTCCCGCCATGGGGGCGGTGCCGTTGGGCCCTTGGTCCCGATTGCCGCATGAAGCGCAGTGCTACCACCAAGCAGTAGCTGTACAAGCTCCCCAACGGCTACTGCGGCCTCGGGGCACGGGCGTCGCGTGTCCGATTGGAGTCGTCCGTGTCCGCTAGGCGCCTGGAAGCACCGTGGTGCCGCTCGCCCTTGGAGGCCAGTCGATCTGGCCGTGGAGGGCCGCCTGGGCTCCGGTGAGCAGGGCCCAGTAGCGGTCGCCGTATGACCAGTGCCACCATTCGGTGGGGTAGTTGATGAATCCTGCTTCCTCAAGAGCCTCGTTAAGGATCATCCGGTTGTCCCTGGCCTGAGCGGAGATGTTTTCCGCAGCCGTGTAGCAGGCGTTTTCGCTTTCTTCGGGACTGGCGTTGACTTCCGTCCCCATGTCCAGCTCCTGGCCGTCCCGTGTGCACAGGGTGAGATCTACGGCGGCGCCGCAGACATGAGGGCCGATGTGGGGTGGGGAAAGGGAGCGACTTGCCTGCACGTAGACGTGTTCCTCGGACCAGTCAGGATTGGCGTCGCTCAGCTTTGCCGCGTATGCCGAGAAATACTGTTTCTGCAATGCCAGCGGCCGGTAACCCTCGGTGATCAGCAGACGCAGGTCTTCCGGCAGCCGTTCCTGAGCTCGCAAGAGCCGGCCGACATGTCCTTGGCGAATATGGGCGTACGCGCCGTCGGAATCGGCGAGGCGCTGATCCAGGAGCAGATCCGGGATCGAACGCAGGTCCACAAGCGGCTCTCCCCGGTCCTCGACAGGGATCGCGGACACACGAGGGTCGGACATGAGCACGATTTCCGGCACGTTGTTCTCCTGGGACTGAAAAGAAGGTCGCCGCCACGAGCCCGCCGGTTGGGCGCGCTCGTAACGGCGGATAGATCTCCCCCAGGTTCGGCCTATGCTCTATAAGTTCCCTACAAGAACGCACCAAGCGGGTCGTTGGCGATTCAGCCGACCGAGCCGTCCCGTTGACCGCCGAGCTCGCCGTACTCGCGTGTGCCGAATTCGGCGAAAATGCCGAGGGCGGTAACCCGGAGGGACTCGGCGGTCTTCTCGTCTCCGACCGCTTCGCGAACGGACGCCAGGTCACGCATCGTACGCGCGCGGAACAGCGGAAGTTCCAGCCCGTCCCACATCACGATGGACCGGTTGAGATGGGCCTCGGCAAGGTCGTGCCGCCCGCGGGCCAAGTGCAGTTCTCCGATGGTGCGCTGGATGAGTCCGACCCCGAACCGGTCGCCGTGCTGCTCGCACACGCTCAAGGCTTCGACGAGGTCGGGCAGAACCGGGACATCGCCCCCGAGCCGGATCCGAATCTTGGCAAGGGCCTGAACCGCGTATGCCTCCATGAGCGGATCACCCGCCTCACGCAGCAGAGCGGCCGCCTGCACGCACAGCGCCTCCGCCTGCTCGAGGTCGCCCAAGCCTCGGTGGACCAGTGCGATCGACCGCAACGTGAGGCCTTCACCCCGCTTGCTGCCCAACCGCCGGAAAGCGGCCAACGCCGCGTTCAGAAGTGACGACGCGGCCTCGAAGTCACCCGTTTCGAGCATCACCGACCCGGCCAGCCGGTTAACGTAGCCGATACCGGCGTCGTCGCCGAGCGATTCGAAGGCGGCACCCGCGTGCCGGAGGTGGACCAATGCCTGCGCGAAATCTCCCTGTTCTCGGCAGGCGGCGCCGATTCCGGCGATGGCCACAGTTTCCCCATGGGTGTCCCCGCCCTCCCGCAGGAGCGGAAGCGCTTGGCGGAAGAACGCCCGCGCCTCCGGATAGCGGTCCTGTCGCTGGCGCAGCTGGCCGAGCCCCACCAGCAAGGTCGCTTCACCCAATAGGTTTCCAGCCCGCCTGGCGGCGTCCAATGCCGATTCGTGGGTGCGTTGCCACTCCTCGAATCGCGTGTCCACGGAGAATGACGAAGGACACAGTGCGGCGGCCACCTCGCACGTCACCTCGTGGAGATCCATCGTGGCGGCCCGTTCCACGGCTACGACGAGCGCCGAAGCCTCGGCGTCGAACCACGCCGTCATGTCGTCGGCCACCCGCTCCGACACTTCCAAGCCGATGGGCCGAGCCGTGGCGTAGTCGCGGCGTAACGGAAGCGCGCCCGAAGGGCTCGCGGCGGCGGCATGCGTGATCAGCCACAGCCATCCACCAAGCGCTCGAGTCATCGCCGCGGCGCGTTCCTCGGCCGGTTCCTCCGCCTCTGCTCGCTCGGCCGCGTACACGCGCAGCAGGTCGTGCAGCCGGTAACGGCTCTGGCCGGCGGCGTCGACAGCGACGTGGTCGAGGAGCTGGGCGTCCATCAACCGCTCGATGATCTCCTCACCTGTCACCTCTGCCACGTCCAGGAGCGCCCCCACGACCCATGACGTGAAGTCGGGCACTCCCAGCAGCCCGAGCCGGCGGAACGCCTTTTTCGCCATGTCGTCGAGCCCTCGATAGCTCAGCCCTACGCTCGCCCGCACCTCCAGGTCGCCGGCGGTGAGTTCGTCGAGCCGGCGGCGTTCGTCGCCGAGACGCGTGGCCAGCGTCGCGAGCGACCAGTGCGGGCGGGCGGCAAGTCGCGCGCCCGCTGTACGAAGCGCCAGCGGCAGGTGGCCGCATAGACGGACGATGCGCTCGGCGGCATCGTGCTCGGCATAGACGCGCTCGCGTCCCGCGATGCGGGCCAGCAGGTCGACGGCCCCCTGCGTGTCGAGCACACCGAGATCGCTCAGGCTCATCCCGTCCAGGCCCACCAGCCTTCGACGGGCTGTGATCAACACCGCGCAGGTATGGCTGCCCGGCAACACTGGGCGAACCTGCTGTTCGGTGCCCGCGTCGTCGAGGACGACGAGCAGTCGGCGGCCCGCCAGGAGGCTCCGATAGGTGTCGACCCTTTCCTGAAGCGTGTCCGGGATCGCAGCCGGCTGGACGCCGAGGGCTCGGAGAAACCGTCCCAGCACCTCCAGAGGCGGCGCGGGCGACTCGGTGACGCCACGCAGGTCGGCGTACAGCTGGCCGTCGGGGAACGCCTCGGCTACGTGGTGCGCCGCCTTCACCGCGAGCGCGGACTTGCCCACTCCGCCCTTGCCAGAGATGACACACACCGTCACAGTGTCGCTGGGCGTGGTGAGGATGGCGGTGAGCTCGCTGAGCTGCTTGTCCCGCCCTGTGAAATCGGCTATACCTCGCGGGAGATGGCTCGGAACGACATCCGGTCCGGCCCGGCGTACGGGTTCCTGGACCTCCGGTCCGGCCCGGCGTACGGGTTCCTCCGCAGGCACGGGCTCGGCGACGTCGACACACTCGGCCACCCGTTGCGCCGCAGACGGAAGCAGCGACGAATCCGCTCGCAGCATCGCCTCGTACAACTGCCGTAGCTCCGGGCCGGGATCGACGCCCAACTCGTCTGCCAACGTCTGACGGCCCTCGTGATAGACGCTTATCGCGTCCACCTGGCGACCCAGCCTGTACATGGCCTTCATGAGCTGTGCGCGGAGGCGCTCGCGAGTTGGGTGGCTCCTCACCAGCTCGGTGAGCTCGCCGATCATCTCCGCTTCCTTGCCCAGCGCGAGTTCGGCGTCGACTCGCTCCTCAAGGACGGACAAGCGCGTCTCCTCGAGCCGCTCCGCTTCGGCGCGCAGTGCGAGGCCCAGCCCTCCGAGGGCGGCTCCTCTCCACAACGTCAATGCCGCTCGCAGATCCCTGGCGGCGGAATCGTGGCGACTGTCGGCGGCATGTCGTCGGCCGTCCGCGACCAGTTGCTCGAAAGTCTCCAAGTCCACTTGCCCGGGTCGGGGGCGGGCCACGTAACCGGGCGGCCGGGTCTCGATCACGGGCGTCTCGCCGATCGCGGCAAGTCCGCGGCGCAGCCCGTAAACGTAGGTCTGGATGAGCGCGTGGGCACTTCCCGGCGGTTCCTGCCCCCAAAGGATGTCCACCAGGCGATCGCTGGAGACCACCCTGCCGGGGCTCAGCAGCAGAGCGGCCAGGAGAGCACGGGGTTTCGGGCCCCCCAGCGGTAGGCGGCGCGCACTGTGCCATGCTTCGACCGGCCCGAGCAGACGAAACTCCAACAATCCCCCTGTGGGGGCCGACGTGACGAAGTAAGGCAATGATAGGAGCCGGGCTTCTCAAGCGGAACCCATTGGCGGACTTCCGTCTCCATATCTCCAGGTCGGGCCCAGGATCGGTCTCCAGCCGTTGTCGCGCGACGTGATGGCTCGATGGCGCAGCGCACGAGCAGGGAGCCTCTCCAACTCACCAGGCCTAATGGGCACGGGCGACGGCTTCCGCCTGCCGGCGTCGTCCCGGCTTCTATAGATGACGCTGGAGCACTATTACAGGAAATTTGGAGCGCCGGAAAGCAGCCTTTCTCGCAGAGGTCGACCAGGACCCCCGGAGAAAGGCACGCCCATGAGCAAGAAGGTTGCCCGGATAGGAGCACACAGCGGCCCGCGATTCGTCCGACGCCTCGGCGCCGGGCTGACCACCGCGACCGTCCTGGGATCGGGATTGATCGCCGCCACCGCGACGCCGGCCGCTGCCGTGTCCCGCAACACCATCGTCTCGGTCGCGCAAAGCCAGCTCAACAACTCATCGCGCAACCACGAGCAGCCGGCGGGAAGCGGGTGCAACTACTACACCGGCTACTTCCGAAACTGGAAGCCCGCATCCGGTTGCCCCTCCACAGACGGAGTTCAGTGGCGCCAGAGCGACTGGTGCGCCGACTTCTCCAAGTACGTGTGGAAGAACGCCGGCGTGCCGTACGCCGATGTGCCCGAGACCAGCGGAGGCGTGCTCACCGGCTGGGCCAGTTCCTTCAAGGACTACGGCACGAAGCACGGCACCTGGCACACCCGCGCCAGTGGCTACACACCCCAGCCGGGCGACTCCCTCGTCTTCGACTGGGACCAGAACGGCACCATCGACCACGTCGGGATCGTCAAGTCGGCGACCAGCAGCACCGTCTACACCATCGAAGGAAACAGCAGCAATCGCATCAAGGAGAACAGTTACTCCCGCACCAATATCGACATCGTCGGCTACTCCGCCCCCGTGGGCGGGGTGGGTGGTTCGGATCTGGGGGTGCTGGACTTCTATCTGACCGACGATCAGAACTCCACCGTTGCCACTCGGCCGGTGATCCATTTCGGCAATAGCCCGATGGTGCCCATCTCGGGTGACTGGGATGGTGACGGCAAGGACACTGTCAGTGCCTACGACCCTACTTCGGGTCGTTTCTTCATCAGTAACAACCCGGCCGGTGGTCAGGCCGAGTACACGTTCGTGTACGGCGACCCCGGTGCGGTGCCGTTCGTGGGTGATTGGGACGGTGACGGCAAGGACAACGTCGGTGTCCGGATGGGCAATGGGTTCTTCATGCGTACCAGCCCGGTCACCTCGGCGACCGAGACCACGCAGTCGGTGGCCTACGGCGACGCTCCCATGATCCCGCTGGCGGGTGACTGGGATGGTGATGGCAAGGACACCGTCAGTGCCTACGACCCGGCGTCGGGTCGTTTCTTCATCAGTAACCATCCCGCCACCGGTCAGGCCGAGTACACGTTCTTGTACGGCGACTCCGGTGCGGTGCCGTTCGTGGGTGATTGGGACGGTGACGGTAAGGACAACGTCGGCGTTCGGATGGGTAGCGGGTTCTACATGCGTACCAGCCCGGTCACCTCGGCGACCGAGACCACCCACCTTGTCAGCTACGGCGACGCCGGCGACCTGCCCGTGATCGGCGACTGGGACGGCGACGGCAAGGACAGCCAGGGCATCGTCCGCTGACATCCCCGTGACTTAGGGCCACCAAGGCTCTTCGAGCCGGATCTCGGCCGGAGAAGACATCCGAGCACGACATCCGGCTGCCCTCCCCTTCTCACTCTCCCTGCGCCCTGTCTCCCGACGGCTGGAGACAGGGCCATCACATCCCTCCAGGAGAAGACCATGAACACCCTTCCCCGGCGCCCCCGTTCTTTCGTCGTCCGACCTCTGATCGCGCTTACCGCTCTCGTCGGCGGACTCCTCGCCTCCGCCGCCGGGGCGACCACGGCCCAGGCTGCCGGACTCGGACCCACGCCTCCCGTTCCTGGTCCCGCCGGCCCTCCGGTGTCCGCGGAGCTCTCGGCCGCGCTGGCTTACGCGGCGTGCGTACCGGGCGGGGAGACCGCGGCCGACGGCGCGGTCGCCAACCAGGTGAGGCCGTCCATGAACGGCCCGCGCCTGGGACGGAGTGTGAACGCCTACAACGTGTCGTGCGCCCGGATCATCACCCGCACCGTCAAAGGCCGCGGGCTGGACAAGCGGGCGGCGGTGATCGCCGTGACCACGGCGATCACCGAGAGCACCCTGCACAACTACACGGTCGCCGCCGACCACGACAGCCTGGGACTGTTCCAGCAGCGCCCTTCCCAGGGATGGGGTACCCCGGCCCAGCTGACCGACCCGGTGTACGCCACCAACGCGTTCATCAACGCCATGCTGCGCAAGTTCCCCAACAACTCATGGATGAGCGGGGACATCGGCGCCATCTGCCAGAAGGTACAGGTCTCGGCGGTTCCGGACGCCTACGGCCGCGAGGTCCACGACGCCCAACTGCTCGTCAACGCCCTGTGGAACGGCTCTGGCGACTTGGGGGTGCTGGACTTCTATCTGACCGACGATCAGAACTCCACCGTTGCCACTCGGCCGGTGATCCATTTCGGCAATAGCCCGATGGTGCCCATCACGGGTGACTGGGATGGTGACGGCAAGGACACCGTCAGTGCCTACGACCCTACTTCGGGTCGTTTCTTCATCAGTAACAACCCGGCCGGCGGTCAGGCCGAGTACACGTTCGTGTACGGCGACCCCGGTGCGGTGCCGTTCGTGGGTGATTGGGACGGTGACGGCAAGGACAACGTCGGTGTCCGGATGGGCAACGGGTTCTACATGCGTACCAGCCCGGTCACCTCGGCGACCGAGACCACGCAGTCGGTGGCCTACGGCGACGCTCCCATGATCCCGCTGGCGGGTGACTGGGACGGTGATGGCAAGGACACCGTCAGTGCCTACGACCCGGCGTCGGGTCGATTCTTCATCAGCAACCATCCCGCCACCGGTCAGGCCGAGTACACGTTCTTGTACGGCGACTCGGGTGCGGTGCCGTTCGTGGGTGATTGGGACGGTGACGGTAAGGACAACGTCGGTGTCCGCATGGGTAGCGGGTTCTACATGCGTACCAGTCCGGTCACCTCGGCGACCGAGACCACCCACCTTGTCAGCTACGGCGACGCCGGCGACCTGCCCGTGATCGGCGACTGGGACGGCGACGGCAAGGACAGCCAGGGCATCGTCCGCTGACTTGATCCTTAACCTGTGGGTCCCCTGGGGCGACCCCGAGTGACCTATGAGACAGCCCTTGGCTGATCGTCTTCGTGTCTAGGGAAGAAGATCAGCCAAGGGCTGTCTGGTGACCTGCGCCAGGAGTCGACGGGGAGTACCTTCCCCGGTCAATCCAGATCGTACGGAGACCGGCGGCCCGTCCCCCACCAATGTCGGCGACCAGATGGTCCCCGACCATCCATCCCCCACCAGCAAGGTCCATGCCACATCGTCGAGCAGCGATCTCGAACAGGCCGATGTCGGGTTTAGTGCGCGTTTTCGAACCCAGGATCCGTGTTGCGTAGTTTTACCGATGCCGATAAGCAACGAGTCTGGAAGTATCACGTCCGCCTTTGCGGCGGGCTTCGCCATTGGCCCCGGGAAGTGCCAATGGCGGCCGGTATCTTGCGTCAACCCACGCGACACGGCATGAAGGAGTGCTCATGGTGACACCCGAGACGGACCCGGCGACTGACCTCAGCGGGTGGGGTGCCGCGCTGGCCAGTGCCTTCGAGATACTGCTCGGTGGAAAGCCGACCGTCGACCCCGCCGCCAGATACGGGGTGTATTACGCCTCGGACCCCCTCGACGAGTTCCTGTTCCCGAATCCCTGGGCCATCCCTGACGCGCTGTCAGGTCGGGAGCCGAGGCACCTTCCGGATTCGGACGGTGAGTACCCCTTCTCCCCTTGGACATGGCAGTTCAACCTGAGCGAGTCGCTGTTCCGCTTCGATGCCGAACTCCTGGCAGGAACGGGGCCGTGGGGCGACGGCGGGCACAAGGGCCCCCGGCCGTTCGACGACACCTTCGTCGCCGACCTGCGGACCGTCTCCTCGGTCGATGAAGCCGGTGAAGTGCTGGTGCACGGCGCGGAGTTGGGACCGCTCCTGGGCCGCCATGGCGTCGACCTGACCAACAAGGAATCCAAGAAACTGAACGGCTGGCTGACCGTGCTGCTGCGCGTCGCCACCGATGGCACTCTCACCGATGCGATGCGGGCCGCTACGTTCACCGAGCGTGGCCCCGAACACCTGGTGTCGATTCACGACATGGATGGCGCCTGCTCCGCCGACGAACCCTGGGAAGAAAGGCTGAGCGCGGTCACGCATCCCGCGCTCCGCGACCATCTCCGCATGCTCTGCCTCACCGAGGACGACGCGCGCAGCGAGGGCGGCTTCTACTGCGGCACCGACTACTGGCCGTGGACCGATGTCCTGGAAGCGGTCGGCTGCTCCCTTGTTGCAGGCTGGGGGTTCGGCGAGTCCCAATCCGGTACAGCCGTCGTGCGATTGCCAGACAAACCAGGAGCGCGCTGAACACGCCGCTTCGGCTTTGTGTCCGGCCTCGTGGCGGGCGGCGGCTCCCAGCATCCGGGCGATCAGGCGTCCGGTCGGGGCGGCGAGGTCGATCTCCCCGGTGACGGTGGCCAGTTCGACGCCGTGGCGGTCGGCCAGGTCGATCACGTCTTCCAGTTCGCGCGGGGAGCGGGTCAGCCGGTCGACGTGCCAGCAGACGATGGCGTCGACGGCTCCGCCTTCGATGTCGGCCAGCAGACGTTTCCAGGCGGGGCGCGGGGCTCCGGAGTAGTCGCTGACGTCGTTGTCGGGGTAGACGTCCACGACGGTCCACCCTTTGCGTTCGACCAGGGCTCGGCAGTCGGTTTCCTGGCGGGCGACACCTGATCCTGCGCCTTCGCGGTCCTGGCTGATCCGGCAGTAGATCGCTGCTCGTCGCATGGGGCACATAGATACACGTTGGTAGGCACCGGCGTAGCCTGCGCGGTCGGCCTCACCGCCAGCGAAGCGTGATCCGTGAGCCCGCCCTCACCTGGAGGGCGCCTCCGCCCCGGGATGTCAAGGCCAGGAACTTCTGTCATCACGTTCGGTATCTGTATAGTGACATGTATAGTTAGGTGTATGACGGTTCTGCATGATGCCACCGAACTGAGCGTCACTGAAGCCGCCCAGCGCGGAGTAGCGCGCCTGGTCGCCGACGCGGAGAAGGGAACCGACCTGGTGGTGACCCGCCGACACCAACCGGTGGCGGCGGTGGTCAGCATTCGTCGCCTGGAAGAGCTGGAGGAAGCCGCGGCTGACCTTCGGGACTTGGCTCTGGTGCTCGCGCGCTCGGTCACGGACACGGGTGAGCGGATCACGCTCGATGACGTGCTTGGCGCCTTCGGGCAGACGCGGGAGTCACTGGCCGCGATGCCGGATGACGAGTAGGCATGTCCGATGTCGTCTTCACCGCCCCGGCGGTCGATGACCTACGGCGAATCGGTCCCGATGCCGCGCCGAAGGTTCTCAAGAAGATCCTCCTTCTGCTCGACAATTCCGAGGCCGGCTACCCCTTGGGCGGAGAGCTGACGGGGTTCCGCAAGCTCGTGGTGGGGCGCAACACCTGGCGGGTCGTCTACCGCATCGCTGACGACAAGTCGATCGAGATTTGCGAAGTATCGGCTGTTGGCGAAAGAGCCGACGCGGAGGCCACGGCCAGGGTCCGGGCCGCTGGAAAGGGGCGTCCCGAAGTAGTGCGACTCGCGGAGCTCATCGAACGTCTGGGCGCTATGGCCGATCACATCCGCGTCGATCAACCGCCTCCCCGGGAACCGGTGCCGGACTGGCTCGCGGACCGCCTCATATACACGGCGGGGATGTCTCGCGAGGACGTCGCCACTCTTGATCTACAGCAGGCTGTTGATCTATGGGCTGAGTACCGGTCAAACCGACGCTAGGCCATCAGATCTACGGTGAGCTACTGCAGTTGTTTCGCAAGGATCGCAAATGGGCGAACCCGGCGTTGTCTCCCCTCGTCGGCCGGGACGCCCCCTGCCTCCGAGCCGCCGGGAGGTGGTACCAAAAAGTGGTACCGTCGGTGGTATGGCTGAGACACGGCTTCGGCTGCCGGATGAGACGTACGAGCAGATCAAGAAGATCGCCAGTGGGGACGCCCAGAGCGTCAACTCGGCGATGGTGCTCGCCATCGAGGAGTACATCGCCCGGCGGAGGCGCGAGCGCTACCAGGCCATGGGGCGGAAGATCGCGGAGCGAGACTGGGAGCTGCTCGAGCGGCTCGCCCGATGACCGTCTATCCGACCACTGAGGACCTGCTCGCGCTGGCCGAGGCGGTGCTGCCGGAGGTCCGTCTCCGCGACGGTGGCCAACTGCATGCCGCGGTGCTCCGCCCGCAGACCACCGTATTCGGAGACGACGCCTATCCGGATTTGTGGGGAAAGGCGGCTGCCCTGATGCAGAGCATCCTGATCGGGCACCCGCTGGTGGACGGCAACAAGCGGCTCGGCTGGTCGGCGGCCGTCGCCTTTCTGGAGGACCACGGGGAGATCCTGGAGTACCAGGACGTGGACGAGGCCGAAAGAGTGGTCATCGCCGTAACGACGGGGGAGTTGGAGGACATCCCCGACCTGGCGCAGCGACTCCGCAAACTGCGCGGCTGAAGACCGGCGAACAGATCGACACGGTCATCGCGGGCGTGATCCCTATCTGCCCTGTTGAACGCCACAGCGAGGGGGCCTGTGTCGCAGAGGATCACGCGATGATCGCTCCGTCGGACTCCTCGTGGTGAGGATAGGTGAGCTACCGGTCATGGTGGACGCCGAGATCTGCTGGCCCTTGTAGGGCGCTGGCCAGAGCGGCGAGGTGCCGAGGCAGCTGCGGCTCATCGAGGGGTTCCTCAGTGCCGGCCCAGGCATCGTCATCGAAGTCCATGGTCCCAAGTGTGGGCGCTGACCTGCCCGGGGCAGAGGAATCTGGATGCTGCAGTGACGACAGTTATCGCCCGAGGTGGACCGCTACCTCGAGCGGGACCTTTCCGTGAATGGTCGAGGCGCCGTGCGGTGGTCCGGTGCTCTCCCCGCGAACGCTACGGGCTGGAGTACGTAGCACCGGTCGGCGAGGCCGAGCGCGGAGTGGTTTGTACGGCCCGCCCGCAGCGCCAGAGCCGGTTCAGATACGGACCAGCGCCGCCACGGCGGTGCTGGTCCGAGGGCTCGATCGGTTCGGGGCTGGTGCGGTGGCCGGGTGGGGAGGTCCCGCGAGTGATCACGGGAAGGCGGCTCTGGCGCACCTCGGTCGTGGTTAGCTGAACGTGATGCGGAATTGGTAGTTGTCGCCGTAGGTGGAGCCGCGGATGGTGAACGCCGCGCCGCCCGAGCTCACTCGGCCCGAGACCGTCGCCCCGGCGTTGACAGCGTAGACGAACCGGGTCGAGCCGAGGTTGCGGCAGGGGACGATGGCCTTCTCCCCGTAGAAGTGGTTGAACGTGGCCCCCTCCGCGCGGTGGCTGTCGACCAGCTTGCCGGACCAGGAGGTTCCCGATCGGCCGGTGACCCAGTAGCCGAGCAGCAGCCTTGGGTCGCGCGGGTTGCCGCCGATGTCGCGGCCCGACGTCGTGACGATGGTGGCCGAGCCGAACTGGAACGACCCGACCTGCCCGATGTTCCCCACGTACAACTCCCAGTAGAAGGGGTTGCGCTCGACACGGCCGGCGGCGGTCTTACGCGGACCGGTGACGAACCTGGCGGCCGCCTTGTACCGGCTGGTGCCGATGAACCGGTGCTCCCCTCCGAAGGAACCCCCACAGTAGTCATAGGAGTCGACCACCACGGTGGCCGTGCCGCGATATACCTGCAGAGCGGATTGCGCGTCGGCCGCCGGACTGGCCGGGAGCGTCAACCCGAGTACGGCGGTCACCGAGGTGATCGCGGCTAATACGAGTTTTCGTGCTTTGCCCTTCATAGAGCAACCCCTCCTTGTCGTGTCGCTGATGGTCACACAAGGAGGGGCTCGCGAATACGCTAAAAATACTGCTTTCGCGGGAAGCGCTGACGCGTTCTTCTCCGGATCCCGCCCAAACCCCAAGACAGAGGCTCCGCCTCAGCACCTCCGACCCTGGAGCCTGAGTGATCGGAACCGGCCGGGCCTCCGCGTCGGTCGGTTCGTCTTACACGCGACCGTTATACGAAGGGCGCGTGGCCGAGGGTCAGCCGGTTCGTTGGAGTAGGAGGGTGACGAAGCCGAGGATTCCTCGGTAGCCGTGCAGCCACATCGCGCGGTGCTCCAGGGCGGCCGCGCGCGCTGCGGCGGCGTCCGGGCCGGGGTTCTCATTGGCCCAGCGCAGGAGCGTTCCCGTCCAGGACCATTCGTAGTCGTCCCATTCGGACTGGTCGCTGGTGTACGCATAGACCGTGTCGAAACCGGCGGATTCGGCGGCGGCGACGGTACCTGGCAGGTCGAGGAACTCCGACGGTTCGGCGCCGAGCCGGGTGAGCGCCTCCGGCGTCGGATCGTGCTCCCAGAACCCCTCGCCGATGAGCGCCAGACCGTTCGGCCTCAGGTAGCGCCGTACGTGGTCGACGGTGGGGCCGAGTCCGCCGAACGCGTGCGTCGCCCCGACGCAGAGCACCAGGTCGTACCGCTCGGCCACCGGGAAGTCGGCGGCCGGCATTTCGTGTAGCCGGATGCGCTCCCAGACGCCCTGGGCGTCGGCATATCCCTCGGCCGCCTTGAGCCCGTCGGCGGAGATGTCGACGCCGTCGGCGGTCGCGTCCTCATAGAGTGCCAGCGCGCGCAGCGTCCAGGCCGCCTCACCGCAGCCGAGGTCCAGGATCCTCGCTCCCTCGGGCAGCCGGGCCCGGCGCAACAGCCGGGTCACATGCGCGCCGGACACCGGAGCGGCGATGGGATGGTCTCGATGGGCAAGGTGGCTGATGAACTGGCGTTCCATGGAACAAATCTGTCGTATCCCCGCAGGCCACACCAGCCGTTTTGGTCGCACATCCCGAACCAGCCACGTCCCGTCCCGGGATTCCCCGGCGAGTTCGGGTGATCCCGGGACGGACGGTTCCCGGTGAGGAGCCTCTCCAACGGCGTTCGGGCTCGGGGGCCAGAGGGCGTTACAGGATGGACGGGGGTCGTCCACCGGCGCCACGGGTACGGAGTTCGGCGTAAAGAGGGGAGATCGTTGTCCTGCTTGGCCGCCTGCCACAGACCGCGCTGCGGGGAGAGCCCTGCGGATTGAGCGAGGGCTCTCCCGCATTGTGGTCGGCTACGTGCAGGTTGGAGGGGTCAGGCGTTCAGTGCGCCGAGTTTGAGGCCGGTCATGAACGTGGACCATGCGCTTGAGGTGAAGCCCAGGGCGGGGCCGGTTGGGATCTTGCTGTCTCTGACCGCGACGAGTCCGGGCAGATTCGACGCGACCTCGACGCAGTTACCTCCGTCGCCACCGCTGTACGTGCTCTTGCGCCACCGTGCGCCCTGAAGGTCATGAGCCACTGAGGTTCACCGCTTCCTTTATGAGCTGGAGGGACTGCCTAGACGGTAGCGCCTCGGCTCTTATGGCGTCGTAACGGCGGAGAAGTTCGGCGATGACGTTGCGGTCGTCCACGGTGCGGCCCTTGGGTTGGGACTCGATGTAGGCCGCCTGTGGTACTCCGGCTCGCTCGGCGATGATGAACCCTCCGAGGAGACCGCACATCGCCCGGGCCGAGTACGGCACGATCTGTATGCTCACCTGAGGTAGTTGCGCCACTTCGCACAAGTGCTTGAGCTGCGCGTGCATGACTTCCGCGTCCCCCAAGGGCCGCCGTATCACGGCCTCGTCGATCAAGGCCGCTACCAGGGGCGGTCGATCACGGTAGAGGATGGATTGCCGCTGTATGCGAGCGGCGACGCGCTCGTCGATCTCGGCGCTGGTGGCCGCCTGGACCGTCGCCGAAAGCCTAGGCGATCAGCCCACTTACCAGCGACCGCCCCCTTGGACTGGAGCGATGGCGAGGTGAAAGCCCCTACGCCGGATCAGGGGCACGTCTTCCCCCGGGCCTCGCCGTCGCTCGACATTCGGCGCACGCGCCGGCTCGTCTAGTGCTGTGACTACGAACGTTCACCGGGTTGGCCGCCGTACGGCGGCGCCGGATTCGCCGTGCGCCTTCCCGCCGACGCGGCGCCCCGCCGTGGAAAAGCCACGCGGTGAGCGCGTGGAAAGGCACGGCGAAGGTAAGTGGTCACCGCACTAGCCGCAATATTTCCACGTGTCTTCTGGGGTGCCTCCGTGGACGACGGGCTGGGAGCCGATTCTGATCGCTCCGGTGAACTGGACGCAGAGGCCTTCGGCGGGGGCGTACACCGGGCCCGCGAACCACTTGTACTTCGGGCTGCCGTCGGCGATTCCTATGTCAGGGCCGTCGTACTTTCTGTTCCTGTTCTTGTCCACGTAGAGAGCGACGTACAAATAGCTCGACTTCCCGACGTAGCGGTCCGCCAACCGGGCTATCACGCACTTCCTGTGCGCCGTGGGGCTCTGGTACAGCGTGACGGTGCCGTACGAATTCCCGTCCTTCGCGCCCGTCGCGATGGGATAGGTGGCCACTTTGCGGTACGAATTCCCGCAGGCGCCCTGGGGAAAGGCCTGCGCGGGACCGGCGGACACCAAGGTGAGGGCTGCCGAGGCGGCCACGGTCATGCCGCCCGCCATCCAACGAGTGATCTTCACGTGCGCGAGCCTGACTGCCGGGGGGGTGGTCATCGAATATCCGTAACGAGCGAATACGGAGGTGATCACGCTAGCATGGCAGCTTTTGCGATTGGTGACGTCGTTCGAGAATCACAGCTCAACGTGCGGTACGCCTCCCCGTCCATCAACTGATTCGACGCCCTGCGGGGGTGCGCCGCGGACGTGGACTGATGGGCGTTCGCGGAGGCCGCTGTCGTCACGGTGAACGGGCGCTTCGCGTTACCTGTGAGGTCAGGGGCAGCGCGTGCGGAGGTGTGTACTGGGGACAGAATTGCCTCCTGCGCTGTGAGAGGGAGAGATATGGGCGACGCGATGTGGGCCGGAACGGTCACGATCCCGGGATACGAGCAGGCCGAGCTGGAGGCGTATCTCGCCAGGCCGCTGGACGATCGGCCGCGCGGGGGTGTCGTGGTGATCCACCACATGCCGGGGTACGACGAGGCCCACAAGGAGATCGTCCGCCGGTTCGCGGCGAATGGATACGCTGCGATATGCCCGAATCTTTACTCGCGGGAGGGGGCCGGCGTCAGTCCGGACGACCAGGCCGCCGCCGCCCGGGCGAAGGGCGGTGTGCCGGACGAGCAGGTCGTCGGCGACGTCGCGGGGGCTGCCGGGTACCTCAACTCCCTCGACCACGCCAACGGGAAGATCGGCGTGATCGGGTACTGCTCCGGGGGACGGCAGACCTTCCTGGTGGCCTGTTCGCTCGACGTCGACGCGGCGGTGGACTGCTACGGGGCGTTCGTCGTGAACGACCCGCCCGCGCAGTTCCCGCTCAAGGTGAAGCCGCTGCTCTCGAAGGCCCCCGGCCTGTCCTGCCCGCTGCTCGGCCTGTTCGGCGCCGACGACTCCCACCCGGCTCCGGACGAGGTGGCGGTGCTGTCCGCCGAGCTGGACAAGCTGGGCAAGGAGCACGAGTTCCACACGTTCCCGGGCGCGGGCCACGCGTTCTTCTCCGTCGACCGCCCCGCGTACCGCCCGGCCGCCGCGGTGGAGGGCTGGAAGAAGATCTTCGCGTTCTACGGCCGCCACCTCGCCGCCTGAGCCGCCGCCACCTGAGAAGGAGACCGGTATGTGCACCTACGTCACCGAGAAGATCGCGCTGGACGGCGCCGGCAAGGGCGGGTCGGGCTGGTTCACGGTCCGCGAGGGCCTCGTCTACGTCGACCACCCCTACCACGCGTGCCACGAGCACACGGTGAACATCGACTTCACCAACCCGGACGAAGGCCCCTCGGCGCGGGTCGCGGTCGAACTGACCGAGGAGTCGGCCCTGGCCCTGATCGAGGCCATCCAGAAGGCCCTCGCCCTGGCGCCCCCGGGACTGGCCTCCGCCCGTAACGGCAGGTAGGGGACCTCAACCGAAATCCCCGTCCCCGCCGCGGCTCCCGCCCGGATCTCGCCGATGCGGGGCCTTTCGTACGGAGGCGCTCGGCGTCGCCGCCAGGTTGGGGCGTGCCGGGCCGCGGGAATGCGCCGCCGCCGCTCGACGTCAGATTGAGACGTGACGGAATTTCGGCAAGCCGCAGCCCCCCTCTCCGGACGGACCGCATGGGCGCGACGATTCGACACGCCCCTGCGCGAGTTCCTGCGTACCGAGACGGGCAGCGCCGCGATCCTGCTCGCCGCCACGGTCGCCGCGCTGGCCTGGGCCAACGTGGACGCCCGCTCGTACGAGGCCCTGTGGAGCACGGACCTGTCCATCCGGTTCGGCGGGTCCGGCGTCGCGATGGACCTGCGGCACTGGGTGAACTCCGGGCTGATGACGTTCTTCTTCTTCGTCGTCGGGCTGGAGGCGCGGCGCGAGTTCGACATGGGGGAGCTGCGCGACCGCCGCCGGCTCCTGCTGCCGGTGGTCGCGGGCATCGGCGGCATGGTCGTGCCGGTCGTGATCTACCTGCTGTTCAACGCGGGACGGCCGTCGGCGCACGGCTGGGGCGCGGCGATGTCGACCGACACGGCGTTCGCCCTCGGCATGCTGGCGCTGGTCGCGTCCCGCCTGCCCGCCCGCGCGCACACGTACATGCTGACCGTCACGGTCGTGGACGACCTGGTCGCGCTGGCCGTCATCACGATCTTCTACAGCGAGCACGTCTCGGGGCCCGCGCTCTTCGCCGCACTGGTGATCTTCGCGCTGACGCTGCTGGTCAAGTTCACCCGCGTGCGCAACGGCTCCGTCTACGTGATCCTCGGCGTCGGTGCCTGGGTCGCGCTGTTCATGTCCGGCGTCGAACCGGTCGTGATCGGCCTCGCCATGGGCCTGCTGACCTACGCCTCGCCCGCGACGCGCGGGGACCTGGAACGGGCCTCGGACCTGTTCCGGCTGTTCCGCGAGCAGCCGACCGCCGAACTCGCCCGCTCGGCCAGCGCCGGGGTGGCCCAGGCGATCTCGCCGAACCACCGGCTGCTCCAGCTCTACCACCCGTGGTCCAGCTACGTCATCGTGCCGCTGTTCGCGCTGGCGAACGCCGGGATCCCGATCAGCGGCGGCTTCCTCGAACGGGCCTTCACCTCGCCGATCACCCTCGGCATCCTCGCCGCGTACGTCCTCGGCAAGCCGGTCGGCATCGTCGGCGCGACGTGGCTCGTCAGCCGGCTGACCCGCGGACGGGTGCGGCCGCCGGTCGGCTGGGCGGCCGTCGCGGGCGGCGGCACGATCGCCGGGATCGGCTTCACCGTGTCCCTGCTGATCGCCACCCTGGCCTTCCAGGGAGAGCGACTCGAGGAGGCCAAGTTCGGCGTGCTCGCCGCGGCGCTGCTGGCGTGCGTGCTGACCTGGGTGGTCGGCCGCGTGACCGCCATGCTTCCGAAGCCGGTCAAGGTCCGGGCGCTGCTCGGCACCGCCGAGAGCATCGTCGACCTCAGCGCGCCCGTCGACCCCCGCCGCGACCACCTGCGCGGGCCGGAGGACGCGCCGGTCACCCTGGTCGAGTACGGCGACTTCGAGTGCCCCTACTGCGGCCAGGCCGAGCCGATCGTCCGGGAGCTGCTCGCCGACTTCGGCGACCTGCGCTACGTCTGGCGGCACCTCCCGCTGCACGACGTGCACCCTTCCGCGCGGCTCGCCGCCGAGGCCGCGGAGGCGGCGGCCGCGCAGGGGGCGTTCTGGGAGATGCACGACGTGCTGCTGGAACACCAGGGCGACCTGCTGATCACCGACCTGGCCGGCTACGCCGAGAACCTCGGGCTCGACGTCGAGCGGTTCCTCGCCCACATCGAGGAGCACGCGGGCACCAGGCGGATCGAGGAGGACCTCGAGTCGGCCGACCTCAGCGGGGTGTCCGGGACGCCGACGTTCTTCGTCAATGGGCGGCGGCACCACGGCGCGTACGACATCGAGACGCTGTCGGCGGCCGTCCGCACGGCGAAGGCGCGCGCGTACGCGTCCCGCGTCGGCGTCTCGTGGCGGGGGAGTGCCTGATCCGTCCGGTGTCCAGTACCTGCAGCCCTCCCTGGCAGCGGGCGACGCGACCTAGCCTGGTCACGTGAACGGGCGACAGAAGGCCACCGGGCTGGTGCTGGTGCTGGTGCTGCCGCGGGTGAACCTGCTGGACCTCGGCGGCCCGGTGCAGGTGTTCGACGCGGCGGCGAGCCTGGGCGCCGGGTACCGGCTGCGGTTCGTCGGCGACGAGACGGACGCGACGTCCGCGCAGGGGCTGAGGCTCGCGGGGCTCGACGGCCTGCCGGAGATCGCGCCTGGCGACCTCGTCCTGGTGCCGGGCCCGCGGCTCACGTCGGCGCGCCCGGAAGCGCCGCTGGTGTCCGGCACGGTCACGCGGTGGCTGCGAGAGGCGTACGAGAACGGGGCCAGGATCGCGTCGGTGTGCAGCGGCGCGGCGGCGCTCGGCGAGGCCGGGCTGCTGGACGGGCGCCGGTGCACCACTCACTGGTCCCTGGTCGAGGCGATGCGGCTGCGCTACCCGGCGGCCCGCGTCCAGCAGAAGGTCCTGTACGTCCACGACGGTCCGGTGAGCACCAGCGCCGGGATCTCGGCGGGGATCGACCTCGCGCTCTCGCTGGTCGAACGCGACCACGGTCCCGCGCTCACCGCCGCCGTCGCCCGGGAGCTCGTCATCTACATGCGCAGGGACGGGTCCGCCGCGCAGATCAGCCCGTTCCTGCGGTACCGGTCCCACCTGCATCCGGCCGTCCACCGGGTCCAGGACCACCTCGCGCAGCACCTGGACTCCGCGCACACGCTCGCCGAACTGGCCGCTGTCGCGCATCTGTCCCCGCGCGGCCTGAGCAAGGCGTTCAGCGCCGCGATCGGCATCAGCCCGCTGGAGTACCAGCAGCGGCTGCGCCTGGAACGGGCCGCGGCGCTGCTCGCCGAGACGGATTTCGGCGTGGAGGCCGTGGCGGTCCGCTGCGGGTTCCGCGACGCCCGCCACCTGCGCCGACTATTCGCGGCCCGGTACGGCATGCCGCCGTCCGCCGCCCGTGTGAACCGTTCCTGACCTTCCCCCAGGAGGCCGCGCCCGCCTGCCCGGCCTCCTGGGGAGAGCCCGCGCCCTGTACTGAATCGGAAGCCGGAAGAGAGCCCGCCATGACCAGTTCTCGCCATGCCCGCACGTTGCCGGGCCGATCCCCCACAATGCCCCCCTCTACCCGCAAGCCGCCAGGCGTCCTGCGGCGTGCCGGGCGCGTGCTGCCGGCCGTGCTCCTGACGGCCGCCACCCTGAGCGGGATCTGTGCCGCGGGCGTCGCCACCGCCATGGCGCAGAGCTACGCCGGGGCCGGTGAGGGCATGCCCGCCGCGCCGCCCGCGCCGAAGGCGATACCCAAGGGGAAGATCAGCGTCGCGGTCGTCGTGAGCGGCGCCGGGTCGGTGACGGCCGACGTCCTCGCCCCGTACGAGGTCTTCTCCCGTTCCGAGCGGTTCGTCGTGTACACCGTCGCCGCCCGGCGGGTTCCGGCTCCGCTTTCCGGGGGGCTGCGCCTGCTGCCCGATCACACCCTGGACGAGGTCGACTCCGGGGCGATCCCCGAGCCGGACGTGGTCGTGGTCCCCGCCGTCGTCGACCCGGCGGGCGCGGCCGAGGCGCCGCTGCGTGCGTGGATCACCGCGCGGGCGCGGCACGGCGCCCGCGTGCTCGGCGTCTGCGCGGGCTCGGCCCTTCTCGCCGCCACCGGCGTGCTCGACGGCCGCCAGGCGACGTCCTTCTGGGCCAATATCGACGGGCTGCGGGCCGACTATCCACGCGTCCACTGGCTGCGTGGTGAACGCTATGTCGAGGACGGCGAGATCACGACGACCGCCGGCATCACCTCGGGCACGGTCGGGGCGCTGCGCCTGGTCGAGCGGCTCGCCGGCGCGGCCGAGGCCGGGCGGATCGGCGCGGAGCTGCGCTATCCCGGCTGGACACTGGACGGCCCGACCGCGATCACCGCGAACCGCCTCGTCCCGTCCGACCTGCCCTACGCCCTGAACGCGGCCTTCCCCTGGCTGCGCCCGACGGTCGGCGTCGGCCTGTCCGACGGCGTGGGCGAGATCGACGTCGCCGCCGCGTTCGAGGTCTACTCGGGGGTCTCCTTCAGCGCCCGCGCGATCCCGGTCGGCGCCAAGGAGACGGTCACCACCCGGCACGGCGTCGTCCTGGTCACCGAGCCCGCCGGCGAGGCGGTTCCGGCGCTGGACCGGCTGCTCATCCCGGGCACCGACGCGGCGGGCGTGGCGGGGGGCACCCCGAGGGCGGGGGAAGCAGGTGGCGCGGCCGGGCCCGGAACGGGCACCGGAGGTCAGGCGGATCCGGTGCTGGCGCGCTGGGCGTCGGGGCGGGGGCTCGTGCCCGAGACGCCCGGGGGCGGGCGGCGGGCGGCCGAGTTCGGGTTCGACCCGGTGCTCCGCGACCTCGCCCGGCACGCCGACCGCGCGACGGCCAGGATCACGGCGAAGTTCTCCGAATACCCGATCGACGGCCTGCGCCTGGAGGGGCCGGCCTGGCCCTGGCGTTCCACCATCCTGCTGGCCGCCGCCCTGGCCGCCTCCGTCTTCGTCGGCCTGACGCCGACGCTCGTCCGCCGGGTCCGCTCCTCCAGAGCCCGGGACCGGCGCGCGGCCGGGTGAGGCGCGCGGTCTGAGTCGCGGCGAGCTTGGCGACGTTCGCGTCCCACGAGCCGCGTCCGGCTTCCCGGTGAGGACGCCGATCGGACGGCTGCTCGGCTGATCAGGGCGTGATCTGCACGGCCGGGTTGCCGCGCCAGCGGGCGCCGGCGGCCAGTTCCTCGCCTTTCATGAGGAACGAGTCGGCGTCGAGGGTCGCGCCCTCGCTCATGGTCACGCCGTAGTGGACGAGGGCCTTGATGCCGATCGTGCATCCACCGCCGATCACGATATATCCGGACTTGAAGGTGCCGTCCTCCAGCGAGTGCGCCTGGATCAGCGCCCCCTCCGACAACGTGCAGTCGCCGCCCACCGTCACCAGGGTCCGTTCCGGCATGTGGCACCCGTCGTCGAACACACGAGGCCCGAGGCGCACCCCGAGCAGCCGCCAGAGCAGGTTCTTGAACGGCGTGCCGTTGTACACGTCCAGCAGGGTCGTGCCGCTGAGCTTCCAGAACCGCTCGTGCCACCAGTAGTACGGCTGGTAGATCGAGCAGAACTCCGGCCGCAGCGCCCGGAACCCGGTCGAGGCGCGCTCCACCAGCACGAGGAAGATGCCGGTGAACGCCAGCGTGCACAGCACGTCCGCGGCGATCACGGCCGGGCCGAAGCGGCCGTACAGGCTCGTGGCCGCCATGGCGATCAGCGTGGCGCCGAAGACGTACCCCCACCGCACGAGCAGGAACAGGCCGACGGTGACGGCGTTGTGCCGGTTCTTGGCCGCCAGGCGGCGGCGGAACTCCTCGCCGGTCTTCAGGCGGTCGAAGCGGGTGTCGCGCTGCACCGAGCGCGGGATCTCGAAGCACGGCGAGCCGAGCAGCCCGACGTCACGCCGCTCGGGGCCGTCGATCGGGATCATGACCTTGGTCGCGAGCAGGCAGTTGTCGCCCGCCCGGCTCTGCGCGGGGTAGGCGATGTCGTTGCCGAGGAACGTCCGCGCCCCGATCGCGGCGCGCGAGAGGCGGAACGAGGTGCTGGAGTAGTCCGCGTTGATGATCGACAGGCCGTCGGAGACCATCGTGCCGCTGCCCACGGTGGCCAGGTACGGCGTCTCGTGCTTGAGCTCCAGGCCGAAGTTGGACCCCGTCTGGTCCACCGCCGACAGGTCGTACCCGAGGCGGCGCAGGAAGTGGACGATGGAGGAGCTGTCGCCGAACAGGCGGTTGAGGAACGCCGAGTTCGTGAATCGCGCGACGGCGCGGTGCGCCCAGTAGTGGAAGCCGTAGAGCGGGTAGACCCTGCCGGGCGTGAGCGCGAGGTTCAGCAGCCGCGGCACGGTGGTGACCAGCGCCAGCCCGGCCGCCACGACGCCGAAGAACAGCAGCGCGGACGCCGCCAGCGCCTCGCCCACCAGCCCCCACCCGTCGGCGTCCTCCCCGGCGAGCCCGGCGGGCTCCAGGACGAACGTGCCGAGCGCGTAGGCGCCGCCGATCGTCAGCGGCATGATCACCAGCAGCGTGCCGAGTAGTTGCAGGGCGCCGTAACACAGCCGGCGCGCGGTGCCGCAGGCGGTGGGTTCGACGAGCCGGTAGTCGGTGTCCGCAGGCTGGGCGGGCGAGCCGTGCCAGCGCTCGCCGTCCGGCACCCGCTGGCCGGTCTGCAGGGAGGACGTGTGGCCGAGTTGCGCGCCGTCGCCCATCCGCGTCCCGATGTCGATCACGGTGAACTCGCCGACCACCACGTCCCTGCCGAGGGTCACCGGTCCGGTCTCGATCATGCCCGCGCGGGCCCGGTAGCAGCTGAAGTACGCGTCCTTGCGGATCACCGTACCCGCCCCGACGGTGAGCAGGTCGGTGCAGACCGGGACGCGGCGCGACAGGATGACCGCGCCCGGCCCGATCCTCGCCCCGAGCGCCCGCAGGTACATCAGGTACAGGGGCGACCCGGCGAACAGGACCATCGGGCTGTGCCGCACGAGGGTCTTCACCGTCCAGAACCGCAGGTAGGCGAGGCCCCAGACGGGGATCGCGCCCGGCTTCCACCGGCCGACCAGCGTCCACTTGGCCAGCACGGGGACGGCGGCGAGGCCCGCGAACGCCGCGCCGCCGCACGCCAGCGCCCGCAGGTAGAACTCGGCGGGCCCGGCGGCGTCCGAGAGCCACTCGTACGCGCCGACCAGCGCCAGCCCGCCGCAGTAGGCGTAGCCGAGGAACAGCAGCAGTTGCAGCGCCCCGCACAGGACGTACCTCGCCGTGCTCCCCGCGCGGCGCGGGACGGCCTGGGGCGCGACGGGCGGCTCGGGGGCGGGCTCCGTGGTGGGCTCCGTGGTCGGCGCGGCCTCGGTCAGCGCGGCGGCCAGGTCCCGGACGGTGGGGTGCAGGTAGACGTCCTTCATCGACACCGGGGGCAGGCCGCCCTCCTCGCGGACGCGGGCGCAGAACCGCGCCAGGAGCATCGAGTTCGCCCCGAGCTCGTCGAAGAAGTGGCTGCCGACCGACACCTGGTCCAGCCCGGCGACGCGGCCCAGGGTCTCGGCGAGGATCTTCTCCGCGACCGTCACCGGCGCCTCGTACGCCTGCCCGCCCGCCGTCCCGCGGGGCCCGGCGGGCGCGGGGAGGCGCGCGCGGTCGGCCTTGTCGCTGGGGAGCATCGGGACGGCGGTCAGCGGCTCCAGGTACGCCGGGATCATGTACCGGGGGAGGCGGCGGCGCAGGTGCGCATAGATCTCCTCCCGGTCCAGGTCCGGGGCGTCGTCATGGGTGCTGTAGTAGGCGACCAGCTCGACCACGCCCGGTTCCGGCTCGTGGGTGCCGGCGACCGCCTGGGCTACGCCGGGCACCTCCAGCAGCACGGACCCGATCTCCGCCAGCTCCACGCGGAACCCGTTGATCTGGACCTGGTCGTCGATGCGGCCGTGGTACTCGATCTCGCCGTCGTCGTTGATCCGGCCGAGGTCGCCGGTCCGGTAGATGCGGCCCGACGGGTTGCCCGGCAGGCCGACGAAGTCGGGGACGAAGGCCCGCGCGGTCAGGTCGTCCCGGTTGACGTACCCCCGGGCCAGGCCGATGCCCGCGATGCCGATCTCGCCCGGCTCGCCCGGCGGCACCTCCTCCGGCCTGTCCGGGTCGAGGATCACCACGGAGTACGTGGGCAGCGGGACGCCGAGCGTCACCGGCCTGCCGGGGCGCAGCGTCGTCCAGGTCGCGCTGACCGTCGCCTCGGTGGGGCCGTACACGTTGAGGAACCTGCGGCCGGGCCGGTGCCACCGCCGGACGAGATCGGCCGGGCACGCCTCCCCGGAGACCAGCAGGAAGCGCAGGCCGGGGACGTCCTCGTCCAGGGTGGACAGCAGGGTCGGGACACAGCACAGGGCGGTGACGCGGTTGTCGCGCAGGTATTCGCCCAGCTCACGGCCGATCAGGCTCGCGCCTGGGGGCCGCGGCACGAGCGTGGCCCCGCATATCCAGGGCACCCAGATCTCCTCCACCGAGAAATCGAAGGCGATCGTCATGCCCTGGTACACGCGGTCGTCCGCCCGCAGCCCGTACGTCGCGGCGGCGACGCGGACGAAGTTGCAGATCGAGGCGTGCTCGACCGCGACGCCCTTGGGACGGCCGGTGGAGCCGGAGGTGTAGATGATGTAGCAGAGGTCGTCGGCCGGGTCGCCGTGCTCCTCGCGGGTCAGGCGGTGGGCGTCCTCGGCGGCGATCGCGTCCTCGGCCTCGTCCAGGCACAGCAGGGCGGCGCCCGGCACGCGGTCGCGCAGGTGGCCGAGGGTGAGCACCATCCGCACGGCGGCGTCGCGCAGGATGTAGGCGAGGCGGTCGGGCGGGAAGCCCGCGTCCAGCGGCACGTACGCGGCGTTGATCTTGAGTACGGCGAGCATGCCGACGTAGGCGTGGACGGCGTGGTCCGACAGCAGCGCGATCCGGTCGCCCGGGCGGGCCCCGCGCCGGATCAGATGGCGGGCCAGCCGGTTGGCCCGCGCGTCCAGCTCGTCGTACGTCAGCACGACGCCCCCGGCGTCCACCGCGGCGGCGTCCGCGTGGCCCGTGGCCCGCAGCCGGTCGCACTGCTCCTCGAAGAGGACGCCGAGCCGGCCCCCGCCCGGCTCCGGCGCCGATGCGGGCCCGGATTCCGGCCTGGCGCGCCGGGCGTCCTGGACATTGGCCTGTCTGATCATGCTGCCTCCGTCAACCCCCGCAGGTGCGCGTCGTCGCCGAACCCCTCAGGCCGCCACCAGGCAGCACTCCTCGATGGCGTCGATGAGGATGGAGCAGGCGGTGTCGACGACGTCGGCGGTCACGTTGAGCGGCGGGAGGATCCGCATGACGCTGTCGTCGCGCCCGCCGACCTCCATGACCAGCCCCCGGCGCAGCGCCGCCGCCTGGACGCGGCGCGCCGTCTCGGCGGCGGGGCGGCCGTCGCGCGGGTCGGCGAGCTCGACCCCCCACATCAGGCCGAGGCCGCGCACCTCGCGCACCCACGGGTTCTTCTCGGCCAGCGGGGCGAGCCGCCCGGCGACCTGCTCGCCGCGCCTGCGCACGTTGCCGAGCACGTCGTCGCGGCGGATGATCCGCACGGCCTCCGCCCCGGCGGCGAACGCGAGCTGGTTGCCGCGGAAGGTGCCGATGTGGGCGCCGGGCTCCCAGACGTCCAGCCGCCGGTCGTAGAAGATCACCGCCACCGGCAGGCCGATGCCGCTCAGGGCCTTCGAGGCGACGATCACGTCCGGCTCGATGCCGTACCGCTCGAAGGCGAACCACGTGCCGGTGCGCCCGCAGCCGGTCTGCACTTCGTCCACGATGAGCGGGATGTCCAGCTCGCGGGTCAGGTCGCGGACGCGCCGCACGAACTCCTCCCGGGCGGGGACGACCCCTCCCTCGCCCTGGACCATCTCCATGATGACCGCGGCCGGCCGGGCCACGCCGCCGTTGGGGTCCTTCAGCGCGCGTTCGAGGTAGGTCGCGCAGTTGGTGGCGCACGTGTCGGGGGCCAGGTCCAGCGGGC
Source organism: Sphaerisporangium sp. NPDC051017 (assembly GCF_040683095.1). NCBI lineage: Bacteria > Bacillati > Actinomycetota > Actinomycetes > Streptosporangiales > Streptosporangiaceae > Sphaerisporangium > Sphaerisporangium sp. NPDC051017. The sequence continues at coordinate 31,961 of NZ_JBFBCI010000019.1, forward strand.
ATCGGGCGCAGTAGGAGTACGGAAAGAAGTGGACGCCCGGCACGCCGTTGGCGACCGGCGCCTTCTGCCGGACCAGCCCGCTGAGCGCCATCGCCGCGTGGCCGCTGCCGTGGAAGCCGCCCTGGAAGGCGACGACGTCGCCCCGCCCGGTCGCGATCTTGCACAGCTTGACGGCGGCGTCGACGGCGTCGCCTCCCGTGGGGCCGCAGAAGTGCAGCTTCATGCGGTCGCGCATCGGTTCGGGCAGCATCGACACCTGGGCCTCGGTGAACGCGTCCTTGGCGGGGGTGGGGAAGTCGAGGCCGTGGGTGAGCCGGGAGACCTGCGCCGTCACCACGCGCACCAGCTCGGGGTGGTTGTGGCCGAGGGACAGCACGCCCGCGCCGGTCAGGAAGTCGATGAAGGTGTTGCCGTCGAGGTCGCGCAGAAAGCTGCCGTGGGCGTCCGCGACCGCGATGGGCAGGCGGCGCGGGTAGGTCCGGGCGTCGGACTCGCGTACGGCCTGCCGGGCGAGCAGTTCCGCGGAGCGCGGGCCGGGGAGTTCGCTGTCAACATTGGGCTGCAGGAATAGGTCGTCTTTGGCGCTGCGCTCGGCGAGACTCATCGAGGCTCTCCTCCCAAGGGTGCCGGCGTGCTCGTTCCTTTCAAAAGGTGTCATCGTCCTGCTCCACGATTACAGATTAACCGGGCATTTCGGAAGTCCAGCCCGGGGGACCGGGTCGGGGTAGAGAGGGCGAACCCGGGCGTCGCGGCCGTGATCCAGGCGGGCGAACTCGCGGGAACGGCGGACGGCGGCGCGGCCGGGGGAACCCGCCGCGATAAAGTCGCGCGGCGGTAAAGCGAGGCTCATGCCTGGGCCGCCTGGTCGATCGTTCGCCCAGGTCAGTGGCTGTATGGTATCCGTCAAAGGGTCGGCGGCGAGCAGGCCTGGCGTCCACGCGAACACGGGGGACGTCCCGGCGTCGGCATCGGAATCGCGCCGTGACGGGCATCCCGCCGGGCGGTGGGCAAAAGAAAACCCGCGAGTGAAGGCGGCCGGGTAAAAGAGCGTTCACGGCGTCGCGCCTCGCGTCCGCCAAGCGGTTCATCAAATCGCGGTCAGGCGGTCCGGCGGTGCGCGTTCCCATGTTCTCCGGAATTCGCGGCGTATTCACGATCGCCTCTCCCGGCGGGCCCCGCGTGAAACCGTATTTCCCGTCCGATGACCGCCCTCTGTGCCATTCCATGCCGATCGGCGCCGGGACGGGGGGCGCGCGGCCGATCTCGGGGCCAATCGTTGATCGCGCGGCCAGTTCCCATGATCTTTGGTGTGGTCTTCGTAGATTCGCTGCCCACGCGTCACACACGCGCGGTGCCGCACATCAGCGCGGAGCGGCCAGGATGGGAGCATGCGCGCCTCGCGGTTGATCTCCGTTCTCCTGCTGCTGCAGTCGCGCGAGACGATGACGGCCGCCGAACTGGCCCGCGAGCTGGAGGTCTCCCCGCGCACGATCGCCCGCGACGTGATGGCGCTGTCGGCCGCGGGCGTGCCGGTGTACGCCGACCGGGCTGCGCGCCCAGGTCGCCGGGGCCGCACGGCGCATGGCCGCGCTGTACGGCCCCGGCGCCGAGCGGCCCTGAGCCTCCTGGCGTGGCGAGCGGCGCCGGGTTCCGGCGGCGACGATCGCGCGGGCCCCGGCCGGCGGAGGGTCGCGTAGGTCAGCGGTAGGAGTCGGCGCTCGCCACCTTGCCCCCGTCGACGACCTCGGTGATGTAGGCCCACGCGTCCGGGCGGCTGCCGTCCAGGTCGGTGAAGCCGTACACCTGGGCGAGCCCGGCGCTGGACAGGGACCGCCCGTTCCAGCGGGCCACATCGGGGTCGGCGGCGAGCGCGGCCACGGCCCGCCCGACGTAGGCGGGTGTCTCGGAGATGCCGAAGTGCGGGTCGCGGGCGACGTGGTCGCGCCAGGTCTCCTCGGTGACCCCGTAGATGTCGAGCATGTTCTCCGAGCGCAGCCAGCCGGGGGTGAGCGCCACGGCGGTGCAGCCGTACGGCCTCAGCTCCTCGCCCTGGCCGTACGCGAGCCTGATCACCGAGGACTTGGCGAGGTCGTAGAACGCCGACAGCCGGTAGTTGGCGGCGTTGTACTCGGCGGTGCCGTCGGTGACCTCCACGAGCAGCCCGCCCGGCCGCCTGATCAGCAGCGGCAGCAGGTAGTGGCCGGTGATCAGGTGGGTGTCCACGGCGAGCCTGAGCAGGCGCAGCCCGGCGTCCAGGTCGTGCTCCCACAGCTTGCTCTGCCACTCGAACAGGGCGTCCCCGCCCCAGATGTCGTTGACGAGGATGTCGAGGCGGCCCCGCTCGCCGTCCACGCGCTCGGCGAGCGCCCGTACCTGGTCCGGTTCGAGGTGGTCGACGCGGACGGCGATGGCGGTGCCCCCGGCCTCGTTGATCAGCTCCGCGGTCTCCTCGATCGTCTCCGGCCGGTTCATCTCCGAGCGGGACGCGCGCGTGGAGCGGCCGGTGACGTACACCGTCGCGCCCGCCGCGCCGAGTTCCCGGGCGATGCCCCGCCCGGCGCCGCGCGTGGCCCCCGCCACAAGGGCGACCCTGTCGTCGAGCGGTCGCTCCGGTGGCCCCTGCGGTGGCCCCTGCGGTGGCCCTGCCACCGGTTCGTGTGTCGATGTCATGAAGGGGATGCTCCCAGCGATATACGACACCTCTTGTCGGGTTTTCCGGGGCTACCCGGGTACATCAAAGCTTTGCGAACCGCTGGGGGTATCGGTGCGTCGTATACGTGCGTAGCGATCGACGCCGGACATAATCTGACTTATGCCGACTTGCGTGCTTTGGTGGATTCGGGTCGGCGGGTGAGGCACGAAAAGATCGGGATGGGCGCGATGGCGGTGAGCACCACGAGGTCCCGGCGGACGCACGGGCTCCCGGCCGAGGTCACGAGCTTCGTCGGACGCCGGCGCGAGCTCGCCGAGACCAGGTCGCTGCTGTCGAAGTCCCGGCTGGTCACCCTCACCGGCGTGGGCGGGGTCGGCAAGACCCGGCTGGCCTGCCGCATCGCCGCCGAGGTCGGGCGGGCCTTCCCCGACGGCGTGTGGTTCGCCGACCTGAGCTGCCTCGGCGACCCCGAACTGCTCCCGCTGGCCGTCGAGGACGTGCTGGGCTTGCACGAGGAGGGCGGCCGGCCGTGCCTGGACCGGCTCACCGAGCACCTGTCCGGCAAGAAGGCGCTGCTGATCCTCGACAACTGCGAGCACCTCGCGCACGACTGCGCGGTCCTCATCGAGGAACTGCTCGCCTGCGCGCCCGAGCTGCGCGTGATCGCCACCAGCAGGCGGCCGCTGCACGTCGGCGGTGAGCGGACGCTGGCGGTGCTCCCGCTGCCGCTGCCCGAGGAGGGCGGCAGGCCGATGTCCGTCGACTCGCTCGCCCAGGTGGACTCCGTACGGCTGTTCGTCGATCGGGCCGAGGCCGTGCTTCCCGAGTTCGCGGTCACGGACGCCAACCGGGACGCCGTGGAACAGATCTGCCGGCGCCTGGACGGCATCCCGCTGGCGATCGAGCTCGCCGCCGTGCGGCTGCGCGCGCTGTCGGTCCGGCAGCTCCTGGACCGGCTGGACGACCGGTTCCGGCTGCTCGTTTCGGGGTCCCGCGCGGTGCCGCCCCGGCACCAGACGCTGCGGGCGCTCGTCGAGTGGAGCTACGACCTGTGCACCGAGCCGGAACAGCTGATGTGGGCCCGCGTCTCGGTCTTCTGCGGCGGGCTCGACCTGGAGGCCGCCGAGGCGGTGTGCTCCGGCGACGGCATCGCGCGCGAGGACGTCGTCGACCTGGTCAGCGGGCTGGTGGAGAATTCCGTGCTGCTGCGCGAGGAGGCGCCGTCGGGGGTCAGGTACCGGCTGCTGGAGACGATCCGGCAGTACGGCAGGGACCGGCTCGCCGAGGCCGGCGCCGAGGACGCGTTGCGGCGGCGGCACAGCGCCTACTACCGCGAGCTGGCCGGGCGGGCGCTGGCGCACCTGTTCACCGCGGACCAGGTGGAGTGGCTGGCCTGGCTGCGGCTCGACCACGCCAACCTGCGCGGCGCGCTGGCGTACTGCTTCGAGCAGGGAGGGCACGAGGAGGCGCGGGAGGGCCTGGAGATGGCCGCGGACCTGGTGTTCCACTGGAAGACCAGCCGGCAGGTCCGGGAGGGGCGGCACTGGCTGGACCGCGGGCTCCTCGCGGTCGCCGAGCAGGACGAGCTGCGGGCGCGGGCACTGTGGGCGAACGCCTGGCTCGCGCTGATGCAGGGGGGCGACGCCGTGGCCGTCCCGATGCTGGAGGAGAGCCGCCGGATCGGCGAGCGGCTGGGCCTGGACCGGGTGCTCGCCTACGCCACGCTCTTCTCAGGCATGGCGTCGCTCTACCAGGGCCACACCGGCCCGGCGATCAAGATGTTCCAGGAGGCCCTGGCGTCCCACCGCGCCGTCCACGACGAGGTGGGCGAAGTGGTGGCACTGACCCGGTTGTGCCTGGCGTACTCCCTGGAGGGGGACTCCGCGCGGGCGGTGAGCTGCGGCCAGGAGGCGCTGGAGATCTGCGAGGCCCGCGGTGAGCTCTGGCACAAGGCGTACGCGCTGACGGCGCTCGGCATCGAGGTCTGGCGCCAGGGGGACGGCGCACGGGCCTCGGCCATGGTGAAGCAGGGGCTGCGCGTCAACGGCTCGCTCGACGACTGGATCGGCGTGGGGATCTGCCTGGAGGTGCTGGCCTGGTTGGCCTCGGGCGAGGGGGACCACGAGCGGGCGGCCCGGCTGTTCGGGGCGCTGGACGGCATCTGGCAGGGCGTGGGCCACCAGCTGTCGGTCTTCGGATACCTGATGCGGTACCACGACGAGTCCATGACGCGGACACGGGACGCGCTCGGCGAGCCGGCGTACCGCGCCTCGGCCGCGCAGGGCGCCCGGCTGTCCCTGGACGAGGCGCTCGCGTACGCGATGGAGGAGCCCGCGCCCGGGCTGGAGTCCGTGGGCGCGCCCGAGCCGGCCCCCTCGCCGCTGACGCGCAGGGAGACCGAGATCTCCCAGCTCGTCGCCGAGGGGCTGAGCAACAAGGAGATCGCCGCGCGGCTGGTCATCGCCCAGCGCACGGCGGAGGGGCACATCGAGCACATCCTGGGCAAGCTCGGGTTCCACTCGCGGGCGCAGATCGCGGTGTGGGTGGCCGAGCAGAGACGGGCCTGGGACGGCGCCGCGTCCCGGCGGCGCGGAGCCTCGCCCGAGTCCTGAAACCCGAGAGCCCGAGGTCCTGAGGCCTGAGAGCGGGGGCACCGGGGCTGAGTGGTGTGGGCGGTCCGTCTCAGCCCCGGTGCGGTGGGGGAAGCCTGGGGATCGAGGGGGGACCGGCCCATTCCGAGCCGGGGTGGTAAGCGTTTGCCGTACGGTCTCAGTAAGGTCAGTAAGGAAGGACGCGTCCGGACGGGGTCCGCAGGTCGGGAATGTCCCCTTCGGCGGCGCGGGCGCGCTGCCTGCGGACGCGGACGCGCCGATGGGCGTGTGGCCTCCCGGCGTTCGGCGGGTCCACGCCCTGGTCGTCCGGTCTTCGCGTCTCTCTCATGTCTACATCACCGTTCCTTGTACGGCCTCACGCGGTACGGCCTCACGCGGTCCGCTCGGCGTCCTCGGCCGTACGGGCCGCGGATTCCTCGGTGACGGGCAGTTCGAACCAGACGACCTTGCCGGTGGGGACGCGGTAGGTGCCCCAGGAACCGGAAAGCGCTTCCATGAGGTACATCCCGCGACCGCCCTCGTCGCCGTCGTGGGCTTCGCACACCCGCGGGAACGCGGGGTTGGTGTCCTGCACCTCGCACCGGAGCACGCCGTCGACCATGGTCACGGTCATGACGGCCGCCCACGCGTGGCGCATGGCGTTGGTGACGACCTCGCTGACGAGCAGCTCGATGATGCCGGCCTGGTCGCCCTGCTCCCCGATGCCCCAGGCGGCCAGCAGGTGGCGAACCCGCCTGCGGGTCTGCGGCACGGTGGTCGGCTCGGGGAGCAGGACCCACGTCGCCTGCCTGCCGCGGGGGCGGGCCGGGCGGATGTGGAGCACCGGGCCGAAACGGCGCAAGGTGTCCATCGCGGGTGCTCTCTCGGTCATCGTCATTGTCATCGTCATGCCGCCCGTTCGTACGCTTCGCGCCCGTAGGGGACCTGGTGGAGTGGAGGAACGCTGCGACCGTCCGGCAGGAGTTCGCCTGTGTCGTCGAAGACCACCACGCCGTTGCACAGCAGGCCCCACCCCTGCTCGGGGTGGAACGCCACCAGGCAGGCGGCTTCGTGATCGACGGCATCCGCCGGCGGGCACTGAGGTTGGTGTTGACACATGGCTGGCACCTGATCCGATTGGTCTCTTCGTGGCGTTCTTTGCCAACACGTCGAGCATCTCCCGACGACCCCATACCTAGTAACGGGACATCTACCCACATCACTACCCATTCCGCCCAAATGGGTACCGTTTCTTTACGTTGAGGCCTCCCTCATGGGGGTCCGCATGACCCGGGCGCGTGGTTGGGAAAGCGCTCGCCCGTCGGGACGTCCGGGCCGCGGGTCACCTCCGATGCGAACGCAAGGGGCCGTTGACACATATGTGGTCCTAGTGCTTCCATTTGTTAGGTAACTTTCCTAACTTCGCCGGAGGCGCTCCCGTCTCCGGCCAGACCGCCACAGCCTCCCGGCGGCGCGAGACGGCCGTACCCGGCTCGCGCACCCCCGTCAGGAGCGGCGAAACGGAGAGACAGGTGCGCATCCCCCGGCAAACCACCCCCCGCAGGGCCGCGTTGCTCGCGCCCGTGCTGGCCGCGGCGCTCGTCCCGGCCGTTGTCGGCGCGGTTGGGATCGGCGGCACCGCACACGCGGCCGCCTCGGTGATGTCCGCCCCCGCGCGTGCGGCGGCCGTGGACCTCACCGACCCCCACAAGAAGGACATCGCCATGCAGCTGGTGTCGAGCGCGGAGAACTCCTCGCTCGACTGGAAGGCGCAGTACAAGTACATCGAGGACATCGACGACGGCCGCGGCTACACGGCCGGGATCATCGGCTTCTGCTCCGGCACCGGCGACATGCTCGACCTCGTGGAGCTCTACACCCAGCGCAAGCCGGGCAACGTCCTCGCCAAGTACCTCCCGGCGCTGCGCAGGGTCAACGGCAGCGACTCCCACAGCGGCCTTGACCCCAACTTCACCAAGGACTGGGCGACCGCCGCCAAGGACTCGGTCTTCCAGAAGGCGCAGAACGACGAGCGCGACCGGGTCTACTTCAACCCGGCGGTCCAGCAGGCCAAAGCGGACGGCCTGCGGGCCCTCGGCCAGTTCATCTACTACGACGCCATCGTCATGCACGGGCCGGGCAACGACAGCGTCAGCTTCGGCGGCATCCGCAAGACGGCCATGAAGAAGGCCAAGACCCCCGCCCAGGGCGGCAACGAGACGACCTACCTCAACGCCTTCCTGGACGCCCGCAAGGCCGCCATGAAGACCGAGGAGGCCCACAGCGACACCAGCCGGGTCGACACCGAGCAGCGGGTCTTCCTCAAGGCCGGCAACCTCGACCTCAACCCGCCGCTGACCTGGAAGGTCTACGGCGACAGCTACCGAATTCCTTCGTAGTGCTCCGGCATTCAGGCCGGGGTGATGCGGACTCTCCCGCGTAGCGGGGCAGGGAAAGCCGATCCGCCGCCATGGCGGATCGGCGTCTGTTAGCCTGCTCGCGTCAGGTACCGCCGGATGGGCGGGAACGGAGCCCTCGGGTTCGAAAGCCTGTGGAGACCCGGTAAGACCGCTTCGGTGGCGCAGGTCGGTGAAGCAGGAAGCCGCAGAAGTGCCGCACGCGCGGCACAGACTGAATCTCCGGCATTCATGCCGGAGAGCGCGTCAAACCATCAAGAGCTAGCGGACATGGCACGGGTCCCCTCCGGGCAGGGGGGACCCGTGATCCATGACGAGCCCGTGCGGATCGCCCGCCCGGACGTAGGGGGTCACAAGGCCCGCAGGCCCTGGATCACCTCGCGCAGGATGCGTTCCTCCGGAAGCTGCGACACGTTCGCCGGGGCCCTTACGGTGACGAGCTGCTGGTCGCGTAGATCGCCCAGCAGGACGCGGATCACGCCGAGCGACAGGCCGCTCTCGGAGGCCAGGTCGACCACCGACGTCGGCGCCGCGCACATGCGCAGGACGCGCAGGTGCTCGGGGCCGAGCCCGGGATGGGGCCGCCCGCCGGGGACGGCTCGTACGATCGCCACCATGTCGAACGCGGGCCCCGTGGGGCGGGTGCGGCCCCGCGTGACGGTGTAGGGGCGGATGATGGGGCCGGCGTCCTGGTCGAGCCAGCGCTCACCGCCGTCGTTCACGTCCGGTCCTCCTCTCCGTCGCGCGCGCGCTGCCATCCTGCCCGGAACGAGGAGAACATGTCGGGGGTCGGCTCAAGGTGCTCCCCGCCGCCGGGGCCTTCCGCCGCGCCGCCGGGCTGCGGCGTGGCGGCGTCGCGCAGCTGCGGGGCGAGGTTCGCCTGCCGCACGCGGTGGGGGAGGCCCGCGGTGCCCTTGGGACGCCCGTTCGCCGCGCGCCCGCCGTTCCCGTCCGTGGTGTTCCGCGCCGCCGCTTCCCCGTCTTCCCCGTCTTCCCCGTCGTTTTCCCCGTCGCCTGAGCCGCCCGCGACCGCGAGGCCGCCGGGCGTCCTGCCCCCGGACTGGCGGGCGTGGCCCGTGCCGGCCTCGATGGCCGCGATCCGCTCCACCGAGTAGTGCTCCCGGGGGACGGATTCGGCCGGGGTGACCAGGCCCTCCGGGATGAGGACGATCGCCGTCGTGCCGCCGTACGGCGAGACGCGCAGCGAGACGCGGATGTCGCGCCGCGCGGCCAGGCGGCCCACGACGAACAGGCCCAGCCGGTCGCTGTCGGCGAGGTCGAACTCGGGCGGATCGGCGAGCCTCGCGTTGATCTCGTCCATCTCCTCCGGGCTCAGCCCGAGCCCCCTGTCCTCGACCTCGATCGCGAACCCTCTGGCCACGGCCTCGCCGCGCACCTCGACGTGGGTGTGCGGCGGCGAGAAGATCGTGGCGTTCTCCACGAGCTCGGCGAGCAGGTGGATGATGTCAGTGGCGGCGTTGCCGCTCAGCGCCATGTCCTCGGGCACGGCGACGTGCACGCGCAGGTAGTCTTCCACCTCTTCGACCGCCGCGCGGACGACGTCGAACATCGGCACTGGAGTGCGCCATCCGCGCCCGGGGACCGCACCGGACAGGATGATCAGGCCCTCGGCGTGCCGGCGCATGCGCGTGGTGAGGTGGTCGATGCCGAACAGCTCGTCCAGCAGGTCGGGGTCGGTGACCTTGTGTTCGAGGGCGTCCAGCATCGAGAGCTGGCGGTGCAGCAGCGACTGGTTGCGGCGCGCGAGGTTGAGGAACACCTTGCCGACGCCCTTGCGGATCTGCGCCTGCCCGACGGCGGCCTCGACCGCGGTCGTCTGCACGGACGTGAACGCCTGCGCCACGATGACGATCTCCTGGGTGGTGCCCGTGGCGATCGGCGGGGTCTCCGCGGCGACGTCGACGTCCTCGCCCTGCCGCAGCCTCCGCACGACCGAGGGGAGCCTGCGGTTGGCCAGCTCCAGCGCGACGCTCTGCAGGATCACCAGCTCGGCGGTGATGCGCCGGCCGAAGCGGACGCATACCCACAGCGAGAAGCCGATGCCGATCAGGCCGAGCGCGGCGGCGACGCCGATCCGCCATAGGATGCCCATCGCGATCGGCTTGGCGCGGTCGATGATCTGAGTCGCCGCGACCCTGTTCTGCCGCTCGAAGAGCTGCGTGATGGCCTGGACGTTCTCGGCCCAGTTCGACGAGGCGGCGGGCAGCGCCCTGCCGGGGGTGACGTCCTGGCTGATCTGGTCCTCGATGGAGGAGAACTTCGTGTAGGCGTGGGAGTTCTGCAGCACCAGGTACGGCTGGCGCAGCTCGTCGTCCAGGAGTTCGAACCCCATGTCGTACAGAAGGCGGCGCTTGGTGACCATCGCGGCGAACGCGGTCCGTTCGTCGGCGCTCATCGTCCCTGTGCCCACGGTGGCCACGACCAGGGCCGCCTGCTGCCACATGAGGTCGCGGCTGCGGTCGATGAGCATGACGGCCCGCGTCTGCGCGCCCAGCTCGGGGTCGCCCGCGAGGCGCACGCTGCCATAGACGCGGGCGACGGCGTCGGCGAGCACGTCGTAGGCGTCCAGCGTGAGCAGCGGCGTGAAGCTCCTGGCGTCGACGCGGGCGCGGATGTCGGGCAGCCGGCCGGTGACGGTGATCAGCTCGATCGTCCGCCGGTAGATCGGCATGTCCGGCGCGTCCTGAACGCCGCCCGGGAGCGCGTCGTGTTCAAGCACGGCACGGGCCTGGTCGGTCCTGGCTCGCTGGGCGTCCAGGGCGGTGCGGTCGCCGGGGCGCGATCCCAGGTAGGCCAGCGACTCGTAGCGCTCGCGGTAGAGCTGCGTCGACAGGTTCTCCGCCGGGATGATCACGCGGGTGTAGATCGTCTGTACCTGAAGGAGGTCGAGCCCGCTCTGCACGGTGATCGTCGCCGCGAAGGCCCAGACCCCGACCAGGGAGATCATTGGTACCAGCGCCAGGGTCAGGATCTTGAACTTGATGGATCTCGTACGCCCACCCATGAGACCTCGCTGGGGAGCCGCATCGTTACACGCGGGTGATTGGTGGCGAAACAGTACCAACGTGGGTGTGGGGGAGACAGGGTCCTTAAACAACGAATCATGCGCTATTTCCGACCGAAACCCGCCCCTCCATTGCGGCAAGTGTCTAGTTGTCAGACAATATCCGCATGGTGTCCATCCCCGCCAAGCACGGCCCCTTCCGTGGCGCCGCCGCCGGTCCCGCGGGCGTGATCGCCGCCGCCGTCCTCTGGGGGACCGCGGGCACGGCGGGGACGCTCGCGCTCGCCGGACCGGCCGACCCGATCGCGCTCGCGGCCGCCCGGCTGGTCATCGGCGGCATGGTCCTCGCCGCCGTCTCCGGCCGTCCCGCCCGGCGCCTGCTCGCCCGGGGCCGTACGCTGCCGCTGGCCCTCGCCGCCGCGGCCGCCGCCGCGTACCAGCTCTGCTTCTTCGGCGCCGTCACCCGCACCGGCGTCGCCGTCGGCACCGTCGTCGCGATCGGCAGCGGCCCCGTCTTCACCGGCCTTCTCTCCTGGGCCTACGACCGCAGGCGCCCCGGCCGCCGCTGGGCCCTCGCGACCGCCGCCGCCGTCGCCGGGTGCGCCGCGCTGGTGTCGGGCGGCGAGGCGGTCGGCGTCGACCCGCTGGGCGTCCTGCTGGCGCTGGCCGGGGGACTGCTGTACGCCTTCTACGCGGTGGCCGCCTCGCGCGCCATCGCGGCCGGGGCGCCGTCCAACGCCGTGATGGCGGTCATGTTCGGCGGCGCGGCGGTGGTGATGCTGCCGATCCTCCTCTGGAGGGGCATCGCGTGGCTCGGCGAGCCGCACGCGCTGCTCGCCGCCGTCTACCTCGGCTGCGTCACGACGGCGCTGGCCGCCTTCCTCTACGGGCGCGGCCTGCGCGCCACGCCGGTCGCCCGCGCCGCCACGCTCACCCTGGCCGAGCCCGCCGTGGCGGCCCTGCTCGGCCTCGCCGTCCTGCACGAGCGGCTCACCGCGGTCTCCTGGGCGGGGCTCGCCCTGCTCGGGGCGGCCCTGGTCGTGGTCGCCCTGCCCGGACCCGCCCTGCCCGACCCAGCCCGGCCCGAACCATCCGGGCCGGTCCCCGCCGAGCCGGCCGTGACGGCACAATCGTCGGCGTGAAACTGCGCCCCGTCTCGACCGTCGACGCGCTCGCGGACGCCCTGCGCCGGCGCGTGCTCTCCGGCGAGATCGCCCCCGGCACCGCGCTGCCCGAGCAGGAGCTGTCGGCCCTGTACGGTGTGGCGCGCCCGACCGTCCGCGAGGCCCTCGCCGTCCTGGTCCACGAGGGGCTGCTCCGCCGCGAGCGCAACCGCAGCGCGTACGTGCCCGAGGTCACGCTCGCCGACCTGGACGATCTGATGTACGTCCGGCGTCCCCTGGAGGATCTCATGGCGGCCGCGCTGGCGGGCCGGCCGGTGCCGCGGGCGGACGCCGCGCTGACGCGCATGGCGGTCCTCCCGGCTGACGCGCCGTGGGCCGACGTCGTCGCCGAGCACATGGCGTTCCACGAGGAGCTGATCCTCGCCGTGGGCAGCCCCCGCCTGGAACGGCTGTACGCCGCGCTGGCGGCCGAAACCCGGCTCGGGCTCGTCCGCCTTCGTGCGATATATCACGACAGGGCGAGACTCGTGGACGAGCACCGCGCGCTGCTGGACGCCATCACCGCAGGTCCGGCCGAGGCCGCGCGCCGCGCGACGGCCGCTCACCTCGTGCACGCCTGGGGTGCTGATTAGCCGCTTCTCTTGCGAGGACGCCTCGGAAGTCGTCACAATCGCGCCCATGCACGGCAACTCAGTGCCGGACTCTTACGTGTACGTCACCGAAGAGGGCGTCACCCGTCACTACGCCGACGGCAGTGTCGAGGCCCTCGCGTGGGAGGACGTGGTCGAGGTCCGCGTCGGCGGCGTCACCGAGTCCGACATGCTGATCGTCCTGCTCGACCGCGACGGCCAGGGGTGCGTGGTGCCGCGCTCCGCCACCGACGCGACCTTCCTGGCGCGGCTGCGGTATCTGCCGGAGTTCGACCTGGAGCGGCTGAGCGACGCGGCGACGTCCGCGCACGCCGCCTCCGGGGGCAACGCCGGCGCTGCGGGGCACGCGGGCCACTCCGGGTACTCCCGGTATTCCGAATACGTGGTCGTGTGGCGAAGCCCGGATCCGCCGTCGTCGTTGCCGGATCTGGAGTACGACTAGCCGCGGGCGATCACCGGCCGGGCCGCGTCAGGTTCCGTGGCGGCCGGCGCCCGAGCGGAACCGGCCGACGCCGCCGGCGGCGCTCCGGAGCGAGACCAGCCCATGGCGGAACTCGCCGCGCAGCGCCTCCTCCTCCGGCAGCCCTTCCTGCTCCAGCAGGGACAGGCGATCGCGCCGCATGCACTCCTGGGGCAGGGCGGCGAGCTCGCGGGCCAGCTCCTCGGCGTGCCGCCGCGCCGTTCCCGGCGGGACGACCCGGGTGACCAGGCCCATGTCCAGCGCCTCGGCGGCGCCCACGGCCCGTCCGGTGAGGATCAGGTCCATCGCCCGGCCCGTGCCGATCAGCCGCGGCAGCCGCACGGTGCCACCATCTATAAGAGGTACGCCCCAGCGGCGGCAGAACACCCCGAAGACTGCGTCCTCGGCGGCCACCCGTAGGTCGCACCAGATCGCCAGCTCCAGGCCGCCCGCCACCGCGTACCCCTCGACGGCGGCGATCACGGGCTTGGACAGGCGCATGCGTGTGGGGCCCATGGGTCCGTCGCCGTCCTCGCTCACCCGGTTGCCGCGCTCGGTGCCGATCGCGTGCAGGTCCGCGCCGGAGCAGAAGGTCCCGCCCTCTCCCCACAGCAGGGCGACGGCCGCGTCCGACTCCTCGAAGTCGCGGAACGCCTCGGCGAGCGCGGCGGCGGTGGGACCGTCCACCGCGTTGCGCACCTCGGGCCGCGACAGCACCACGGTCATCACCGGGCCGGATCTCACCACCTGGATGTCAGACATGTGCTGAAATCTAGCCGGGCTCCGTCATCTACACGGGTTTGGACCGTTCCGTCAAGGGATTGCCGTGTGCGGGGAGGAGGCCGATTGTGGCCAATGCCCGGCTATTTCGCTTGTTAGAGACGATCTTTAGTATTTGAACGGGTACCCACGCTCCTGATGTTTCGGAGCCATGTGTCAACCAAAGCGACGCGATGGCCGTCTGCTATCTAGGTCTGACAGGAGCAGGGCAGGGGTTAAGCATGAGGGTGGGGTTGCAGGAGCGCTCTGTCGCGCTTCTCGACACGGGCCCGCTGACGTCGTCGAGCATCTGGACGCGCTCCTATATGCGGGCTCTACTCGCAGGTGACATGGCATGCGCCATGATCGCCTGCGAACTGGTGATGGGATTCAGGCTCTGGGTGGGCGCCTTCATCCCCTGGTCGGAGTTGTTGTTCGGGTTCGGTCTCGCGCTGGCCTGGCCCGGTGCCATGGCACTGGCCGGCGTCTACCGCGAGAAGAGTCACGGAGAGGGCAGCGAGGAGTTCCGCGGGGTCTTCGACGGAGGTGTGGGGCTGACGGCGGCCGTCGCCATCGGCGCCTACGCCACCCAGACGATGATCGCGCGTAGCTACGTGATGGCGATGCTGCCGCTCGCGACGGTGCTCACGCTGGCGTTCCGCCACCGCATGCGCAAGCGGTTGCACCGGCGCCGGGCCGAAGGTGAATATCTGCGGCGCGTGGTGGCCGTCGGCCACCGCACGGCCGTTCTCGATCTGGTCATGCAGTTCCGGCGGCAGCCGTACCACGGCATGCGGGTCGTCGCGGCGTGCCTGCCGCCCGGGCAGTACCCGGGCAACGGGCTCGACATCGACGGCGTGCCCGTGTACGGCGACTTCGCCGACGTCGCCACCGTTGCCGACAAGGTGTCGGCCGACGCCGTGGCCGTCCTCGCCTGCCCCGAGCTGGACGGCGCCGCGCTGCGCCGCCTGGCCTGGAGCATCGAGACCAAGGGCACCGAGCTGTTCGTCGCCCCGGCGCTGATGGACGTCGCCGGGCCGCGCACGAGCATCCGCCCGGTCGCCGGGATGCCCCTGCTGCACGTGGAGCACCCGGAGTTCGACGGCGGGCGGCAGATCGTCAAGAGCCTGTTCGACAAGCTCCTGGCGACCGCCGTGCTGACCGTCCTGGCGTTGCCGATGCTGGTGATCGCGTTCCTGATCAGGTCGACCAGCCCGGGACCGGCGCTGTTCCGGCAGACCCGGGTCGGCCGCGACGGCCGCGAGTTCCGGGTCTTCAAGTTCCGCACGATGGTGCGCGACGCCGAGAAGCTGAAGATGGACCTTCTTGACAGCAACGAGTTCGACGGAGTGCTGTTCAAGATGCGGAACGATCCAAGGATCACCCGCGTGGGCGGCTTCCTGCGCCGGTACTCCCTGGACGAGCTGCCGCAGCTCTTCAACGTCGTACGCGGCGAGATGTCTCTGGTGGGGCCGCGCCCGCCGCTTCCCGAAGAGGTGGCGCAGTACGGCACCGACGTCCGCCGCCGGCTCGTCGTCAAGCCCGGCATGACGGGCCTCTGGCAGGTCAGCGGGCGCTCCGACCTGTCCTGGGAGGAGTCCGTGCGGCTCGACCTCCGGTACGTGGAGAACTGGTCGCTGATCCTCGATCTGCAGATCCTGTGGAAGACATGGTCTGCCGTCACCCGTGGTGGAGGGGCTTACTAGTGAAGGCGCTCGTGCTCGCCGGAGGCTCAGGCACACGCCTCCGGCCGATCACTCACACGTCCGCCAAACAGCTCGTCCCCGTCGCCAACAAGCCCGTGCTGTTCTACGGGCTGGAGGCGATCGCCGCGGCGGGCATCCGCGAGGTCGGGATGATCGTCGGCGACACCCACGAGGAGATCGAGGGGGCCGTCGGCGACGGGTCGGCGTTCGGGCTGGAGGTGACCTACCTGCGGCAGACCGCGCCGCTGGGCCTGGCCCACGCGGTGATGATCGCCCGGGAGTACCTCGGCGACGACGACTTCGTCATGTACCTCGGCGACAACTTCATCGTCGGCGGAATCGAGCCGCTGGTGAGACGGTTCCACGACGAACGCCCGGCCGCGCAGATCATGCTGACCCGCGTCGCCGACCCCCGGCAGTTCGGCGTCGCCGAGCTGGACACCTCCGGGCGGGTCGTCGGGCTGGAGGAGAAGCCGGCCGACCCGAAGAGCGACTTCGCCCTCGTCGGCGTCTACCTGTTCACCCCGGCGGTCCACGAGGGCGTGGCCGCGCTGAAGCCCTCGTGGCGCGGGGAGCTGGAGATCACCGACGCGATCCAGTGGCTGATCGACGAGGGCCACCAGGTCTCGTCCACGATCATTTCCGGCTACTGGAAGGACACCGGCAACGTCACCGACATGCTGGAGGTCAACCGGCTGCTGCTGGAGGATCTCCAGCAGCGCCTCGACGGCGTGGTGGACGACGCCTCCGAGATCATCGGCCGCGTCGTGGTCGAGGACGGGGCCGAGATCACCCGCTCGCGCATCGTCGGCCCGGTGATCATCGGGCGGGGCGCCGTGGTGCGGGACTCCTACGTCGGCCCGTTCACCTCGGTCGCCGAGGACTGCCAGGTCGTGGACAGCGAGATCGAGTACTCCATCCTGCTGCGCCGCGCGTCGATCCACGGGGTGCGCCGGATCGAGGCCTCCCTGATCGGGCGCGACGTGGAGGTCACGCCCGCTCCCAACACTCCCAGAGCCCATCGGCTGGTGCTCGGCGATCACAGCAAGGTGCAGATTAGCTCATGAGGGTTCTGGTAACCGGCGGCGCCGGTTTCATCGGGTCGCACTATGTCCGCACGACGCTCACCGGCGGCTACCCGGCGCTGGAGGGCGCGAAGGTCACCGTCCTCGACGCGCTCACCTACGCGGGCAACCTCGCGAACCTGGAGCCCGTCCAGGGCGGGTTCGAGTTCGTGCACGGCGACGTCTGCGACGCGGCGCTGATGGCCGACGTCGTCCCCGGCCACGACCTGGTGGTCAACTTCGCCGCCGAGTCGCACGTCGACCGGTCGATCGACGGGCCGTCGGCGTTCGTGCGCACCAACGTGCTCGGCACCCAGACCGTGCTCCAGGCGTGCCTGGACGCGGGCGTCGCGAAGGTCGTCCAGGTGTCGACCGACGAGGTGTACGGGTCGGTGGACGAGGGCTCCTGGGCCGAGGACGCCCCGCTCCAGCCGCGCTCGCCGTACTCCGCGGCCAAGGCGGGCGGGGACCTGCTCGCCCGCGCGTACGCGGTGACGTACGGGCTGCCGGTGTCGATCACGCGGTGCGGCAACAATTACGGGCCGTACCAGTACCCGGAGAAGGCGATCCCGCTGTTCGTCACCAACCTCCTGGGGGGCGGGAAGATCCCGCTGTACGGGGACGGCCTGAACGTCCGCGACTGGGTGCACGTCGACGACCACTGCCGGGGCATCCAGCTCGTGGCCGAGCGCGGCGAACCGGGCGAGGTCTACAACATCGCGGGCACCGCCGAGCTCACCAACCTGGAGCTGGTCCAGCGCATCCTCGACGAGCTGGACGCCGACTGGAGCGTCGTCGAGCGCGTGCACGACCGCAAGGGGCACGACCGCCGCTACTCCCTGGACGACTCCAAGCTGCGCGCCATGGGGTACACGCCCGCCACGTCGTTCGACGAGGGCATCACCGAGACCGTCCAGTGGTACACCGACAATCCCTCGTGGTGGAAGCCGCTCAAGGGCGCGCGGTGAACCCGATCTCTGGGGGTGCGGTGAACCGCGTGCTGGTCACCGGGGCCGCCGGCATGCTCGGCACCGCCGTGGCGGCCGAGCTCGCGCGGCGCGCGGACGGCCCCGACGTGCTGGCCTACGGTCGCGACCGGCTGGATCTGCGCTACCTCGACGGCGTCCGCGACACCGTCCGGCGCGAGAAGCCGGACATCGTGATCAACTGCGCCGCCTGGACCGCCGTGGACGACGCCGAGACCCGCGAGATCGACGCGCTCGCGGTCAACGGCAGCGGCGTGCGGGCCCTGGCCGAGGCGTGCGCGGAGGCCGGCGCGCGGCTGGTCCACGTCTCGACCGACTACGTCTTCGACGGCAGGGCCGGTACGCCCTACGGCGAGGACGCGCCGACCGGGCCCGTCAGCGCTTACGGCCGTACCAAGCTCGCCGGGGAGCGCGCCGTGCTGGAGGTGCTTCCCGAGGCCGGGTACGTCGTGCGCACCGCGTGGCTGTACGGCGCGGGCGGGCGCAGCTTCGTCCGCACGATGATCGGCCTGGAACGCGCGCACGACACCGTGAAGGCCGTCGACGACCAGGTCGGCCAGCCCACCTGGACCGGCGACCTGGCCGCCCGGCTCGCCGAGCTGGCCCGCGCCGACGTCCCGCCCGGGGTGTACCACGGCACCGCCTCCGGCGAGGCGACGTGGTACGACCTGGCGCGCGAGGTGTTCACCCTGCTCGGCGCCGACCCCGGCCGGGTGCTGCCCACCGGGAGCGCGAGCTTCCCCCGCCCGGCCGCCCGTCCCGCCTACAGCGTGCTCGGCCACGGCCGCTGGACCGAGGCCGGGATGCCGCCCCTGCGCCACTGGCGCGACGCGCTGCGCGCCGCCTGGCCGTCCATGATCGCGGCGGCCGTCTGATGTACCTGTCCGAGTCGCGCCGGTCCGACTCCCACGCGAAGGCGGCCGACGCCGAGGGAGAGCCGACGTCCGGCCGTACGGCGACCACGCGCGTGCTCGCGGGGAACGTGGTCGCGCTCGGAGTGGTCAGCCTGCTCACCGACGTCTCCTCGGAGATGGTGACGGCGATCCTGCCCCTGTACCTCTTCTACCAGCTCAGCCTTAACCCGGCGCAGTTCGGCCTGCTGGACGGCCTCTACACCGGCGCGACCGCCGTGCTGCGCCTGGTGGGCGGGCACGTCGCCGACCGGTTCCGCCGCCGCAAGCTGGTGGCGGGCGCCGGGTACGGCCTGTCGGCGGTGGTCAAGCTCGGGTACCTCGCCGCCGGGCGCTCCGTGCCGCTCATCGGCCTGATGATCGGCCTGGACCGCACCGGGAAGGGCCTGCGCACCGCGCCCCGGGACGCGATGATCTCGCTGAGCGCGCCGCCGGAGGCGCAGGGCCGGGCGTTCGGGCTGCACCGGGCCATGGACACCGCGGGCGCGCTCATGGGGCCGCTCGTGGCGTTCGGCGTGGTCGCGGCCGTCGGCAGCGCCTACGACGCGGTGTTCGTGGTCAGCTTCTGCGTCGCCCTGCTCGGCGTGCTGGTGCTCGTGCTGTTCGTCCGCGAGCCCGGCGGCCCGGCGCGGGAACGTCCCAAGGTCACGCTGCGCGACACCGTCACGCTGCTGCGGGACCGGCCGTACCGGCGCGTGCTGACCGCCATGGTGCCGCTGTCGATCGCCACCGTCAGCGACTCGTTCCTCTATCTGGTGGTGCAGCGCGGGGCCGGTCTCGACGCGGGCTGGTTGCCGCTGCTGCCCGTCGCCGTCTCGGCGGCCTACCTGCTCGCCGCCGTACCGTTCGGCCGCCTCGCCGACCGGGTGGGCCGCTCCACCGTCGTGGTCGGCGGGTACGCCGCCCTGCTGGCCTGCTACGCGCTGCTCCTGCTGCCGCAGGGCCCGGCGGTGCTGGTCGCGGTCCTCGTGCTGCGCGGCCTGTCGTACGCGGCGACCGACGGCGTGGTCAGCGCGCTCGCCGGGCCGCTGCTGCCCGAGGAGCGCCGGGCCACCGGCCTCGCGGTCGTCCAGACCGGGCAGGCGCTCGGCGCGATGGCCGCCTCCTGGGCATTCGGCGTGCTGTGGACGGCCCTCGGGTCGCGTACCGCCGTCACGGTGATGGCCGCCGCCCTGTGTCTCGCCCTGGCCGTCGCCGTCCCCCTGCTCAGGAAGGCACGCGCGTGAACCTGTCCGTGATCATCGTGACGTACCGCAGCGCCGGCTACATCGCCCGCTGCCTCGCGGCCGTCGAGTGCGCCGCCAAGGCCGTGGACGCCGAGGTGATCGTCGTCGACAACAACTCGCCCGACGACACCGTCGAGGTCGTCGAGGCCGCCGCGCCCTGGGCCCGCGTGGTCGCCCGGACCGAGAACGGGGGCTTCGCCGAGGGCTGCACGGCCGGGGCCGAGGTCGCGCGGGGACGGCACCTCGTCTTCGTCAACCCCGACGCCGAGGTCCGGCCGGACGCGTTCGCCGAGCTGCTCGCCTGCGCCGCGCGCCACCCGCGCGCCGGCATCGTCGGCGGGCGCTGCGTCACCGAGGCCGGCGACAACGACCCCCGCTCCTGGTGGGGACGGCCGACGCCGTGGTCGGCGCTGTGCTTCGCCACCGGCCTGTCCACCGCCTTCCCCGGCAACGCGCTGTTCGACCCGGAGTCCCCGGTGACGTGGACCGGCGAGCGGCGCGTGCCGATCGTCACCGGCGCGCTGATGCTCGTCGACCGGCGGCTGTGGGACCAGGTGGGCGGGTTCGACACGCGCATCTTCATGTACGGCGAGGACGCCGACCTGTGCCTGCGGGCGCGGGCCGCCGGCTACCGGCCGATGGTGACCGACCGGGCCGTGTTCGTGCACCCCGGCGGCCTGTCGTCCTCCAGCCTGAACAAGCTCGTCCTGCTGTTCACCGGAAAGGCCACCGTGGTGCGCCGCCACTTCCCGCGCGGCCTGCGCGCCGCCGGGGTGTTCCTGCTGCTGTTCGGGGTCTGGCTGCGCGGCACGCTGAGCCGCCGGGTGTCGTCCCCGGACGCCGACCGGCAGGGACGCCCGACGGCGCGCGGCGGCGACTGGGCCGAGCTGTGGGCGCTTCGCGCCAAGTGGTCCGGGGGCTGGGATGCCCGCGGCGCCTGACATTCACGTTTCACCATCAAGTAGTCACATGAGATCGAAGGGTTGGGGTGGTGAGCGATGACTCGCCATGAGGGTCGTCTCGGCGCGCTCGCCGAGGTCGACGCGTCCGCGGCGGAGCTGGTCGACCGTATGGTCGCGCTTTCGGTCCGCGGGCTTCCTCCCGGTTACGCCAATGGTGAGTTCGTCTTCACCAGGCGGGGAAAGCTCGGCGCCGACGGGCGCTGGACGGCCGTCCCCGAGGGCCGCAGCGTGCGCTACAGCGCGATCGTCGCCCTCGGCGTGGCCCCGCTGCCGCGGGAAGCGCAGCGCGCCGCGCTGGCCGGCGACCTTGTGGGCGACCTGGTGGGCAACCTGGTCCGCGGGCTCCCGGGGGTCACCAACCTCGGCGACGTCGCCCTGATCACCTGGGCGGCCGCCGAGGCCGGGCACGAGGGGCTGGAGCAGGGCCTCGCGCGGCTGGCCGAGCTGGAGGCGGGGCTGCGCGACGGCGAGCCGGTGTACACGGTCGAGGCGGCGTGGGCGCTGGCCGCGCTGGTCGCCGCGCACCGCGTGCGGCCGGGCGCCGAGCTGGAGAAGCGCATGGCCCGCGCCCGCGAGAGGCTGCTGACCGGGCTCGGCGACGACCGGCTGTACCGGCACGTCATCGGCCCCGCGTCCTGGTACCGCGCCCACGTCGGCTGCTTCGCCGACCAGGTGTACCCGTTGCAGGCCCTCGCCCGCCTGCACGCCCACACCGGCGACCAGGCGGCCCTGCGCGCGGCCGAGCGCGTCGCCGGGGGCATCTGCGCGGCCCAGGGCGAGCACGGCCAGTGGTGGTGGCACTACGACGCCCGCACCGGCGGCGTCGTCGAGGGCTACCCGGTGTACAGCGTCCACCAGCTCTCCATGGCGCCGATGGCGCTGCTCGACCTCGCCGACGCGGGCGGCACCTCTTATATGAAGGAGATCGCCCTCGGCCTGCACTGGATGACCTCGCGGCCGGAGATCGACGACGAGCTGATCATCGAGGAGCTGGACCTGACCTGGCGCAAGGCCGCCAGGGACGACCCCAAGAAGATCGTGCGCGGCGTGCGCGCCGTGGCCACCGCGATCAACCAGGGGTCCAGGCTCGGCGTGCTCGACCGAATCTACCCGCCGCTCGCCGTCGACCGCGAGTGCCGCCCGTACGAACTGGGCTGGCTGCTGTACGCGTGGCTGTTCTCGCTGCCCCGCGACGTGACCGGCGGCGCCCGGTGACCGCCACGGCCCCGCGCTCGGCGATCCTCGGCATGTCGCTGGACGCGCTCACCATGGAACAGACCATCGCCCGGTGCGTCCTGGCGGTCGAGAACCGCGAGAACCTCACCATCGGCGTGGTCAACGCGGCCAAGGCCGTCCGCATGCGCGAGGACGCCGCGCTGCGCGACTCGGTCGTCTCCTGCGACCTGGTCGTCGCCGACGGGCAGGCCGTCGTGTGGGCGTCGCGCATCCTCGGCAGGCCGCTGCCCGAGCGGGTGGCGGGCATCGACCTGTTCACCTCGCTCATGGCGGAGGGCGCGCGGCGCGGGCACCGCGCGTACTTCCTCGGGGCCCGGCCGGAAGTGCTGGAGCGCGTCGTCGAACGGGTACGCGCGACCTACCCGGGCCTGGTCGTCGCGGGCGCCCGTCACGGGTACTTCACCGACGACGAGGCGCCGTTCGTCGCCGCCGAGATCGGCGCGTCCCGGCCCGACCTGCTGTTCCTCGGCATGACCTCGCCCAAGAAGGAGATCTTCTGCGCGCGGTTCGCCGACGACATCAAGGCGGGCGTCGTCCACGGCGTCGGCGGGTCGTTCGACGTGTTCGCCGGGAAGGTCCGCCGGGCCCCCGCCCTGTGGCAGAGGCTCGGCATGGAATGGCTGTACCGCTTCCTGCAGGAGCCGATGCGGCTCGGCCCGCGCTACATGTCCACCAACACCAAGTTCGCCTGGATGGTGGTGAAGGAGTACGTCCAGGGCCTCGGGCGCGGGCGCCGGGGGTGATCCCTCAGGTCCTGCTGCTCTCGTCCCGCAGCCACGTGGTGTAGTCCTTGGACTTCACCGCGCGGCGCGCCCGCGCCCGCGCGACCAGCGTGACGGCGAGGAACACCGCGAGGTGGGGGACGAGCCACGGCGCGCGGCCCGCGATGCCCGCGAGGTCGCGCAGGCCCGTCCGCGCCTCCTGGCCCTGCATCGGGCCCTGCTCGATCTCGGCCACCACCGTCACCGCGCGCACCCGGCGGCGCATCAGGTCGCCCAGCGTGCGGGGCGGGTGGATGACGGCGCGGGCCGTGCGCACCACCCGCCGCTCGCCGGGGGCGAACGCGAGCGACGCGGCGAGGTCGTCGCCCATGACCGGCGGCAGGTCCATGAGGCGGCGGTTGCCCTCCTCCGACACCGCGATCACGCCCCGCCCGAACAGGCCCTCCCGGACGGCCGGCAGCCGCGTCCACACGGCGTAGTACGCCCGCACCGGCCAGGGACGGTCGCGCAGCGCCAGCGCCCGCTCCGGAGCCGCCGCGAGCGGGCCGCCGGGCGCGGTGAGGGCGTCGCGCAGGGCCCGCACGTCGGCCGTGCCCACCTGCACGTCCGCGTCCACGTAGACGCGCGGGTGGCTGTCCGCGGCCTCGTCGCCGAGGCGCAGCGCCTCCCGCTTGGAGGGGATCTCGGTCTCGACCACGCGGACGCCCTCGTACCCGCGGGCCACGCCCGCCGTGTCGTCGTCGCAGCCGTTGGCCACCACGATGACGTCGAACTCGCCGTCCTTCGCCTCCGCGAGCAGGCTCGTCAGGAGTCGGCCGATTACCCGGGCTTCGTTGTGTGCCGGGATGATTACGCTCGCGCTTGGCATAGTTCCGAAGTATCCACCCTGAAGGGGAATGTCTGATGACAGAACCGCGAATCGCACCCACCGCCGACGTGGACCCGAGCGCCAAGATCGGTGCGGACAGCGCGGTCTGGCATTTAGCCCAGGTACGTGAGGGCGCCGTCCTCGGCGAGGGGTGCATCCTCGGCCGCGGCGCCTACGTCGGCCCCGGCGTCCGGATCGGGGACCGCGTCAAGCTCCAGAACTACGCGCTGGTGTACGAACCGGCCGTGCTGGAGGACGGCGTGTTCGTCGGACCCGCCGCCGTGCTCACCAACGACGTGTACCCGCGCTCCACCGACGTGGACGGCGCGCTCAAGCGCGACGGCGACTGGACCGCCGAGGGCGTCGTCGTCCGCGAGGGCGCCTCCGTCGGCGCGCGGGCCGTCGTCGTCGCCGGGCGGACGATCGGACGCCACGCGCTGGTCGCGGCCGGCGCGGTCGTCACCAAGGACGTGCCGGACTTCGCGCTCGTGGCGGGCGTGCCCGCGCGGCGCATCGGCTGGGTCGGGCGCGCGGGCGTGACGCTGGAGGAGGCCTTCGGCGGCTGGCGCTGCCCCTCCACCGGCGAGCTGTACGCCGAGCACGACGGCGTCCTCAGCGGGCCGTACGCCACGCTCCCCGGCGCGTCCGGCACCGAGCCGGGGGAAGCGCCGGCGTGAACGTCTCCGGCCTGTCCACGCGGGCGCGGGTGGCCGTCCTGGTCGCCGCGGTCGTGGTCCTCGCCGCCGCGGGCACGGTGTACGTCCTGCGCGCCCGCGCCGAGACGCCCGCCGCCGCCCCCCGGCTCACCCCCGGCGCGACGCCCGCGCCGAGCGCGACGGCCCTGGAGCCGGGCGCGCTGATGACGGTCGGCGCCGGGCCCGCGTCCGACAGCGGCATGGTGCGCGTCGCGCCCGGCAGGGGGGAGGGCCCCGCCCGCACCACCGGCCTGCGCTGCAAGCGGTTCTACGCCGCCGCCGGCACCGGCGTCTGCCTGCGCGTCGGCGAGACCCTCACCATCGGCTCGGAGGCCATCGTCCTGGACGACCACCTGCGCGAGGTACGGCGCGTCGCGCTCGCGGGCATCCCCAGCAGGGCGCGGGTCTCGGCGAGCGGGCGCATGGTGGCCTGGACGTTCTTCGTCTCCGGCGACTCCTACCTCAGCGTCGGCTTCTCCACCCGCGCCGGCATCCTCGACACCCGCACCGGCACGCTGGTCAAGAGCCTGGAGGACTTCACGCTGGACAAGGACGGCCGCATCCACTCCGCGGTCGACCTGAACTACTGGGGGGTGACGTTCGCCTCCGACGACAACCGCTTCTACGCGACCGTCTCCACCGGCGGCAGGACGTACCTCGTCCAGGGCGACTTCGCGGCGCGGAAGATGCGCGTCCTGCGGGAGAACGCCGAATGCCCCTCGCTGTCCCCGGACGGCACGCGGCTCGCCTACAAGAAGCGCGTGGGCGGCGCGAGCGACCCCTGGCGGCTCTACACGCTGGACCTCGCGAGCGGCCGGGAGACCAGGCTCGCCGAGCCCGCCAACGTGGACGACCAGGCGGCGTGGTTCGACGACCACACGGTCATGTACAGCAAGCTGCGCGGCGACAGCTCGGACGTGTGGGCGGTGCCGGCCGACGGATCGGGACGCCCGGAACTGCTGGCCCGCGACGCCTTCTCACCCGCAGCCACGTGACAGCGCCTATGGCCGCGCCTTCGGCACGGCCGGTTCGGGGCGCCCCGAACTGTGTCTATTGCCGCGCCTCCGGCACGGCGGGTTCGGGGCGCACTTCAGGCGGCGTTCTTCCGCCCTCAGACGCAAGGGATCGTCCCTCACCCTCGCGCCTGAGGACTCCAGAACACCGCCGCGCCCCGAACTCAGCCCTCGACGGCTTCGCGGGTGTCCTCCCACACGTTGCCCTCGAAGCGGTTGCCCTTGCCCTTGGTGTCGAAGTAGGTGACGGGGCCCCAGAAGCCGCCCTTCGGGAACAGGCGGCGGGTGAACACGTTGTTCAGGATGCGGATGTCGGTCGGCGTGCCGAACTTCCCGGCCCCGCCGTAGATCGTGTAGCCCCCGCCACCCAGCAGGTTGTTCTCGATCAGCACGTCGTGCGCCCGGCTGAAGTCCTGGTAGATCGAGATGGCCGAGGTCTGCGAGAGCTGGTTGAAGATCGTGTTGTGGCGGATCGTCAGCGTCAGCCCGTCCTGCGGGGAGCCGTTGATCTGCGGCCCGGTGATGTGGTCGCCGGGGAACTCCTTGAAGTCGTGCATGTAGGAGTCCTCGATGAGGCCGTGGTCGGTGCCCACGGAGTTCGACACGGTGTGGATGTTCGCCCGGCGCACGGTGATCTGCCCGCCCTGGTTCAGCACCCCCCACTGCGCCTTGACGGTGCCGTTCCCGGAGATCTCGCAGTCCTCGATGACCGCGCCCGACGCCCCCTCCGCCTGGATGACCGACCAGTCGCCCTCGCCGATCACCCGCACGTTGCGCACGGTGACGTCGTCGGCCTTGATGTTGAGCTTGCCGTGAACCTCCAGGTTCTCGACCACGGCCCCCTTCTTCAGGACCGTGACCTCCCCGACCTTCTTCAGCACGCTGCCGGGGCGCAGGCCGGTCGTCTGGGCGGACGGGAAGCCGCCGCCGATGGCGTCGCTCGTGGCGGAGGGACTGGAGGGCACGGTCTCGGCGGAGGGCGTGCGTCCGGGGAGGGGGTCGCGGGCGCCGTCCCGCGTCCCGGAACCGCCGCACGCCGCCAGGGCCGTGACCCCGGCGAGGACGAGCACCGAGAGCCTGGCCGGCCCTCTGAGGCCCGGGGAGCCGGTGGACTCGATGGCTAAGCGGCGTGGGCGTGGTGGCGAAGAGGTCACCAAGGGCTCCAGGGCTCGTATGGGAACGCTCCATAGCGGTCTCGCCGGAGCGCGGGTCACCTACGGGGTCGGGCTTCTACGTGGTCGTACCGGGATGCGGCGGTTTCGGCCGCCGCACGGTGGTCATCATGAGGTGATCGGGGGGGCTGCCGGAGTCGCGCTTGCTGCGGTCACGGGTCATCGACATGACCGCGGCCGACGCCAGCACGGCGATCAGCCCGATGCCGACGGTGGCGCGGCTCTTCTGGAGCGGCTGGCGCTGCGGCCCGAAGATGGACCCGATCGTCTCCCACTTGATCATCACGCGGCCGCTGGCCCCCGAGGAGGTCTGAAGCTTTTCCACCTTCTGCGTGAGAAGCTTGAGCGCCAGGTTCAGGGTGTCGATCGACTCCTTGGGGTCGTCCGACAGCGACTGCAGCGTCGCGTACGGCTGGCCGTACACAGGGAGCTCCTCGTTGCCCCAGTGGGCGACCTGGTACGAGAAGTCGGCCGTGCCGCCCATGGCGCGCAGCCGCTCCCGCGTGCCGGGGTTGTCGAAGTACCGGGCGGTGGCGAGCGCCATGAAGATGTGGTTGTCGGTGAAGTGGTCGTACACCTCGCCCGCGAAGTGATTCGTCTTCGTGATGAACGCGACGGTCACCACACTCTGGTAAAGAGGGGACTTGTATCTCACCCACCACACCGCGAAACCGGCGAGCAGGAAGACCAGTGCCAGGCAGGAGTACCTGATGACCACTCGCCTACGCACCGACACATCGTGACACAGGCCCGACCAGTTTCGCGCCGGGCCTGGCGAAGAAAGCACGCGCAGGAAACACTTGAGGGGGATATGACAACGTTCCGAGGTGCTCGGGCGTCCTACCTCGGCGGCTCGGCGGAGTGGGACCGCACGGAAGTGGCCCGCCGGGCGGGGGTGAAGGGACACTATGGACCTGCTTGATTCGTTGCGTGCGCTGCTGAGACGGTGGCCGGTGACGGCGACGTTGCTGGCCGTCACGCTCGCGGCGACCATCGGAGCGTTCTTCGCGATCCCTTGGCAGTACGAATCCAAGGCCACCGTCGTGTTCCTCTCCTCCAGGAAGGGGTCCCAGCCGGTGGGCGGCAACCCCTGGCTGGCCTTCGACGGGTCGCTGACGATCACGGCCGAGGTCATCTCCCGCGGCATGAGCGACGAGCGCACCCTGCAGAAGCTCAAGGACGAGGGCAAGACCGCCGAGTTCACCGTCGGCCTGGCCCAGGACTCGCGGGGACCCCTCCTCGACATCACCGCCACCGGGCCCGACCCGAAGATCGCCCAGGCCACCATGGAGACGCTCGCCGATCTGAGCCTGGCGCGCCTGACCGAGGTCCAGCAGAAGTCGTCGATCCTGCCGGACGCGACGATCCGGGCCGAGCTCGTCACCTCCACCGAGGAGGCCCAGCTCACCCCGGAGAAGAAGATCCGCATGCTGGTCATCATCTTCGCCGGCGGCATGCTGCTGACCGTCGGCGTGCCGCTCTTCCTGGAGTCGATGGCGCAGAAGCGCCGCCGGGTGAGCCAGGGCGGCGACCCGAGGGCGTCCATGACGGGCCCGTTACCAGTCGTCCCGACGCATCAGCAGCGCATGCCCCGATCCACCTCCGCGCCGCGCCCCGGCGGCCCCACGGTGCCGCGCAGCCGTCCCCCCGCGCGCTCGCCGAGGCCCATCGAGCCGCCCGAGCCGCGGGTTTACGACCGCCGCCTCGCCTCCCCGGGCAGGCCGCCGGGCCCCGAGCCCCGGGACCCGTGGGCCGGCCAGAAGCGCCCGGAGGAGGGCCACACCCCCACGGCCCCCGCCAAGGCCGAGAAGGACCTCTACGCCGACGGTGACCGGCGCGGCCCGGCCGCCTCCGACGGCAGGGGCAACGGCGCCCGTCCGTCCCGGGGCATGTCCCCGGCCCCGGACTCCCGCCCCTCCGCTGCGGCGACCGACAAGTTCCCCGTCCAGGGCCGCCGCGCCCGCCGCCCGGCGCCGGGTCCGGGCCCCGCTCCCGCTCCCGCTCCCGCTCCCGCTCCCGCGAAGCGTCAGGGCCCCGACGGCGACGCCGATGGCGAGCCGTACATCGTGTTCGACCCCACCAGGCCCGGGCGGTGACGAGCACCCCTTCGGTCGAGCGGACCCACGCCCCCGCTCGGCAGCCTCAGGAGCGCCGCTCCAGGCTGCCGAAGAAGGCACGCGTGGACCCGGTGACGATCATGACGTTCTTCCTGGTCGTCCTGTTCGTCATGCCCGCCCGGTACGTCGTCGGCCCCCTCGGCGGCGCCGGTTCGCCGTCCTCGATGGTGGCCGTGCTGCTGCTGGTCTGGTATTTGATGTCCACCTTGTCCCCCCGGTGGACGCCGATCCGCGGACGCCAGCCCGTCCGCTCGGTCATCGTCTTCTTCGTCCTCGCCGTCCTCGCCAGCTACGTCGCCGCCAACACTCGCCCCCTGTCCGGCGACGAGCTGAACGCCGCCGACCTCGGGCTCGTGCTGGTCGCCGGGTGGGCCGGCATCGCGCTGGTCACCGCCGACGGCATCACCAGCATGGACCGGCTGGAGGTGCTGCGGCAGCGCATCGTCATGGGGGCGAGCTTCCCCGCGCTCGTCGCGATGGTGCAGTTCTTCACCGGCATCGAGGTCACCCAGTACCTCGCGCTGCCCGGCCTGGTCGAGAAGGGCTCGGCCGTGCTGTTCGAGCGCGAGGGCTTCTTCCGCCCGGCCGGCACCGCGACCCACCCCATCGAGCTCGGCGTCGTGCTCGCCGCCATCCTGCCGCTGGCGCTGCACGGCGCGCTCTTCTGCCACGTCCCCGAGCAGCGGCGCAAGCGATGGATCATGGTCGCGCTCATCGCCGCCGCGCTGCCGATGAGCGTGTCGCGCTCGGCGATCCTGGGCCTGTTCGTCGTGATGCTCGTGCTGCTGCCGACCTGGCCGTCGGAGTGGCGGCTCCGGGCGGTCCTGATCTTCGGCGCGTCGTCCATCCTGATGCGCCTGCTCATCCCCGGCCTGATCGGCACGGTGCTCAACCTGGTGTCGGTCATCGGCTCGGACGAGAACTCCACCACGCGCACCGGCGACTACGACGCCGTCGTGGCGGCCGTCTCGCAACGCCCCTTGTTCGGGCAGGGCTTTGCGACCTATCTGCCGCGCATGTACCGCGTCATCGACAACCAGTACCTGATGTCGTCCCTGGAGACGGGGCTGGTGGGCCTGCTCGCGCTGATCGTCTTCCTGCTGGCGGGCTGGGTGCTGGCCCGCCGCGCCCGCCGCGCCGCGACCGACTACGAGACCCGCCACCTCGCCCAGTGCTTCGCGGCGTCCTCGGCCGTCGCCATCTTCGGGTTCGGCACCTTCGACGCCTTCAGCTTCCCCATGATCACCAACGTGATGTTCCTGATCCTGGGCTGCTGCGGCGCGCTCTGGCGCCTCCAGACCCAGCCCCGCGCGCACGCCTGATCGCCTACCCGTACGGCCCCGGCAGACGCCCACTCCCGCCGGCGCGATGTCGCGCGCGTGACGCGAAGACGACGCGGCCCCCGGGGGCCTTTCGGGGGGTCTGGGTTTGTCGGTGGCGCGGGCTAGCGTGGGTCGGCACACGAGGCAAGCGTGAGTAAGGGAAGACCATGACCACACTCAAGAACCGGCCGAACACCGCACTTCTCGTCATCGACGTGCAGAACGGCAACGTCGACGGGGCTCACCAGCGCGACACGGTGGTCGCGAACATCGCCGGCCTCGTCGAGAAGGCGCGGCGCGAGCAGGTCCCCGTCGTCTGGGTCCAGCACTCCGACGAGCAGCTCGTGCGGGGCGGTGAAGAGTGGCGCATCGTCCCCGAACTCACCCGTGCCGACGCCGAGCCGCTCGTCGAGAAGAGCTACCCCGACTCCTTCGAGGACACCACCCTGGAGGCCGTTCTGTCGGGCCTCGGTGTCGGGCGCGTCGTCGTGACCGGCGCCCAGACCGACGCGTGCATCCGCTCGACGCTCCACGGCGCGCTCGTGCGGGGGTACGACGCCACCCTCGTCAGTGACGCCCACACCACCGAGGACCTGACGGCCTGGGGCGCGCCCCCGCCCGCCCAGGTCATCGCCCACACGAACCTGTATTGGACCTACCACACGGCCCCGGGGCGCACGGCCGGCACGGTGGAGACCGAGAACGTCGACTTCACCACCAAGTCCTGAGCCCCGGCGGCACGACATCGAGGTACGGCGGGGGCGGTGCCTGAGACGGCCTGGCCGTGACGCGCTCCCACTTACTTCCTTCCGGACGGCGCGTCACACCACAACGGGCGGACGTCGCCTGGCACGACACACTAAACTTGGGTTATTCGCTCTCTTGAATGGTTCGTGTTTGTGGCGATAGATTTGGTGCCATGAGCGCACCCAAGACTCCGACCACCGCCGAGGAGCTGCGCGGGGCAGGCCTGCGGGTGACGGCCGCGCGTGTCGCGCTGCTCGAAACCGTCCGGGGTGGTGACCACCTCGGGGTCGAGGCGATCGCCTCCAGGGTGCGCGACCGCTTGGGTCACATCTCCCTTCAAGCCGTGTACGAGGCCCTCCAGGCGCTCACCACGGCCGGGCTCGTACGCCGCATCGAACCGGCCGGCAGCCCCGCCCGGTTCGAGGGTCGCGTCGGGGACAACCACCACCACGTCGTCTGCAGGTCGTGCGGTGTCATCGGCGACGTCGACTGCGCGACCGGCGCGGCGCCGTGCCTCGACGCGTCCGACGACCACGGCTTCGCGATCGACGAGGCCGAGGTCATCTACTGGGGCCTGTGCCCTGGCTGTTCCACCGCCCGCAGTTCCTGAGCACCGTCATTCAGTCCGGAAGGATTCCCATGTCTGAGAACAATGATGCGATCGTCACAGACCCGAAGCCGGAGGGCGAAGGGGGCTGCCCGGTCGCGCACGGGCGCGCCCTGCACCCCGCTCAGGGCGGCGGCAACCAGCAGTGGTGGCCGGACCGGCTCAACCTGAAGATCCTTGCCAAGAACCCCGCCGTGGCCAACCCCCTCGGTGAAGAGTTCGACTACGCCGAGGCGTTCAAGAGCCTTGACCTCCCAGCCGTGAAGCGGGACATCGCCGAGGTGCTGACCACCTCGCAGGACTGGTGGCCGGCCGACTTCGGCCACTACGGCCCCTTCATGATCCGGATGGCGTGGCACAGCGCGGGCACCTACCGGATCAGCGACGGCCGCGGCGGCGCCGGGGCCGGCCAGCAGCGTTTCGCCCCGCTCAACAGCTGGCCGGACAACGTGAACCTCGACAAGGCCCGCCGCCTGCTGTGGCCGGTCAAGAAGAAGTACGGCCAGGCGCTGTCGTGGGCCGACCTCATGATCCTCGCCGGCAACGTCGCCCTGGAGTCGATGGGCTTCAAGACCTTCGGCTTCGCCGGCGGTCGCGCGGACGTCTGGGAGCCCGAGGAGGACGTCTACTGGGGCCCCGAGTCCACCTGGCTCGGCGACGAGCGCTACACCGGCGACCGCGAGCTGGAGAACCCCCTCGCCGCGGTCCAGATGGGCCTCATCTACGTCAACCCGGAGGGCCCGAACGGCAACCCGGACCCGCTCGCCGCGGCCCGCGACATCCGTGAGACGTTCCGCCGGATGGCGATGAACGACGAGGAGACCGTCGCCCTGATCGCCGGCGGTCACACCTTCGGCAAGACCCACGGCGCGGGCCCGGCGGACCACGTCGGCGTCGCCCCCGAGGCCGCCCCGATCGAGCAGCAGGGCCTGGGCTGGAAGAGCACCTACGGCACCGGCAAGGGCGCGGACGCGATCGGCAGTGGTCTGGAGGTCACCTGGACCACGACGCCGACGAAGTGGTCCAGCAACTTCTTCTGGAACCTGTTCGGCTACGAGTGGGAGTTGACCACGAGCCCGGCCGGCGCGCAGCAGTGGAAGCCGAAGCACGGCGCCGGTGAGGGCACGGTGCCCGACGCCCACGACCCGTCGAAGCGTAATGCGCCGGCGATGTTGACCACCGACCTCGCGCTCCGGTTCGATCCGGTCTACGAGCAGATCTCGCGGCGCTTCTACGAGAACCCCGACGAGTTCGCGGACGCGTTCGCCCGGGCGTGGTTCAAGCTGACCCACCGCGACATGGGCCCGGTCGTGCGCTACCTCGGCCCGGAGGTCCCGACCGAGACGCTGCTCTGGCAGGACCCGATCCCCGCGGTGACGCACGAGCTCGTCGACGCCGAGGACATCGCCTCCCTCAAGGAGCAGGTCCTCGCCTCGGGCCTGTCGGTGTCCCAGCTCGTGTCCACCGCGTGGGCGTCGGCCTCGTCCTTCCGCGGCAGCGACAAGCGCGGCGGCGCCAACGGCGGGCGCGTCCGCCTCGAGCCGCAGAGCGGGTGGGAGGTCAACGACCCCGACCAGCTCGCGACGGTGCTGCACTCCCTGGAGGGCATCCAGGAGACCTTCAACGCCGCCCAGACCGGCGGCAAGAGGATCTCGCTCGCCGACCTGATCGTGCTCGCCGGCGGCGCGGCCGTCGAGCGGGCCGCCAA
Source organism: Sphaerisporangium sp. NPDC051017 (assembly GCF_040683095.1). Classification (NCBI taxonomy): domain Bacteria; kingdom Bacillati; phylum Actinomycetota; class Actinomycetes; order Streptosporangiales; family Streptosporangiaceae; genus Sphaerisporangium; species Sphaerisporangium sp. NPDC051017. The sequence goes on from NZ_JBFBCI010000019.1 coordinate 64,702, forward strand.
GGACGTCGGCGTCGACGTCCAGGTCCCCTTCACCCCGGGCCGCGCGGACGCGTCGCAGGAGGAGACCGACGTCGAGTCGTTCGCCGCGCTCGAGCCGACCGTCGACGGGTTCCGCAACTACCTCGGGAAGGGCAACCGGCTGCCGGCCGAGTACCTGCTGCTCGACCGGGCGAACCTGCTGACCCTGAGCGCCCCCGAGCTGACCGTCCTGGTCGGTGGCCTCCGCGTCCTCGGCGCGAACCACCAGCAGTCGTCGCTCGGCGTCTTCACCGCGACCCCCGGTGCCCTGACCAACGACTTCTTCGTCAACCTGCTCGACCTGGGCACGACGTGGAAGGCGACCTCCGGGGACGCGAACACCTTCGAGGGCCGCGACGCCGCCACGGGCGAGGTCAAGTGGACCGGCACCCGTGTCGACCTGGTCTTCGGCTCCAACTCCGAGCTCCGCGCCCTCGCCGAGGTCTACGCGAGCGACGACGCGAAGCAGAAGTTCGTCAACGACTTCGTCGCCGCGTGGACCAAGGTAATGAACCTGGACCGCTTCGACCTGGTCTGACAACAACGTCCAGGTCGGCCCTCAGGGCCGACCTGGACGCTTTCAGCTCAGAGGCTCACTCACTATGGCGCGCAAGGACATGGCATTCACACGGCCCCTACTCGGCGCCGTTTGCTGGTTGGAGTGCCAGATCTTGAACCAGTGGCGGTACCAGGGTTATCTGATGTACTTCAGATAGCATGGAAGTCATGACAACGAGGAACTTCCCGTACAGCGTCTTTCTCCGTGGGCCGTCGCAGGTTCTGCCTTCCTTGGATGACGCTGACGTCGTGCTCGAACGGCGCGATGACGAGAACCTCATCCTCATGCGTGCGGAGCGATTCGAAGCGAACGTCGCCTCACTGCGCCTCGCGGCCCGTGCCCTGGCGATTCTCGCCCGGCGCAACAGCGTCCTCGCCGAGGAGGTGCTCGGCGAGGAACTGCCCTGGACCGTATGGTTGCCGGAGTCCGAGCGACACGTCTGCGTGCGCGAACTGCTCGCTCACCTCGTCGCCGGAGCGGATACGGGGGAGCTGCTGCCGTTCAGCAGGGCGCTGACCGCCTGGCGGTCCACCGCCGTTGTCTGGAGCGACCCCGGCCTCGCGCGACGCCTGCAGGGCCCGTTCCCCGGCGACGGGCCGGAGGTCGAAAGACCCCTGGGCGAATCCACGTGAGCCGCCGCGGCGGGGAGGTTCCGCGCCCGAGGCCCTGGACCGTCCGTTTCGCGGACCGGCAGGCGGCCGAGGGATGGGGTCATCTTCTTGTCCAGGCGCCGGAGAACACCGATCGGGCCTGGGTGGCGATCACCGGCGACCCTCGCCACGTGGGCGGTCGCCAGCATGCCCTCAAGGGGGCTCTGAGCACGGTCAAGATGGGCGGCCAGTCGTTGGAGCAGTGGCAGTACGAGGCCACCGCCGGTGGGCGAATCTGGTACGCCATCTATGACGAAAACCGCACGCTATGGATCACTTGGGCCGGGACAGGTCATCCCAAGGAGACCGACCGCCGGAGGCGGTGAAGGTGCCTCCGGCGGAGCAGTGTTTGGTTAGAGGTGGGTTAGGAGGGATTCGAGGGTTTCGGCTACTCGTTCCTGCTGGCTGGGGGTCAGGTGGGGGTGCATCGGGAGGGAGAGGATTTCGGTGGCGGCCTTTTCGGCGACGGGGAAGTCGCCGGGGGCGTAGCCGAGGTCGCGGAAGGCCGGTTGGAGGTGCACGGGGGTCGGGTAGTGGATCTGCGCCTGGATCCCGGCGGCGTGCAGCCCGGTCATGATCTTGTCGCGCGCGGGGACGCGGACGACGTACAGGTGCCAGACGTGCAGGTTGCCGGGGGCGGTGCGCGGGAGGCGGATGCCCTCGATGCTGGACAGCATGCGGGTGTCGCCGCGACTGGGTCGGGTCGAGGTGCGGATGTGCAAGCCATGCCGGGAGCGGCAACTGGCGCAAGCGGCGCGGCGGTGGCGCCCATGCGGTACGGTGCGAGGCTCCTACGCTTTCGCCTGGAGCAGCGGGCGGGCACGCTCGACGAATGCGTGGACCTCAGGCGATCCGTACGGCTTGAGGGACTTCACGAGGCGGGAGGTGTGCCCGACGCAGCGCGCGGAGTCGACCTGGCCGGTCAGCGCGTCGACGGCGCGGCCCCCGTACTCGAGCGCTTTGTCGATGTCCGGTTGGGGCTGCTGCACGTACGTCGTGGCGAGCAGGACGTGGCGGAGCGCGCCCTCGCGTGAGTGCGTCGCTGATTGCAGGCGTAGCCCGCTGCGCAGGTGTGCGCGGGCGCGGGTGTGGTCGCCGAGTCGCAGGTAGCAGTACCCAGCCTGGGCGTGCGCTTGGGCCTCGGTCATCCAATAGCACCAGGCCGGTGCCCCCGATGAGGCGGAGGAGTCGCCGAGTACGTCGAACGCGGCGTCGATGGCCCGCCTGCAGGCCGCGACCGTGCGGGTGCTGGTCGCGTCGTCGTTGGCGTACGCCTCCGCTACGCGCAGGTGCAGGATCGCGGTCACCTGCGGGCTGGCGCCGGGGTAGCCGTTGCGGGCGGTCTCGGCGAGGGTGATCGCTTCCCGGGTCCGGCCGAGGTCTTTCGCCTGGCACGACAGGAAGCCGAGGATGTTCGCGGTCAACGCCCGATCGCCGGCGGCGTAGGCGGCGCGCAGCGCGGCCGACCAGTACTGCTGGGCTTGGGCGTGCGCGGAGGTGTCGAAGGACAGGAACCCGGCTAGGCGGAGCAGTTCGGCGACCGCGCTGTGCAGTCGCAGCCCCACGACGTCGCTGTAGCGGCGGTTGTTCAGCAGGTCGACCGCGCTGGTCACGTGCTGCTGTACCAGCGCCAGGAGGGCACCGCCGCCCAACTGGTCGTCCATGCGGCGCAGTTGGTCGGTGATCACGTCGAGGGAGTCGACGACCTCAAGCGGTAGCGGCGCCGCCCCGCCGCGGCCGGTTCTGGGATCGGTCGAGCGCGTGGCCCCCGCCAGTGGAGTCACGACATCGTTGATCCAGGGGGTGGCCGCGGACAGCAGACCGACCCGTATGGCTGTTCGGCGGTTCGTCGCGTTCCCCCCGTCACCGGTAGCTACTGCAGCAGTCGGCGTTCCTATTAGGTCATCTATCAGACATCGGTAGATCTGCGCTAGGCGGATGATGTCGGTATAACTCGGTTCCCGGGCATTCGGCGATGCCGGGCTTCCCGGCCCCTCCCACCGTTCCCAGTACGAGATGTACTTCCCCGTTTTCGGTTTGTCGCTCGGCCACAGCTGGTTGTACAGGTCCGCGACGCCGTCCTGTGTGAGTCCCAGCGCGAGCCGGAACGCCACCCGCATGTTCACGCCGTGGGCGGCGGCGATCGCCGCGGCGATCTGCCTGGTGCTCGCGCCGAGCCCGGCCATGGTCGAGCGGAGTTGCAGGATGTCGCCCCTGCTGAGGCGGCGAGGCAGCTCGACGCCGGAAGCCATTGGACGGCCCTCCTCCTCACGTCCCTCGATCCGACCTTGCTGGTGGCGCTTCACCCGTAGATGACCACACACCTGGGCGGCACGCCAGCGGGATCGGGCGGCCGGGTCTGTAACTCCCCCGCCGCGTGGGTGGAGGTCGACACACCCAGTGACCGACAGTCATGAATACATCACACAGGGGTGGTGGGGAGCCCACTCACTCGGCCAACGGAGGCGCATGTGCATCCCCTGACCAGCGTTCGCTACCCAGACCCTGGCGCGATCTTCGCGACCACTGCGGACGACTACACGCGGTACCGGCCGGACTTCCCGGCTGCTCTCGTCGAGTACGTGACCGGCCTCGCCCAACCGGGCGCCCATCCGACCGGCGCGCCCGTGCTGGACCTCGGGTGCGGGACCGGCCGGGTCGCGTTGCAGCTGGCCCAGCGGGGCCTGCCCGTGCTGGCGGCCGACCCGTCGACGGAGATGTTGAAGGCGGGCCGCATGCACGCGGCCGACCTCGGCGTCGACGGCATCACCTGGCAGGTAGGCGACTCCACCAACGTGGACGAGCTGCCAGCGGCGCGCGGAGCGACGATCGGCGACGCGTTCCACTACATGGACCGAGACCAGGTCCTCGCCGACCTCGACAAGGTCGTAGTCCCGGGCGGGTTCGTGGCGGTCCTGGTAAGCCACGCGATCGGCACCGCGCGCGCCTGGTGGGAGCCTGTCCTGGACCACCTGCGCGATCACTACCTTGGGACGCACCGGGCCGCTGGTGCCGGTGTGCCATACCAGTACCTCGCCGAGGACCACGAGACGGTGCTGCGCCGCTCCCCGTGGTCGCAGGTCCGGGTACTGCGCGCCGACCAGCGGCTCAGCCTGTCGCTGGACGAGCTGATCGGCATGCAGTTCACCTACGCTTTCTCCAGCCGGGCCGTCCTCGGCGACCAGGCCGACACGTACGAGCAGGCGCTGCGCAGGACGCTGACCGACATGCAGCCGGACGGGCGGTTCACCGCGACCGTGCAGGCCGCGGTGATCGTCGGCCAGCGCCCGTGAAGCGCCTAACCGCGCCCGGGCCGGTGGATGGTCCAGTCGTGCTCGTTCCACCAGACGTCGTGGAGCACGGCCCGGGTGTCGATCGCGACCCGCTGGGCGACGACGCCGCCCAGATCTTGGGGATTGATGGCGCGGAACTCGGGCCAGCCGGTCATCACCAGCAGCAGGTCGGCGCCGCGGGCCGCGTGGATCGGGTCGTCGGCGTAGCCGAGGTCGGGGTGGGCAGCGCGGGCGGTCTCGATGGCCATCGGGTCGTACACGGTGAGCGCGGCGCCTGCCGCGTGCAGACGGGTGGCGACGTCCAGGGCGGGCGAATCGCGGATGTCGTCGGTGCCGACCTTGAACGCCGCACCCCACACGGCGATGCGCCGTCCGGTCACGTCACCGCCGAGCGTCTTCGTGGTGAGGTCCACGACCCGGTCACGCCGGGCTGCGTTGATCTGATCGACCACGGACAGCAGTTCGACCGCGCCTTCCGCGCCGAGGTCGCGGGCTCGTGCGGCGAACGCCCGCCCGTCCTTGGGGAGGCAGCCGCCGCCGTAGCCGAGCCCGGCGTCGAGGAACGCTCGGCCGATGCGGGGGTCCAACCCGATGGCATCGGCGAGCAGTCGGACGTCGCCTCCGGCCGCTTCGCACAGGTCGCCCATGGCGTTGATGAAGCTGATCTTCATGGCGAGGAAGGCGTTCGCGGAGCCCTTCACCAGCTCGCAGGTCACCGGGTCGGTCACGACGAGCGGCACTCCGGCGTCGGTGATCGGCGCGTACGCCTCACGGATGACCCGTTCGGCTTCGGTGCTGTTCACGCCGACGACGATGCGGTGTGGGCGCAGGGTGTCCTGTACGGCGTGACCCTCACGGAGAAACTCGGGATTCCACACGACCTCCACGGCATCCCCGGCCGGGGCCAGTTCGCGGACGAGGTCCCGCACGGCCGCCGTGGTGCCGGCGTGGACGGTCGACTTGCCAACGATCACGCAGGGCCGGTGCAGGTGCTCGGCCAGCATCGACACCGCCGAGAACAGCTGCGACAGGTCGTACTCGCCGCGGTCTGTGCCGGGAGTGGCGACGCCGACGAAGTGCACGTCGCCGAACTCGCCCGCTTCGGCGAAGTCTGTGGTGAAGCGGAGCCGTCCGGACGCGATGTGCCGGGTGAGCATGTCGTCCAGCTCCGGTTCGTGGAACCAGGCTTTCCCCCCGCGCAGCGTCTCGATCTTTGCTGCGTCGATATCCACCCCCAGAACATCATGACCGATCTCCGCCATCGAGGCCGCGTGTGTCGCGCCCAGATGGCCACACCCGATCATCGTCATCCGCACGGTCTGGCCGTCCCTTCGTTCGGAGGTGCCCAATGAAGATCAGCGTTATCGGATGCGGCAGGCTCGGAGTCCCGTACGCCACTGGTCTGGCGATCGGGGGTCACGAGGTGCTCGGCCTGGACGTCGCCCCGGCCACTGTCCGCATCTTGTCCGCAGGCCGGGCACCGTTCGAGGAGCCCGGCCTGGCCGAGGCTATCGCCCGCCATCGCGACGATGGGACGCTTCGCTTCACCAACTCCTACGACGACGTGGCAGCCCACGCCGACCTGCACATCTTGTGCGTCGGCACGCCGCAGCAGGCGGGCGGCGAGCTCGCGGCCGACCTGAGCGACCTGAACACCGCAGTGGTCGACCTGGTTCCCCGGCTTGAGCGCGACGCGGTGATCGTCGTAAAGTCGAGCGTTCCCGTTGGGACGACCGCCCACCTCGGTGGCGTCGCCCGGAGCCTCGCCCCGGCCGGCGTCACGGTCACCGTGGTGTGCAGCCCCGACTTCCTCCGGGAGGGCATGTCCCTGGAGGACACGGCCTGCCCGTCGCGGATCGTTCTGGGTCTGCCGCCGGACCCCGGTGACGCGGAGGCGACGCTTCGGCAGGCGTGGGACTTCCAGATCGCCGCAGGGTCGCCGCTCGTCGTTACCGATCTCACGACGGCGGAGATGTGCAAGACAGCGGCCAACGCGTTTCTGGCCACGAAGGTGTCGTCCATCAACGCGTTTGCGGCGCTGTGCGAGGCCACGGCCGGCGACGTGCGGCAACTGAGCCGGGCCCTGGCGCTCGACCCGCGTATAGGCGGCGACTTCCTGGCCGCCGGTCTTGGGTGGGGCGGCTCGTGCCTGCCGAAGGACCTGCGGAGCCTGATCGCGCAAGGGCGGGAGCGGGGTCTGGCCGACCTGCAGATTCTGGCCGAAGCCGACGCGATCAACCAGCGCCGCCAGGCTCGCGCGGTCGAATTGGCGCGGCAGGCGTGCGGCGGTGTGCTGCTCGGCCGACGGGTGGGCGTCTGGGGCCTGGCCTTCAAGCCGGGCGTTGACGACATCCGCGATTCGCCCGCGCTCGCCGTGGCGCTGGCTATCCACGGGGAGGGCGGGATCGTGTCCGCCTACGACCCGATGGCGATCGGCATTGCCCGGGCCGCGCACCCGGAGTTGTCCTACGCCGACAGCGCGGCCGACGCCCTGGTCGACGCCGATGTGCTGCTACACCTCACCGCGTGGCCGGAATTCACCGGCGTGGGCAGGGAGCGGCTTGTGCGGTTGGCGCGACTCGCCCGTACCCCGGTCGTGGTTGACGGGCACGCCGCACTGGACCAGGCGGAGTGGATCAGCGCCGGGTGGGCTGTGGAGTCGCTCGGGCGTGCCCCCGCAGCGGTAGCGGTCGGCGTCGGGAGGGCCTGACCAACGTGTGCCGGCAGGGAGCCCCGCATCTGTCGTGGGTGCAGGGCTTTCCCCGGCTCGCGCTACAGGTGTTCGACGATGGTCAGGCCATACGTGTCGAAGTAGGAGACGAGGGTTCGGTGGATGGCATGCCGGTGATTCCCGCGCAGGTCGATCCGCTCAGCGAAAGCGGTCGTGGCCTGTGGCTGGTCCGGGAATTGTCTTCGGCTTGGGGCTGGGGGCAGACCGAGCCCGGGCGAACCGTCTGGTTTGAGGTGGCGCTATGACGGGACGCCTAGGGCTCGTCGAGGCTTCCACCTCCCCATGGGGCGCGCCATGGGGGTTCTCGCGTGATTACCTGACTGACCCTCTGGTCTGCGATCCCCACTCCAGGAAATGGGAGCTTGAGCGGATGCTGTCCTGGGTTCGGGGGGCGGCCGGTGGGAGGCTCGGCCTGGCTGTGGAGGGAGCTGAGGGACGTCTCGGATTGGGGGCGTCCCTCAGGGCTCCGGTTCGGGTTAGAGGCGGGTGAGGACTTTCTCCAGGGTTTCGGCTACCTGCTCCTGCTGGGACGGGGTCAGGTGGGGGTGCATCGGGAGGGAGAGGATCTCGGTGGCGGCCTTTTCGGCGACGGGGAAGTCGCCGTGGGCGTAGCCGAGGTCGCGGAAGGCCGGCTGGAGGTGCACGGGGGTCGGGTAGTGGATCTGCGCCTGGATCCCGGCGGCGTGCAGCCCGGTCATGATCTTGTCGCGCGCGGGGACGCGGACGACGTACAGGTGCCAGACGTGCAGGTTGCCGGGGGCGGTGCGCGGGAGGCGGACGCCCTCGATGCCGGACAGCAGCTTGTCGTACCGCTCGGCGGCCGCGCGGCGCAGCTCGTTCCAGCGTGCCAGGCGCTTGAGCTTGGCTCGCAGCACCACGGCCTGCAGGGTGTCCAGGCGCGAGTTGAAGCCGAGCGTCTCGTGCCGGTACTTCGCCTCGCTGCCGTGGTTGGTCAGCAGCCGCACGGCGCGCGCCGGCTCCGGTGAGGAGGCGAGGACGGCGCCCGCCTCGCCGTACGCGCCGAGGTTCTTGCCCGGGTAGAAGCTGGTCGCGGCCAGGCCCACGGGCGGGCGGTCCTGCTGCTCGGAGCCCTGCGACTGCGCGGCGTCCTCGACGAGGGTCAGGCCGTGCCGGGTGGCGATGTCCTGGACGGCCGCCATGGGCGCCTGCTGGCCGTACAGGTGGACGGGCAGGATCGCCGCGGTGTCCGGGCCCACGGCGGCCTCGGCGGACGCGGGGTCGATGAGCAGGTGGTCGTCGTCGCAGTCGGCGAGCACGGGACGCAGCCCGGCGCGGACGACGGCCTCGGCGGTGGCGACGAACGTGTTGGCGGGCAGCACGGCCTGCGACCCGGCGGGGGCCCCGGCGGCGCGCAGGGCCAGTTCGAGCGCGTCGGTGCCGTTGCCGACGCCGACGCAGTGCGGCACGCCGGAGTACTCGGCGTATTCCTTCTCGAAGGCGGCGACGTCGGGGCCCTGGACGAAGGCGGTGTCCTGGAGTACCCGGTCGAACCCCTGGAGCACCTCCTCGGCCACCTCGGCGTGGGCAGACCGCAGATCGACGAATGGGATCATTTTCCGGGCTCCGTGATGACTGATGCGGGACGGATGAATCGTGCGGGCACACCCGCCCAAACCTCTCGGGCGGGGACGTTCTTGGTGACGACGGCCCCCATACCTACCAGGGCGTGGGCGCCGATCGTGAGGTTCTCGCGGACGAGCGCGCCGGACCCGACGTAGGCGCCGCTCTCGACGCGCACGCCTCCGGCGAGACGGCATCCCGCCGCGAGCGTGACGAAGTCCTCGACGACGTCGTCGTGGGTGAGGGTGACGTGCGGCATCACGCAGACGTGGGCGCCGACGGTGACGGCGGCGGTCAGCACGACCTGGGCCAGCACGACCGACCCCGGGCCGATCGAGGACGAGCGGGACACGCTCGCGGCGGGGTGCACGAGCGTGGCGTACCGCTCGGGCGGCAGGCCGAGGCGCGCGGCGATCCGGGAGCGGACGGCGTTGTCCCGGGGGTTCGCCGTGCAGATCACGATCTTGGCGTCCTCGCGCTTGAGGGCCTCGTCGGACCCGGCCAGGACGGGCACGCCGTCCACGACCGTGCCGTGCCTGGCGGGGTCGTCGTCGAGGTGGCCGAGCAGGTCCCAGGTGGGCGACGCGTCGTTGATCGCGTGGACGACCTGGACGGTCTCCCGCGCGAGCCCTCCCGCCCCGACGATCAGAAGCGGCGTCATCGGCACTCCTTCATGAGCGGGGTCTCGGACTTCATGAGCGAGGTCTCGGGCGGCGAACTCACGGACGCGGCCCGCCGCTTCGAGCCCACCGCTGTCGCACCGGCTGGGGCGATCATGACGTCTCCTTCACGGTGCGCAGCACGCCGCGGCGGCGGTAGCCGTACAGGCCGACCACCAGGACGGCGAACGTGCCCGCGGCGGCGAGGACCAGCAGATCCGGGGACAACATCCGGACGGCCAGCACCGCGACGGCGGCGACGGCCACGGCGGCGAGCACGGCCTGCCAGAGGTTCGCGGCCAGGTCGAGGAGCCGGACCCCGGACCGCCTGAGCTGGCCCAGGTAGGTGGGCAGGACGACGATCCCGGCCACCGCGACCAGCGCGACGGCGGCGCCGCGCAGCCCGTCCCGGTTCACGCCGATCCACATGGCCGGGACCAGCACGACGAGCCACAGGGCCTGGACGGCGAGCACGGCGCGGGACCGTTCGATGACCACCAGATAGTCGTAGACCAGCTCGAAGAAGATGCGCAGCCCGGCGAGGACGCCCAGCCCGGCCAGGGCGACGGCCGCCGGCGCCCACTCCTCGCCGTACACGAACCTGATCACCGCCGGGGCGGCCCCGCTGAGCAGCAGGCAGATCGGGAGGGTGAGCCCGACGAGCAGCCCGGCCACCGCCACGAACGACCGGTTGAGCGTCGGCCGGTCGTGCTGGAGCCGCGCGAACGCGGCGGGCGCGACGGCGCGCACCGGCTGGGAGAACACCGCGACCGGCCACCCGGAGAGGTTCACGGCCAGCACGTAGAAACCCAGCGCCGTGGACCCGAGGACATGTCCGATGACGAGCTGGTCGGCGTACCCGACGAAGAACACCAGCAGGGAGGATCCGGCGAGCGGGACGCCGAACGCGAACAGCCGTCGCGCCACGTCCCGGTCGAAGCCGAACCGGAGCCGTCCGGGCGCGAAGTGGACCAGCAGCGCGCCGCCCGCGAGAGACCCGGCGACCCGTCCGATGGCCAGGCTCATCGCGCCCATCCCCGCCAGGGCGAGCCCGAGCGAGACCAGGGCTCCGAGCCAGTTGTCCACCTGGTCGGCGATCATCTTGCGGCCCTGCATGAAGTGCCGCTGGATCAGCGCCGCCGACGTGGCGACCAGCCCGTTGGTGAGGACGCTGAGCGAGAGCACCCGGACGGGCCCGGTCGCGGCGGGGTTGCCCATGGCCTCGGCGAACGCGGGCGCGGCCAGCATGAACGCGCCGCAGACCAGCACGCTGAACGCGGCCGAGAGCGTGGCGACGGTCGGGACGATCGTGCGCGGGTCGTCGGGCCAGCGCACGATGGCGAGGCTGACACCGAGTTCGTTGATGCTCAGCATGGCGAGCAGCGCCACCAGCGCGACGGCGAACGTCCCGAACTCGTGCGGGCCGAGCACGCGGGCGAGCGTGATGCCGATGGCCAGCGTCCCGAACCGGGCGGCCAGGGTGCTGAGAAAGCTCCAGCCCAGCGCCTTCCCCGCCCGCGCCCGCAGCGAGCCCGCGTCGGACGGGGGACCCGGCGGCGGGAGGGTTCCGGGGTCCAGGTCGGTCATTTGGGGCTCCGGGCTACCGCGTTGAAGTCGTCGCGGGCGTGGGTGCCGCGCAGGCGTTCGTACTTGCGCCGCAGCTTGTACCCCAGCACGCCCGCGGCGGTGCCGACCGCGTCCATGGCGGCGGGCCGCTCGCTGACGGCCTGTTCGTAGATGCCGAGCTGCACCCGCGCGGCCCGTTCGAGGCTGAACCGCTCGACGACCAGCCGCCTGCCGTACGCGCCGAGCCGCGCGCGCAGCCCTGCGCTCGCGTGCAGGCCGCGCAGCATGCTCTCCAGGCGCGGCGCGCCTTCCTCGGCGCCGCCGCCGATGCCGTACCAGCCCTGGCCGAGGAAGATCTTCTCGGTCTCGGGGGTGAGCAGCTCGAAGAAGCCCAGCTCGCCCTGCACGATGAGCGGCTTGGCGAACGCGAGCGACCGCAGCGCCGAGCCGCCCATGGCGAGGCAGACGGTGGCGGCGGCGTAGGCGGGCCGGGGGTCCAGGAGCTGCCCGGTCACCACGACGACGCGGCGCCCGGCGGCGGCGTTGGCGACCTTGGCCCGCCGTTCCACCTCGGCGCGGGCCGGGCCGTCGCCGACGATGACGAGCCGGACGTCCAGCTCGGCGGCGAGCCGTCCGACCACGCCGATCGCGGTGAGGATGCCTTCGAGCTTCAGCTCGGCCACCAGGCGGCTGACCACGACCAGGTCGAACGGCCCCGGCTGCAGGTCGTGCGCGCGCCGGAACTCGTCCACCGGGTGCCCGGGGGCGTTGGCGACGACGTCGACGGGCGGTTCGATGAGGTGGACGTGCCTGCGGCCGGGCGCGGCCCGCTCCTGGATCTCACGGGTGCCCACCACTAGCGGCAGCGACGCGGGCAGGAACGGCGCCACGGACATCGACATGATCGTGCACACGGCGGCGGCCGGCCCGCGCAGGCCCGCGTAGAACGCCTCAACGCCCGGCGGCCACTCGTACCCGTGGATCACGTCCAGCCCGCGCCGGACGGCGAGGTCGCGCAGCATGCGCACGGTGGTCATCGACGGCCGCCGCCGCGCGGGGTCGAGGGGCAGGTGTTCGAGCCCCGCGCCGGTGACGTACTCGACGAGCGGCCCCGGCTCGCCGATCACGGCGACCTCGTGCCCCAGCGCCTGGACGGCGGCGGCGAGCTCGACGGCGTTGAGCTGGCTGCCGCCGACCTCCATGGCGTGGGGGTACACCAGGATGCGCACGGTCAGCTTCCCGCGGCGGCGTGGATCGCCTCCACGACCTGGTCGTGCTCGGCGTCGGTCATGGTGTGGAACAGCGGCAGGATCAGCGAGTTCGCGGTCAGCCATTCGGTGGCGGGCAGGTCGCCCGTGGCGGTCCCGGCGTACGCGGGCTCCAGGTGGGCGGCCATGATGCCGCGCCGCGCCGAGACGCCGCGCGCCGCGAGGAACGCCAGCAGCTCGTTCCGGCTCAGGGGGAAGTCGTCGGGCAGCGCGATCCAGAACGACTGGAAGTTGGACGTGCCGTGCTCGGGGTCGCGCACCATGGTCAGGCCCGGGACTCCGCCCAGCAGGTTCAGGTAGCGCGCCGCGAGCGCCCTGCGGCGGGCGACCATCTCGGTGAGCCTGCCGAGCTGGACCAGCCCGACGGCGGCCTGGAGGTCCGTCATGCGGTAGTTGAAGCCGACCTCGGTGTACTGCTCGGGCGCGGTGGACCCGGAGGCGTGCCGGTCGGCGGCGCTGACGCTCATGCCGTGCTCGCGCAGCCGCCTCGCCCGCGCCGCGACCTCGGGGTCGTCGGTGGTGAGCATGCCGCCCTCGCCGGTGGTGAGCAGCTTGCGCGGGTGGAACGACCAGGCGGCCAGGTGCGCGCCCGCGCCCACGGGCCGGTCGCGGTAGGTCGAGCCGGCGGCGCAGGCGGCGTCCTCGACCAGGACCAGCCCGTCGTGGGCGGCGCGGATCTCCTCCACGTCCGCCGGCACGCCGCCCTGGTGGACGACGATCACCGCGCGGGTGCGCGGGGTGCGGGCGGCCTCGATGGTCTTGGCGGTGAGGTTGCCGGTCGCCGGGTCGATGTCGGCGAACACCGGGGTCGCGCCGACGTACTTGACGGCGTTGGCGGTCGCGATGAACGACAGGGACGGCACCACGACCTCGTCTCCGGCGCCGATCCCCGCGAGCACCAGGGCCAGGTGCAGCGCTGTCGTGCAGGAGGAGGCGGCGACGCCGTGACCCGCCTGGACGCTCGCGGCGAACCGGCGCTCGAACTCGGCGACCCGCGGCCCCTGGGCGACCCAGCCCGAGGCGATGACCTCGCCGACGGCCGCTTCTTCCTCCTGGCCGAACCACGGCCGCATCACCGGGATCATCGCCCGGCCACCTCCCTGATCTCTAATCCGAGGAGGTCCGCCAGCAGGCGGACCCTTTCGTTCCAGTCGTGCCGTGCCGCGAAGGCCCGCCGCCGTTCGGCGAGCGTCGGCGTGCGCGGGATCCGCAGATGCGCGGTGACGGTGGCGGCGAACTCCGCCGGGGTGCGGGCTACCGGGATCAGCGGGCCCGCCTCCAGCCACGCGGTGGCCGGGAGGTCGGTGGAGACGACACCCCGCCCGGCCGCCAGGTATTCGAGCGTCTTCAGCGGGAAGCTCGCCCGGTTGAACGCGGTGTCGGTGTACGGCGTGAGCCCGACGTCGATGAGCCGCAGGTAGGACGGCAGCTCCTCGTAGGGCTTGCGGCCCACCCAGTGGACGTTCGCCCGGCCGATCAGCGCGGGCCACCGCTCGGGCTCGTAGCCGACGCCTCTCGGCCCGACGATCACCAGCGGCGCGCCGGTGTCGGCGACGGCCTCCAGCAGGGCGACGTCGATGCGCGCGTTGACGTGCCCGACGAATCCGGCCACACCGGTCAGCCCGGCGGGCAGGTCGGCGGGCGGCGGCGCGTCGTCGATCGACGCGTACGCGGCCACGTCACATCCGTTGGGGACGAGCGTCGCGTCGCGGCCCAGGCGCGTCACCCGCTCCACCAGGCCGGGGGAGACGACGGCGACCGCGTCCGCCCGCCGCGTCATGCGCGCCTCCGCCTGGGCCAGCCGGGACGCGGACATGCGGATCAGCGACGCCCCGGCGACCAGGTCGTCGGTGACGTACCGGACGGTGCGGGCGCCGGGCCGGACGTCCAGCAGGTCGGTCGTCCCCGCCACCACGACCCCCCCGATGCGCAGGCCCGCCTTGCGCGCGGCGCCGCGGACGGCCCGCCGGGCGAGGGCCGCGGTGAGCCGGTCCACGCCCGGACGGTAGGCGGCGGGCGGAGCCACCGGGCTCAGCCGCCACAGGCGCGGCGCGACGTGGCGCAGGACGTGGCCCGCCTCGCCGGTCTCCGGGTCGCGCAGACCCGAGCGCACCGGACGCGGCGGGTCGACGTACAGGACGTCGGTGAACGCGCTCAGCCGGTCGGCCATGTGCCGGTCCGTGCCGCTCACGCCGTCGTAACGCGTGCCTCCCGCGTAGACGATCGAACCGTTCACCGGGCCTTCTCGGCGCGCCACCACGCGACCAGGCGGCGCAGGCCCTCCTCCAGCCCGATCTCGGCCTTCCAGCCGAGCCGGTCGGCGGCGGCGCTCACGTCGGCGAGGCGGCGGGTGACGCCGTTCACCGCGCGGGCGGGGCCGAACTCCAGGCCGAGGTCCGTGCGTCCCATCACCGACATCAGCGTCTCGGCGAGCTCGCGCAGGCTGGTCTCGGTCGAGTTGGCGATGTTGAACACCTGGTCGGTCGCGTCGCTCTCGGCGGCGAGCAGGTTCGCGCGGGCGATGTCCTCGGTGTAGACGAAGTCCATGGTCTGCAGGCCGTCGCCGAGGATCAGCGGCGGCTGGCCGTTCTCGATGCGCTCCATCCAGCGGATCAGCACCTCGGTGTAGAGCCCGTGGATGTCCATGCGCGGGCCGTACACGTTGAAGTACCGCAGGGCGACGTAGTCGAGCCCGCGCATGGCCTTGAAGCTGCGCAGCAGGCCCTCGTTGAACGTCTTGGCCGCGCCGTACAGGGTGTCGTTGTCGTACGGGTGGTGGTCCTCGCGGGTGGGGAACTCGGTGGCCAGGCCGTACACCGACGCGGACGAGGCGGCGACGACCTTGCGGACGCCCGCGTCGGCCGCGGCTTCGACGACCTCGTAGGTGCCGTCGACCAGCACCTCCAGGGCCAGGCGCGGCTCCTCGGCGCACTGGGTGATGCGGATGGCGGCCTGGTGGAACACCACGTCCATGCCCGCGGTCACCGACCGGACGAGGGCGGTGTCGCGGATGTCGCCCTCGACCACGCGCAGACGCCCCTCGGCGACCGCCTCGGCGGCGGCGAGGTTGGCCCGGCGGCCCCGGACGAAGTTGTCGAGCACGACCACCTCGCCCGCGCCCGCGGCGAGAAGCCGGTCCACGATCGTCGAGCCGATCGTGCCCGCGCCCCCGGTCACCAGGCAGCGGCTGTCCTTGATCATTGAGCGGATCCCCCCAGGTCGATTCGTCTGCCGTCATTCTGGATGCTTCGTCCCGCCGCTTCCAGCAGAGCCAGCACGCGCAGCCCGGCCCTCCCGTCCGTCAGCGGGGCGCGGCCTTCGATGATGGAGGCCGCGAACTCGCTCATCACCCCGCGCAGCGCCTCACGCTCGGGCAGGGCGGGTACGACGACGTCACCGGTTCGATAGGAGATGAGGGCGGCCCGTCGCTCGTCCTCCCCTACGGCCGAAAGGTCCACCCCCCGGTCGTACACGGCGAGGCGCTGGGCCGGGTTGACGTCGTCCCACACGATCGTGCGGCGCGAGCCGCCGATCACGGTGGTGCGGATCTTGGTCGGGCTGAGCCAGTTCACGTGGACGTGCGCGATGGCGCCCGAGGACAGCCACAGGGTGAGGTAGGCCAGGCACGGCTTGCCCGCGCCGATCGGGTCGGAGCTGTGCGCCGCGACCGCCACCGGGGTCACGCCCTCGGGCAGCACGAAGTCGAGGATCGACAGGTCGTGCGGCGCGAGGTCCCACAGCACGTCCACGTCCGGCTGGACCAGGCCCAGGTTGATGCGGACGGAGTCGACGAACTGCACGTCACCGAGCTCGCCGGACGCGACCAGGTCGCGGATCTTGCGGACCACCGGCGTGTAGCAGAAGGTGTGGTCGAGCATCAGCACCCGGTTCCGCTCCTCGGCGAGGGCGACCAGCTTCGCGCCCTCCTCGTGGGTCGGGGTGAGGGGCTTCTCGACCAGCACGTGCTTGCCGGCGTCCAGGGCGGCGCGCACCAGGTCGAAGTGCGTGCGCGCGGGGGTGGCGATGGCCACGGCCTCCACCGCCGGGTCGGCCAGCACCTGGTCGACGGACGAGGTCGGCCTCACCGTGGTGTAACGGCCGAGTACCGCCTTCGCGCGCTCCTCGTCGAGGTCGCACAGCCACTCCAGGCGCAGCTCGGGGGTCGCCATGGCGTTGCGCACCAGGTTGGGCCCCCAATAGCCCGCCCCGATGACGGCAAGGCCGATCGATGTCACGCGGATCTCCTCTCGTGTTCGCATGGGCCACCGCGTGCGGCCCGCCCGCCAAGGACGAGCGAACCGCACGCGGATGACGTGATTAGCTCGACGGGGTGAACAGCACGTCCACCCAGTAGTTAGCGCCGTTGTAACTGGAGGCCGGGAAACCCGGGTCCGATCCGTACCGGTAGACGCCGTTTGTGCCGGCCGGCCCGCCATTGGCCATGGCGTGCAGCGGCGAGTTGTCAACAGGCCCGGCGTTGAAGTAGCCGCCGTCGCCCGCGTAGTGCCCGTTGGGCGCGAGGTAGGAGGCCACGTACACCTGGCCGGCGACGACGTTCACGGGCGTATCGAAGATCAGCGTCTGCCAGCCGGTGGCCGTCTCGTTGGTGAAGGTGCCCGACGCCAGCATGGTGCCGGTGGCGCTCCACAGGTGGCCGAGGTGGGTCCCGGTGTTGCCCGCGCCCTTGTAGAAGCGGACGCCGGTGATCTGGCCGTCCATCTCGGCCGTGAACTTCACGCCGAGCTCGACCGCCTCGGTGTCGTTGACATCGGGGTGGGCAGGGACGGCGTTGCTGGGCCAGATGGAGCACGGGCAGCTCGTCGCGCCGCCGGTCGTGAACGACCACGACACGGCGGTCATGGCGTTGTCGGACTCGTCCTTGGCGCCGCTGACCGTCACGGTGTAGGTCGTGCCCTGCGCCAGCGCGGCGTTCGGGGTGAACGTGACCATCGTGCGGGCCTCGTTGAGCGCGGTGGTGCCCGCGACCGTCTGGTCGGCGGCGTTCTTGACCGTGATCGTGGCGCTGTTCTCCACGATCGGCTCGCTGAACGTCGCCGTCACCGCGGTGCCGGTCGCCACGCCCGTGCCGCCGTCTTCAGGCGACTTGGCCGTGACGTACGGCGCGGCGGTGTCGGCGAGCTTGGTGAAGATCACGTCGACCCAGTAGTTGGTCGCGCCCCACGACTCGGTCGGGAACGCCCGGCTCCCGTACCTGTAGACGCCGTTACCGCCGCTGCCCGAGCTGGCGAGTATCCGCAGCGGGGTCGCGTTGACCTGCGAGGACAGGCCGCCTCCCGTCGCGGAGTAGCGGCCGCTCGGAGCGTGGTAGGACGCGACGTAGGTCGTGTCCTTGGTCACCGGCACCGGGGTGTTGAAGCGGACATCCTGCCAGCCCTGCGTCGACTCGTCGGTGAAGGTCGCCGTGGCCAGTTCCTGACCCGCGGCGTTCCACAGCGTGCCGGTGTGCGTCCCGGTGTTGCCGAGGCCCTTGTAGAAGCGGACGCCCTCGATGAAGCCGTCCGTCGTGGTCTGGAACTTCACGCCGAGCTCGACGGAGCCGTTGTCGTTGACGCTGAGCTCGGCCGGGACCGTCGTCTCGGGCCAGGTCGTGCACGGGCAGACGCCCGCCGTCCACGGCTTGGCGGTGGTGAACGAGAAGTCGATCGGGTTCACCATCGTGTTGCCGCCGTCGTCCTTGGCCCCGCTGACCGAGACGGTGAACTTCTCGTTCGGCGCCAGCGGCGCGGCCGGGACGAAGGTCAGCGACTCGCGCGTGGCGTCCAGCGAGACGGTGCCCGCCACGTCCGCGTTCGTCGCGTCCTTCAGCGTGAACGTCGCGCTGTCGGCCTGGATCGGCTCACCGAAGATGATCTTCGGCTGCACGGTCGTCGGCACGCTGGACGAGCCGGGGGTCGGCGTGATCGAGATCGCCGCCGGCGGGTACAGGTCGTTGATCGTGAACTCGATGTCGACGTAGTAGTTGCCGCCGTTGAACGTCTGCGTCGGGAAGCCCTGCCCGGACCGGTAGACGCCGTTGGGAGCCTCCTCGGTCGTCGCCGGCGCGGTGAGCGGAGCGTTGACCAAGGGCTGGTAGCGGAAGTAGTCCGCGTCGGCCGCGTAGTGCCCGTTCGGCGAGTAGTACGAGGCGACGTACTGCGTGCCCGCGGTGATGTAGACCGGCGAGTTGAGGGTCAGCTTCTGCCAGCCGGTGGCGGTCTCGTTCGAGAAGGTGCCGGTGGCGATCTGCTCGCCGGTGTTCGACCACAGGGTCCCGATGTGGGAGCCGGTGTTCCCCGAGCCCTTGTAGAACTTGATCGCGGTCACGTAGCCGTTGGCCGACGAGCTGAACCGGACGCCGAGCTCGATCGGGCCGGTGTCGCTGTCCGCCGGGTTCTTCGGAACGGTCGACGAGCCGAACAGGCTGCACGGGCAGTCGAGGGTGACGTTCCGCGCCACCTCGGCGCCGACGTTGCCGCTGTCGTCGCTCGCGCGCACCTTCAGGGCCACCGTCCCGGCGCCCGAGGCCTTCCAGGAGTACGTCCACGAGCCGCGGCCGGTGGCCGGGTGCCACGTGGCGCCGCCGTCGGTGGAGACCTCCACCGCGCCGACCTGGCCGCCGACGTCGGCGGCGGTGCCGCTGATGGTGACGGACGAGCCGTGGATGATGTGCGCGTTCACCGCGGGCGCCGTGATCACCGCGGTGGGCGCGGTGGTGTCGGTCGAGGCGCTCGCCAGGCTGAGCCCGGCGACCAGGGACTTCGGCTGCACGCCCATGTCGGCGAGCACGTTGACCGTGGCCTGCTTGATCCGCGTGTCGGCGAAGCCGGTGTCGGTGTAGCTGTCGTGCTCGTTGTCGAGCCCCCAGGTCCACTGCACCGTTCCGGCGCTGAAGACGAGCGCGCCGCTCGGCGCGCGGTAGAACGTCATGCGGTGGGTGGCGCTCTTCTGGGCGACGTTGGTGCCGTAGTCGGCCAGCACCTGCTCGGCCGTCGCGGTCGTGCTGGACAGCGGCACCAGGCCCTTCGGCCGGAATCCGTTGTCGATGTCCTCGTCCCACTCGTAGCCGACGACGCCCGGGACGCTCTGCGACCCGGAGATCTGGTTGGCCACGGACGTGCCGCGCCAGAAGCGCATCTTGCCGTCGGCGGCGGGGACGGTCAGCGGGATCGCCGCGCAGCCGTCGTTGGAGGAGGTGCAGTTGACCGTGAACAGGGTGCCGGTGAGGGCGTTCTCCGGCTTGCCGCCGTCGGCCGGCGGGCTGAACCGCGGGTCGCGCCAGGTGCCCGTCCACACGTTCGGGGTCGGGTCGATCTTGGCGTTCGCGTGCGTCTCCTTGTAGGAGACCAGCGTGCGGTGGTCGTTCTCCCAGCGGGTCTTCCAGTAGACCTCGTTGCCGCTGAAGAAGGCCAGGTTCACGCCGTTGTCGCGGGCGTTCTCGAACGCGGCGCGCTCCTCGCCCGACCAGTACTCGTCGTGGCCGACCGACAGCACCGACTTGTGGGTCAGCAGCGTCTGCGGCGCCCGCCCCGCGTCCAGCGACGACTGGTACGACACGTTGTATCCGTTGGACTCAAGCCAGCGGACCATCGGGTACTCGTTGGCGAACACGAAGTCGCGGCCCCAGGGAGTGGACTCGCGGGTGTTGAACGGCCGGTTGTAGCTGACCTTGACCGCGCGGCCCGGCGCCACGACGCTGTCGCCGCGGTACAGGCTGTTCAGGACCCTGTTGGGGTTGTCCTGGGTCTGGGGGATGTCGCCCCAGGAGTTGTAGGCCTGCCAGGTGCTGTCAGAGGTGCGGAAGAGGACGTCCGCGGTGCTCGCGTCGTCGCGCACGACGAAGACGATGTGGGTGTCGTCGCCGGTGTCGGTGCGGGTCACGTGGGCGAAGTAGATGCCCGAGACCGCCGTGGCCGGAACGGTCCAGCTCGCGACGTTCCCCCAGTTGCAGGAGACCTCGCCGGTGGTGGTGTTCTCCGGGCAGTTCGGCTGGTTGCGGGAGACGAGCGTGTTGGCGGGCACCGAGGTGATGAGGCGGGCGCCCTTACCCTGGTAGTAGCCCATCCGGTAGATGTTGATCTGCAGCTGGAGAGCCGCGGACCGCACCTTGAAGTTGACCGTCTGGCCGAGGTCGACGCTCATCTGGTCGCCGTAACCCTCGACCGTGCCGCGTGGGTCGGTGTCCCACTCGGACCGGTCGGCCCCCACGTTGTCGTTCTCACAAGTGATCTTGTTCCCACCCGCGTCGCACGGGCCCATGGCCTGTGCGGGCGATGCGGGTGCCGTCAACAGCGCGGCCACGGTCAGCACTGCTGCTGAGATGGCCGCTCTGTACCGGCGCGCGGCATGGCGCGATTTCAATGAAGCTCCCACGTGATCTGGGTGATGATCCCCGGTGGTGCTCACGCATCGGAGCGTGGTCCCGACGAATCGACGTCTGGACGGTGAGCTCGGTTTACGTGGTCTGCCAACATCTGTCCCAAGAGTCACGTGAGTACCCCCCGAGCACCTCGGCGGTCAGCGCGTCTTCATCGCGATGACCGACTTCACGAGGCCGCCGAGGCGCTCGTATCGGATGACCGAGGACGGGAAGTAGTGCCGCATCTCGGTGATGCTGAGCAGTTCGACCTCCATGACGATGTTGCGCGCGGCCACGCGGTCGGAGGTCGGGGTGTGCACGAGCGGCCAGCGGCGCAGCAGCGCCGTGCGCATCGCGAGCGGCATGTACTGGAAGCCGGGGAACAGGAAGTGCGGCTCGACGGGGAAGTAGCGGTACGGCGTCTGCACCCAGTGCAGGCCGGCCAGGCGGTGCACCGAGTCGGCGAACATCTGGCGGCGCAGGTGCCCCCCGACGTGCTCGATGACGGCGTTCGAGAACACCAGGTCGTACTTGGTGTGGAGGATGTCGCGGGGCAGTTCGCAGGCGTCGGCGACGTCGGCCCGCAGCCACGCGGGCAGGTCCGTCGGTGGCTTCTCCAGGTTGACGACGTGCACGTGCGCCGGGCGCACGGGGGCACGCATCCAGGCCCCGGCCGTGCCGCCGAGGTCGATCACCGACATGGAGGACAGATCAGGGAAGTTCTCGGCGAACCAGTGCCAGCGGCGGGTGCGCGCCTTGGCGCCGAGCGAATCGGGGGCGTCGACGAAGCGGCTCCGAAGAGCGTTCAGCCGGCTCATGGTCTCTCCTATGCGGCGAGTTCGAGCGTGGGCGTCGAAGTGGGGGACGGGAGAGCGTGGTCGTCGCGGAGGCGGCCGGGGTCGCCGGGAGCGGCGTCGGCACGTTCCAAGTCGGACCGCCCAACTATCTCAGAAGGGGCTACATCACTGTCGCACGCCCGAGTCATTCGATAGCGCACTGAGATCGGAGATGTCAGTCTTGGCCACGTGAAGGAACTCACCATCAGCGGCGCCTATCTCCACACCCCCGCCCTCCACGGAGACGACAGAGGAACGTTCCTGGAGTGGTTCCGCGCGGACGTGCTGCGCGAGACCGTCGGGCACGATCTGAACCTCGCCCAGGCCAACCTGTCCATCTCCAAGCGCGGCGTCATCCGCGGCGTGCACTTCGCCGAGGTGCCGCCCGGCCAGGCCAAGTTCGTCACCTGCGTCTCCGGCGCGGTGCTGGACGTGGTCGTCGACATCCGCGTCGGGTCCCCGACCTTCGGGCAGTGGCAGTCCGTCGTGCTCGACGACCGCGCGCGCGAGGGTGTGTACGTCAGCGAAGGGCTGGGGCACGCCTTCATGGCGCTCACCGAGCAGGTGAGCGTCGTCTACGTCTGCTCCGAGCCCTACACCCCGTCCCGGGAACACGGCGTGCACCCGCTCGACCCGCGGATCGGCATCGCCTGGCCCGAGGACATCGAGCCCCTGCTGTCCCCGAAGGACACCGTCGCCCCCACGCTGGAGGAGGCCCAGGAGAAGGGGCTGCTGCCGGTGTACGACGACTGCCTGGCGTATTACGCGCGGCTGCGGGGAGGGGGACGGCAGGCCGGGTGAATCACCGCGTCGCCGGTTATCGCGAATTCCTCAATTCGTCACCCGCGCGACACCCGGCAATGGCGGCCAGGGAAAGATCGCTCCTTGGCCGCTCACGCCCCCTTGACCCCGCCCGTCGTTCACGTTGACAAGCATGGTCGCTCATACCACACATTCGGCCGGCTCCGATCCTCGAATTGTGTTGCCAGAATCCAGCTTTCCATGCCGAATGAGGTGGATTAACCGGTAAAACACGGCGTTCCGGTTGTCACACCGTTTCTCAACCGCAACAATGGCCTCGCACTGAAACATGATCGGAGCCCGGCGCCCGTGAAAGCGCCGGATGTGGAGGCTCGGGCAATGAGCAATCCCCGGCATGCGGACGGGCCGCGCGAGGAGCGCCGGCACCCGTCCGCCGAACCTCGATCCGGCGGGGCCCGGTTCCCCGTGCTCGGAAAGGTGTCGTTGCTGGCGGCCGCCGCGGTGATCGGCGCGACCGTCACCGTCGTCGTCATCAACAAGGACGAGGCCCCGGCCGCGTCCGTGAACACCGTTCCCGTGTCGACCGAAGTGACGCTGGAGACCAGCCTCTGGAAGTCCAAGAAGGTCGTCAAGGGCAAGAACCAGACCGAGAACACGCCGCTCGAACTGGGCACGCGGTTCAAGGCCGCCCGCAACGGCGAGGTCGCGGGCATCCGCTTCTACAAGCCCGCCTCCGAGCGCGGCACCCACCGCGGCAGCCTCTGGGACTCCAACAAGAAGCTGCTCGCCAAGGTCACCTTCACGGGTGAGACCCGCAGCGGCTGGCAGCAGGCGATGTTCGACAAGCCCGTCCCCGTCGTCGCCGGCCGCACGTACACGGTCTCGTACCACACCAACAACGGCGGGTACGTCGCCTCGGCCGGGGTCTTCGACAGCCCGGTGACGGCGGGCCCGCTGACCGGGCAGGCCGGGGTGTTCGCGGCCGCCCGCAACGCGTCGTACCCCTTCCGCGTGCACCCGAAGAGGGTCAGCTACTGGGTGGACGTGGTCTTCCGGCACCGCGAGTGGCGCAAGCACCGGCCGGGCGAGCGCCCGACCCTCGCCCCGGACGAGACGCCGGTCACGCCCGGCCCCACGAGCTCGCCGACCGCCACCCGGCCCCAGACGAGCCCCACGCCCACCGGGCCGGAGCAGCCGAACGGCGGGGTCACCGTGAGCCCGACGCCGACCGAGACGGGCGGCGGCGAGGCCGGCCCCACGCCGACCGAGTCCGCCACGCCGACCGCGCCGACCGAGTCCCCGACGAGGACCGCCACGCCGACCCCGTCGCCGAGCCGGTCCTCGCAGACGCCCAAGCCGTCGCTGTCGGCCGACCCGACGCGGCAGCCGACCAAGGAACCCAGCGCCACGCCGACCCGGTCGTCGACCCCCACGCCCCCGCCCACCGGCGGGTTCCCGGGCGCCTCCACCACGGGCGTGCCCTCCGGGACCACCCTCAAGCCGAGCAAGTCGATCACCGTCACCAAGGACGGCACGGTGATCGACGGGCTGGAGGTCAGCGGTGAGATCAACGTCGAGGCCGACAACGTGACGATCCGCAACGTCCGCCTGGCCGCCGCGCCCGGCGACTGGGGGATCATCCAGCGCAACGGCCACAGCGGGCTCACCGTCGAGGACAGCGAGATCTTCGGCAACGGCAGCCAGCGCACGCAGTTCGCCATCCTCAACCAGGGCGGCGACCTGACGGTCCGGCGCGTCGACATCCACACCATCAGCAACGGAATCCTCACCGAGCAGGGCCTCATCGAGGACTCCTACCTGCACGATCCGAAGTACTTCTCCGGCGACCACACCGACATGATCATGTGCACCGCGGGCCCGCCGTCCGGGACCAAGCTCGTGATCCGCAACAACACGGTGATCAACACGCTGGAGCAGACCGGCGCCATCGCCCTCTTCCAGGACTTCGGCGTCGTGCGCAACGTGACGGTCGAGCACAACTTCCTCGCCGGCGGCGGCTACTCGCTCTACGCGGGCGCCGGCAGCAAGGGCACCTCGTCCAACATCAAGGTGATCGACAACGTCTTCAGCAAGGACGTCTGGCCCAAGGGCGGCTACAACGGCCACGTCGCCTACTGGGACAAGAACGGCTCCGGCAACGAGTGGAGCGGCAACGTCTGGGAGGACGGGAAGGTCGTGCCCGCGGGCTGATCCATCCGGCCGCTTCACCGCTCACGGCAGGGCGTCACCGATCATCCCGGTGGCGCCCTGCCGCCGTCCGGGGGCGTGCGGCCTCGGGGGCGCGCGCCTCGTCGCCGAGGCCGAGGTCGGGGCCGAACACCTCGTAGTGGACCCGGGAGCCGGGGACGCCGCGCCGCAGGAGCTGCTCCCGCGCCGCGCGCATGAACGGCACCGGCCCGCACAGGTAGGCGCGGGTTCCGTCGAGGAGGTCGATGCCGGACAGGTCGGCGAGCCCGGTCCGCTCGGCCGGCCACGGGCGCTCGGGGTACTCGTACCAGATGTGCGTGACCGCCTGCGGGATCCGCGCGGTGAGCAGGCCGAGTTCGGCGCGCAGCGGGTGGGTCCGCTGCGAGCGGTCGGCGTGGACGACCGTCACCGGCCGGGTGGTGCCCGTGGCGGCCAGGTGGGCCAGCATGCTGATCATCGGGGTGCAGCCGATTCCGGCGGAGGCGAGCAGCACCGGGGAGTCCTCGTCGTGCAGCACCACCTCGCCGCAGGGGACGCTCACGTCCAGCACGTCGCCCTCGCGGACCTCGGCGTGCAGGTGGTTCGACACCTCGCCGTCCGGGGTGCCCTCGACCCGCTTCACCGAGATCCGCAGCTCGTCGCCGCCGGGAGCGCACGACAGGCTGTAGTGCCGGATCTGCCGCGCGCCGTCGGGCAGCTCCACCCGCACCGAGACGTACTGGCCGGGCCGGAACGGAAGCGGGGCGCCGTCGCCGGCGGAGCGCAGCGTGAAGGTCGCGACATCGGGGGTCTCCTCGATCCGGGCGGTCACCCGCCAGGGCCGCCAGACCTCGCCGCCGGTGATCCCCGCCCGGGTGTACAGCGCGGACTCCTGGGCGATCAGGGCGCCGGCCATCAGCCAGTACACCTCGTCCCATGCGGCGGCGACCTCGCCGGTGACCGCGTCGCCGAGCATCTCGGCGATCGCGTCGAACAGGTGCCGGTGGACGATGGTGTACTGGTCCGGGGTGACGCCCAGCGAGACGTGCTTGTGGGCGATGCGGGAGAGGAGTTCCTCGGGGCCCTGCCCGGGGTCGCCGGTGAGCCCGCCGGTGAGCATGGCGGCGAAGGCCACGATGGAGCGCCCGAGCGCGCGGGCCTGGGTGTGGTTCGCCTGGTTGCCGCGGTTGAACAGGTCGCGCAGCAGGCCAGGGGAGGCGGCGAACATTTTCCCGTAGAAGACCGGGGTGATCCGGTCGATCGTGTCGGCCAGCACCGGCAGGGTCGCGCGGACGACGGTGGCGGACTTCTCTGACAGCATATGAGGCTCCTGAATTTGCATCTTGAATTCGTATTTAAGGTCGTGACGCGCCCCGGACGGACCGGGCCGGGTCAGGTGGACGAGGAGACGAACAGGCGCACCAGCCCCGGACGGGCCGGATCGCCGACGAGGTCCCGCACGGTCAGCGGGTCGAGGGCCGCGTAGAACGCCTCCTGGGCGTCGCGCAGCGCGGCGCGCAACCGGCAGGCCCCGCGCAGCGGACAGGGGGGCGAGTCCTCGCAGCCGACCACGTCACCCGCGCCCTCGAGCTCGCGCACCAGCCAGCCGACGGAGGCCTGCCGGCCCGCGGCGGTGATCTCCAGCCCGCCGCCGCGCCCGCGCCTGGCCTCCAGCACGCCGAGGTGCTGCAATCGGCTCACCGCCTTCGCGACGTGGGTGTACGGGGCGGCCACCGACGCGGCGACCTCCTTGGAGGTCGGCGCGGTCTCGTCCGCGACGGCCGTCAGCCGCATCGTGACACGCAACGCCAGGTCGGTGAACTTCGTCAGCCGCATGCGCCGAGCGTATCAAATACGCATATCAGATGTTTGTTCAGGGGTGCTCGTGCCAACGGAAACGCCCCCCGCGAAGATCCGCGGAGGGCGTCCAGGTGGAAACGGTCAGCTTACGGCCCAGGTGTCGCCGCCGCGCAGCAGGTCGGCGAGGTCGCCGGGGCCGCGCTCGGCGACGGACTCCTCCAGTTGCCCGGCCATCAGCGAGTCGTAGGAGGGCCGGTCGACCGATCGGAAGACGCCGATCGGCACGTGCTCGAACGCCGGCTCGTCCAGCCGGGACAGCGCGAAGGCCACCGACGGGTCGGGGTCGTGCGCGTCGTGGACGAGGATCTCCGACTCGGGCACCGAGGCGCGGTCGACGACCTCGATGGCCCCGCCCGGGGCGCGGCGCGCGGCCTTGGAGGCGGAGACGATCGGCTGCCCGTGCTCCAGGCGCAGCGTGATGTCGTCGCGCACCTCAGGGTCCTTGAGCTGGTCGAACGCGCCGTCGTTGAAGATGTTGCAGTTCTGGTAGATCTCGACCAGGCTCGTGCCCCGGTGGGCCGCCGCCTCGCGCAGCACCGACTGCAGGTGCTTGCGGTCGGTGTCGAGCGTGCGGGCCACGAAGCTCGCCTCGGCGCCGAGGGCCAGCGAGATCGGGTTGAACGGCTTGTCCAGCGAGCCCATCGGCGTCGACTTCGTGATCTTGCCGACCTCGGACGTCGGGGAGTACTGGCCCTTCGTCAGCCCGTAGATCCTGTTGTTGAACAGCAGGATGTTGAGGTTGACGTTGCGGCGCAGCGCGTGGATCAGGTGGTTGCCGCCGATCGACAGCGCGTCGCCGTCACCGGTGATCACCCACACCGACAGGTCGGGACGCGAGGCGGCGAGGCCCGTGGCGATCGCCGGGGCCCGGCCGTGGATCGAGTGGAAGCCGTAGGTGTTCAGGTAGTACGGGAACCGGGAGGAGCAGCCGATGCCCGAGACGAACACGATGTTCTCGCGCTTGAGCCCGAGCTCCGGCAGGAAGCTCTGCACGGCGGCCAGGATGGCGTAGTCGCCGCACCCGGGGCACCAGCGCACCTCCTGGTCGCTCTTGAAGTCCTTCATCGTCTGCTTCTCGGTCGCCCGGGGGATGAGCGTGAGCCCGGTGCCCCCGTTCGGAACCGTGATGTGCCCGTTGGTCGCGATATCACTCACTGTCGATCACGTCCTGGATCACTCCGGCCAGCTCCTCGGCCTTGAAGGGAAGACCGCGTACGCGGTTGTAACTGATGATGTCGACCAGGAACCGCGCACGCAGCAGCAGCGCGAGCTGGCCGAGGTTGATCTCGGGCAGCAGCACCTTGTCGTACGCGCGCAGGACCTCGCCGGTGTTGGCCGGAAGAGGGTTGAGATGGCGGATGTGCGCCTGGGCGACCTTCGCGCCGGTTCTGCGCACCCGCCGCACGGCCGCCGCGATGGGGCCGTACGTCGATCCCCAGCCGATGACCAGCACACGCGCGTCGCCGTCGGGGTCGTCGACCTCCAGCGGCGGGATGTCCTGCGCGATGCCGTCGATCTTCGCCTGGCGGAGCCGGACCATTCGGTCGTGGTTGTTCGGGTCGTAGGAGATGTTGCCCGAGCCGTCGGCCTTCTCGATGCCGCCGATGCGGTGCTCCAGGCCGGGCGTGCCCGGGACGGCCCACGGCCGGGCCAGCGTCTCCGGGTCGCGCCGGAACGGCAGGTAGGTCTCGCCGTCGTCGCCGTTCGGCGTCGTGGTGAACTCGACCGAGATGTCGGGCAGCTCGCTGATCTCGGGCAGCCGCCACGGCTCGGAGCCGTTGGCGAGGTAGCCGTCGGACAGGAGCATGACCGGCGTGCGGTACTTCACCGCGATGCGGGCGGCCTCCAGCGCGGCGTCGAAGCAGTCCGACGGGGTGGAGGGCGCGATGATCGGCAGCGGCGACTCGCCGTTGCGGCCGTACATGGCCATCAGCAGGTCGGTCTGCTCGGTCTTGGTCGGCATGCCCGTGGACGGGCCGGCGCGCTGGACGTCGATCACCAGCAGAGGCAGTTCGGTGGCGACCGCGAGGCCGACCGTCTCCGCCTTCAGGGCCACGCCCGGCCCCGAGGTGGTGGTCACGCCGAGCGCGCCGCCGAAGGACGCGCCGAGCGCGGCGCCCACGCCCGCGATCTCGTCCTCGGCCTGGAAGGTGCGGATGCCGAACCGCTTGTGCTTGGACAGCTCGTGCAGGATGTCGGACGCCGGGGTGATCGGGTAGGACCCGAGGAACAGCGGCAGCTTCGACTGCACGGACGCGGCGATCAGGCCGTAGGCGAGGGCCTGGTTGCCCGAGATGTTGCGGTAGAGCCCCGGGGCCAGCTTGGCGGGCTTGATCTCGTACGACACCGAGAACGACTCGGTGGTCTCGCCGTAGTTCCACCCCGCCTGGAAGGCCGCGATGTTCGCCTTGGCGATGTCGGGCTTCTTGGCGAACTTGCCCTCGAGGAACTTGATCGTCGCCTCGGTCGGCCGGTGGTAGAGCCAGGACAGCAGGCCGAGCGCGAACATGTTCTTCGCCCGCTCGGCGTCCTTCTTCGAGATGTCGAAGCCTTCGAGGGCCTTGACCGTCAGCGACGTGAGCGGGACGGCGTGCACGCGCCACTCGCCGAGCGAGCCGTCCTCGACGGGGCTGCCGGCGTACCCGACCTTCTGCAGGTTGCGCTTGGTGAATTCGTCGGTGTTGACGATGATGTCGGCGCCGCGGGGCAGGTCGCCGAGGTTGGCCTTCAGCGCCGCCGGGTTCATCGCGACCAGGACGTTCGGGGCGTCGCCCGGCGTGAGGATGTCGTGGTCGGCGAAGTGCAGCTGGAAGCTCGACACGCCGGGGAGCGTGCCCGCGGGGGCGCGGATCTCGGCCGGGAAGTTGGGGAGCGTCGACAGGTCGTTGCCGAACTGCGCGGTCTCCGCCGTGAAGCGGTCTCCGGTCAGCTGCATGCCATCGCCGGAGTCGCCCGCGAAGCGGATGATCACCCGGTCGAGTTGCTGAACCTGCTTTGTCACAGCTCGGTCCTCCTCGACGCGTCAGGGCGCCGTCGCTCGTGGCACGTGTACATTTCCATGCTAGATCCCTTGGGGCTGCGCGGGCTTATTTACGCATGCGCGTCGGACAGGGCGTGACCTGCGTCCCTGTGACGGCGCTGATCTCTCGGCGGGACCGGAGTTGCCCAGGTCATCGGTGGTCGGGCCGGTGACGCGCGGTAGACGGAACCGGGGGCGGCTCAGGTCGGTACGCGGCAGGTGACCACCGCCGGGGGGTCCGGGAAGCCGGAGAGCCCCGGAGGCCATGTGAGCCCGGAAAGCATGGTCACGACCGGAAACCGCTCTCGGGTACACAGCCCGGAGGCGAGCCGGCACAGATCAATGTGCAGCCGCGAGTAGAGAGCGTGTCGGGTCACGATGACTAACTATATGTCCCCGCTCCGGATCGCTCGGAGTGTCGTACGTCACCCCCGCCCCGCGTGGCGGGAGCGGGAGCGGACTTCGTCACAGGGCCGTGGGCACTACGTGTGGTGTTCACCAGGGGCTCAGCCGTCCAGACGCGCCGGTTTCGCCCCCTCGGTGTAGATGTGTCCCGGCGGCATCCCCGATGACGCGTACAGCTCCGGGACCGTGACGAACGCGTACCCCCGGGCCGCCAGGGCGCTCAGGATCCGCGGCAGGGCCCGCAGGGTCGCCCTGCCGCACTCGTGCATGAGGACGATCGCGCCCGGCCGCACCCCGTCCACGGCGCGCCGGGTGACGGCGGCGGGGTCGTCGTCGCGGGCGTCGGCGGTGTCGACGTTCCAGCCGACGATCGAGAGCCCGAGCGCCCGCGCGGCGGTGATCACCTTGTCGTTGACATGGCCGTACGGCGCGCGCATCAGGCCGGGGGTGCGGCCGGTGGCGGCGCCGATCGCGATCTGCGTGCGTCCCAGCTCGTCGGAGATCTGGCGGACGTTCAGGCTGTCGAGGTCACGGTGGGACCAGGAATGGCCGGCGACCAGGTGGCCGGCGGCGGACAGGCGGCGCAGCAGGTCGGGGCGGGCCTCGGCGTTCTGCCCGACGGTGAAGAAGGTGGCGCGGGCGCGGTACTCGGCGAGGATCGCCATCAGCTGCTCGGTGGCCCCGCCCGGGCCGTCGTCGAAGGTCAGGGCGACGCAGCGCGTGATGGAGCAGTCGGCGCTCGCGCCCTCCGGGCTCTGCAGGCCCGGGGTGGGCGTGGCCTGCGGGGGCGGTGTGTCGGGCAGAGTGCCGGGGGTGGCGGAGTCGACGGCGTGCATGACCCTGGCGCCGAAGCCGGACAGGAGCGGCTTGGCCTCGTCCATGGGGATGGCGACCGCGATCCGTCCCATGCGCCCCGCCGCGACCTGGTCGTCGTCGAACTCGGCCACGAGATCGCCGTGGGGGTTGAAGTTGATCGAGTCGAACATCGCGCCGTCCGGGCCGATCGCGTCGGGACGGACGCCCGCCCCGAGCTTCCACAGGCGGTTCTTGACGAGGGCGGCCAGGGTTCCCAGGGCCTTCTGGTCCTTGAGCAGGTCGGAGGAGTTGTGGACGCGGCGGGTGGTCTGGTCGTACCAGACCGTGTTCAGGGAGTTGCGCCAGGCGCCGCCGGCCGGCGCGCCCGTGCGCAGGCGCACGCCGAACACGCCGTCGGAGGCGGCCGTGATCTGCCAGCCGAGGTTGAGCTCCGAGGGCGCGGCGCCCGGGGACGCGGTGACGTGGCCGGGGGAGCGGGTGGCGGGCCGGCGGTCGTACCGGCGCAGGGCCTCGTCGGTCAGCTTCTGGAGCCTGGCGGCGAGCGCGGGGGCGTCGGGGGGCACGGGGTAGCTGGCGAAGGCCCGTTTCGTCCCCGCCGAGTCGTCGGAGATCGTGCGGATCGTGAGCCCAGGGACCGTCGAGGGGTCGACGAAGTTGATCGTCGTGGGTTGCGCGGGCAGCGTCGTGGGTCCGTCCCTGGACGGCAGGGAAAGGGACATGCCGCAACCGGAGACAAGGGCCAGGGTGAGGGCGGTCGCTCCGGCGAGCAGGGAGCGCGACATGGCTGCCAGACTAGGCGGGCAATACGGGTATTTGCCGCTATTTGGTGTGATTAGCGCGTGCCCTTTGACCGCGATGGGTAACCCGAGGGTGACGGATGGCGACGACGGCCGGTACGCTGATCGACGTCAGGGTGCCGCCGGACGGGCGGGAACGGAGCCGCGAGGTTCACAAGCCCGTGGAGACGTGGTAAGACCACTCCGATGGCCCAGGTCGGTGAAGCGGGAAGCCACAGAAGTGCCGACGGCACGGGCTGATCCCGGGCCCTCAGGCCGGGGATCGCGTCGACAACGGCACGAGGTCAACGATCACGCCGGGGCGGCGCGTGCCGGCGCGGTGGCCAGGCAGGAGGCTGCATGGACGGATATTTCGGTTCCTACGCGGTCGTCGCCGTGCTGTTCGCGATCGGCCTCGCCATCTTCGGCGGCGCGCTGCTCGCCAACCGGCTGCTCCGGCCCCACCGTCCCACCCCGGAGAAGCTCACCACCTACGAGTGCGGGGTCGACCCGGTCGGCGAGGGATGGGCGCAGTCGCAGATCCGCTACTACGTCTTCACCTATCTCTACGTCGTCTTCGCCGTCGACGCGGTGTTCCTGTTCCCCTGGGCGACGGTCTTCGCCGCGCCGGGCTTCGGCATGACCACACTGGTCGAGATGTTCGTCTTCCTGGCGTTCATCGCGCTCGGCATCCTGTACGCCTGGCGCAAGCGCGTCCTCGCCTGGACGTAGACCGCCCGCCCAGAGCCCGCACAGAGTCCGCACAGGGCCCGCCCAGAGCCCGCCCAGAGCAGCCGGAAGGGCCGGAAGAAGGGAGAATGCCTGCCATGGCAGCCCGAGATCTCCCCATGCCGACGGTCGGGCCGGTGTCCCGGCTCGCGCCCAAGCCCATGCGCTTCATCCTCAACTGGGGGAGGCGTTACTCGCTGTGGGTGTTCAACTTCGGGCTGGCCTGCTGCGCCATCGAGTTCATCGCGACCTCGATGAGCCGCCACGACTTCATCCGCTTCGGGGTGATCCCCTTCGCCAACGGGCCGCGGCAGGCCGACCTGATGATCGTGTCGGGCACCGTCACCGACAAGATGGCCCCCGCCGTCAAGCGCCTCTACGAGCAGATGCCCGACCCCAAGTACGTCATCTCCTTCGGCGCCTGCTCCAACTGCGGCGGCCCGTACTGGGACTCCTACTGCGTGACCAAAGGGGTGGACCAGATCATCCCGGTCGACGTGTACGTGCCCGGCTGCCCGCCGAGGCCCGAGGCCCTGCTGTACGGCATCATGAAGCTCCAGGAGCGGATCGCCGCCGAGTCGCTCGGCGAGCGCTACACCGCCCAGGCCGAGGACGTGCGCGGGTGAGGGCCGCCATCGAGGAGCGCTACGGCGCCCGCGCCGAGATCTCCGAGTCCTTCGGCGAGATCACCGTCGACGTCGCGCCCGGCGACTGGCTCGACCTGCTGACGTTCGCCCGCGACGACCTCGGCTGCGCGTTCTTCGACTGGCTGACCGGCGTGGACGACCCGCCCGGCTCCTTCGAGGTGGTCGCCCACGTCTTCGACCCCGTCCGGCACGCCCACCTGCTGCTGCGCACCCGCGTCCCCCGCGAGGCCCCCGTCCTGCCGAGCGCGACCGGCGTCTACCGGGGCGCCGACTGGCACGAGCGCGAGACGTTCGAGATGTTCGGCGTGATCTTCGAGGGGCACCCGCGCCTGGAGTCGCTGCTGCTGCCCGAGGGCTTCGAGGGCCACCCCCTGCGCAAGGACTTCATCCTCGCCTCGCGGGTCGCCAAGCCGTGGCCCGGCGCCAAGGAGCCCGGCGAGTCCGGGCAGGGCTCGCCGAGCCGCCGCAAGACGCTGCCGCCGGGCGTGCCCGCCGCCTGGGGCCCGCAGGCGGCCACGCCTTCCACGCCTCCCACGCCCCCGCCCACGCGCGGCCCGCGCGCCGTACGCCGCGACCAGCCAGGGAGGGACGCCGATGGCTGAGGTGCTCGACGTCGCGCTGCGCCTCGTCGTGATCGTGATCGCGTTCCTGACGCTGCCGCTGATCGTCGGGCAGACCGAGCACAAGGCCATGGCGCACATGCAGTCCCGCCTCGGCCCGATGTACGCGGGCGGCTTCCACGGCTGGGCGCAGCTCATCGCCGACGGCGTGAAGTTCGTCCAGAAGGAGGACGTGATCCCGGCGGCGGCCGACCGCCGCGTGTTCGCGCTGGCCCCGGCCGTCGGGCTGCTGCCCTACCTGATCGTCATGATCGTCATACCGGTCGGGCCGGGCCTGTTCGGCGCCGACCTCGACGTCGGCCTGTTCTTCGTCCTCGCCGTCATGGGCGTCGGCGTGCTCGGCTCGATCATGGCCGGGTGGTCGTCCGCCAACAAGTACTCCGTGCTCGGCGGCATGCGCGCGGCGGCGCAGCTCATGTCGTACGAGCTGCCGCTGGTGCTGGCCGCCTCGTCGGTGGCCATGGCGGCGGGAACGCTGTCGCTGCCGGGCATCGTGGAGGCCTGGCGGTGGTGGTGGCTGCCGTGGCAGGCCGTCGGCGCGGTGGTGTTCTTCGTCGCGGGCCTCGCCGAGCTGCGCCGGCCGCCGTTCGACATGCCGATCGCCGACTCCGAGATCATCATGGGGCCGATGACCGAGTACACCGGCATCCGCTTTGCGTTGTTCATGCTCGCGGAGTACGTCGGCATCGTGGTGCTCTCTGCGCTGACGACCGTCCTGTTCCTCGGCGGGTGGAACGGCCCGCTGCTGCCCGGGCCGGTCTGGACGCTGATCAAGATCTTCGCGCTGGCCTTCGTGGTGATCTGGATCCGCGTCAGCTTCCCCCGCCTGCGGGCCGACCAGCTGCAGAAGCTCGCCTGGGTCGGCCTGGTGCCGCTGGCGCTGTTCCAGCTCGCCCTCACCGGCGTCGTGAAGGTCCTCGCGGGCTGAGCGTCACCACCCGAGCATCGCGCCGCCGTTGATGTGCAGGATCTGCCCGGTGAGGTAGCCCGCCTCCGGCGAGGCGAGGTACTTGACCGCGGCCGCGATCTCGGCGGGCGTGCCCGGCCTGCCGACCAGCGTCTGGTCGACGCGCGACTTGACGAACTCCGGCGTCGCGCGCCCGCCGAAGAACTCGGTGTCCTCGACGTACCCCGGGGCCACGGCGTTGACCGTGACGCCGTCGGCGCCGAGGCGCTGGGCCAGTTCGTAGGTGTAGGCGTGCAGGGCGGCCTTGGCGCCGCCGTAGGAGCCGGGCCCGCGCACCGCTGCGATCGATGACAGGTGGACGACGCGCCCGCCCGGCCGCCGCAGGTAGGGCAGCAGGCCCTCGGTGAGCAGCACGGCCGTGATGACGTTGGCCTCGAAGTTCGCGCGGTACCCCTCCGCGACCCCCGCGGGCGTGCCGTCGTCGCCCCACGCGACGTTCCCGCCCGCGTTCGTGACGATGACGTCCACCGGGCTGTGCAGGGCGACGGCCTCCACCGCGGCCTGCGCCTGCGCCGCGTCGCTCAGGTCGGCGGTGGTGAAGGAGACCAGGTCGGCGCCGTGGGCGGTGTTGAGCTTGTCGGCAGCCTCCTTGAGGACCTCGGTGCGGCGGCCGATGATGACGACCTGGTCGCCGTCCGCGGCGAAGGCCGCCGCCGTCGCCAGGCCGATGCCGGTCCCTCCACCGGACACCACTACCCGTCGCGTCATTGCCGGACCCCTTTCATCGCGGTTTCCGTCATTCTTACCGTCCAGCGGGTTTCAGTGGTGTGATTTTCGTCCGGCCTGTCGCCGCCCGCGCCGGGCTCCGATCCAGCCGGTCACTCGCCCGAGCCGCCGCGCCGGAGGGCGTCCATCCGCGCGGCGAACGC
Organism: Sphaerisporangium sp. NPDC051017; assembly: GCF_040683095.1. Classification (NCBI taxonomy): domain Bacteria; kingdom Bacillati; phylum Actinomycetota; class Actinomycetes; order Streptosporangiales; family Streptosporangiaceae; genus Sphaerisporangium; species Sphaerisporangium sp. NPDC051017. The sequence continues at coordinate 99,876 of NZ_JBFBCI010000019.1, forward strand.
GTGGTCAGTGCACGATGGCGAGCATCACGTCGGACGCCGACGGCCGCCCGTCCGGCCGCTTCGCCAGGCATGAGCCCACCACCTTCGCCAGCGAGCCGGGCAGCGCGGACAGGTCCGGGTGCGCGGTGAAGATGCGGTTCAGCACGGCCGCGATGTTGTCCTCGCCGAACGCCGGGCGGCCCGTCGCGGCGAAGACCATCGTCGCCGCCCAGCTGAACACGTCGGACTCCGGCCCGACCCGCTCGCCCGCCACCTGCTCCGGCGACATGTAGGCCGGGGTGCCCACCACGCCGCTGGAGGTCGCGGTCGCCTGGTCGACCACGCGGGCGATGCCGAAGTCGACCACCCGCGGCCCGTCCGCCCCGATCAGCACGTTGCTCGGCTTGAAGTCCCGGTGGACGATGCCCGCCTTGTGGATCGCCGCCAGCGCGCCCGCCGTCCCGAGCGCCAGCCGTACCAGCCCGTCGTGGCCGCGCGGGCCCTGCTCGCGTACGAGCTGCTCCAGCGAGCAGCCCTCGACGTACTCGCTGACGATGAACGGGCGCTCGTCCGCCACGCCCGCGTCGATCACGCGCGCGGTGGAGAACGGCGCGACACGCCTGGCCGCCTCGACCTCGCGCAGGAACCGCTGCCGCGCCCCGGCCTCCGCGGCCAGCCGCGCGTGCAGCACCTTGATCGCGACCCGCGTGCCCTCGGGGGTCTCGCCGAGGTAGACGGCCCCCTGGCCGCCCTGGCCGAGGCTGCCGATCAGGCGGTAGCGCCCGACGTGGTCCGGCTCGCCCGCGGGCAGGGGCCCCGGCGCCGAGACGGGGAGCGTCGAGCCCCGGCCTGGACCGCCTGGCGTGCCGCCGCCCAGGCCGCTCGGCGCGGTGTCCTGGTGGTACCGCAGACGCGAGCCGCCCGGGATGCTCGGCGTCTGGTCGGCCGGCCGGTGCGCGGGCCCCGGCGGCGTCCGGTCCACGGGATGACGGACATGTCCGTCGTGCTGCTGCGGGGGCAGGACGGACGTCCGGTCCACCGGGCGGTGCGGGGGCGTGCGGTCCACCGGGTGGTGCGCGGGCCTGGGCGGCTGGTCCACGGGGTGGTGCGAGGGCCGGTTCGGCGGTACGTGGCCCTGCGGCGGCTGGTCGCGCGGCCCGTTCTGGAACCGGTCGTGAGGCTGGTGCTGGGGCGGGTGCTGGTGCTGGGGCCGGTGCGCGTACGCGGGAGGCGCGGGCGGGGCCGGGTACGGCGCGGCGTACGGCGCCTGCCGGTAGGCGTGCGGCGGCGGGGCGTACCCGTGCCCGGCCGGGCGGGGCGCGAAGACCGTCGAGCGGATCGCCAGGGAGTGGATGGGCCCGCCGATCCAGTTGGTGAACAACCCGACCACGACGAGGACGGCCGGCCCGTCCGGGTAGGACGGCGCTTGGTTGTAGACGACGATGACCGCGAACATCACGAAGAGGCCGAGGAAGTACAGCAGCGCCGCGACCGCCAGCATCGGGGCGCGCCTGCGGTAGGCCGCGTACCCGATCGTGAAGGGCGTCGCCAGGCCGCAGGTGAAGAGGGGAGCCAGGGCCCAGAGGATGCTGATCGCGAGGGTGGACTGTGAGGGCCGTGCTGGCTGCATATCGCGAAGAATACGGAGATAGAGGGCTCTGCGCAGGTTTTGTGGGCACGGTTTATGCAGCCGAGACCACGGCCCCCACGCCCGATCGGCAGGTCAGGGCAGGTAGATCGTCAGCTCGACCAGGTCGGGGGTGAGCCGCGGCGGCAGGTCCACCGCGATCGAGAGGTCCTCGGCCGAGACGAACCCGCCGACCTCCGCCCTCGCCTCGACGACGCGCCGCGCGAGGTCGGCGGTCATGCCGGGCAGCCCGGCGATCACCTCGACCGGCACATGGTTGACGTCCACGAGCCCGCCGTCGTCGTAGTGGCGCGGTAGGTCGGGCCGCCCGATGCGCAGCTCGCGGGCCAGGACCGGGTCGCGCTCGGCCAGCTCACGGGCCTCCTGCCGGAGTCGGCGGCGGTGCTGGGCGGCGGCCACGGCGTGGTCGTTCGGCGACTCCGACCGGTCGAAGACGCGCCTGCGGATGATCAGCGAGTGGATCGTCCCGCCGAGCCAGCTTCCGGTCGTCCCCAGCATTGTGAGGAGCTGCAGGATCATGGGCGTCGGGCCGACGTCATCCAAGGCGACGGTCAGCACGAACGTCGCCATGCCGGCCGCGTACAGCGCCGCGCTGATGCCGAGCAGCGTGCTGCGCAGTTTGGCCGCCGCGTAGCCGATGGTGAACGGTGTGGCGGCGCCGCAGGTCAGCAGGGGCGCAAGGGCCCAGAGCACGCTGGCGGCGGTGTTGCTTGGGGGACCCGGCGGGGGCGGCGGGAAGGGCGGCTGTCCCGGCCGCGGCCCGTGCGGGGCGCCGTACGGGCCGGGAACCGGCGGGTTGTACGGGGCCAGGCCGGGGCCGAAGCCGTGTGACGTCCCAAAGGGGTCGGCCCCCGCGTCCGGCGAGGCGTACGGAGATCGCTCGGGGCGCGGGCGGGGCGTTTCGGAGGAGGAGCGGCCCGGCGGCGTGGACCTGCCCGGCGGCGTGGATCGGCCCGCGGGCGGGCGGCGGCGCTCGGTGGGGCGGCCGTCGTACGGCGTGCGGCGCTCGGACCCGGGACGGGGGCCGTGCTTCAGGCGCGGCTCGTCGAGGCGGGCGTCCGGGTCGTGATCGGAGCCCGGGTGGTCCTTGGGCGTCCGGGGCTCGCGGCCCGGCAGGGGGCGGCCCTTCAGATGGGGCCGGGGAGCGGTCGGGCCGTTCGGATCGTCGGAGTCCGGAGGAAGGGCTTCCGGCGGCCCCGATCCCGGGCCCCCGTGGCCGTTGGTCGGGTGCATAACGCGAACAATACGGCGTCGCCGGTACGTCTCGCATCGGCCACAAGGACCACTCGCTATGTCCGACTAGTCCCCCGAAATCGTGATGATTGAGGAAAACTGGGAGCCGATGGGGGGCTCCGCATTCACGAGAACGCCCATGTGCGTCATGATGTTGAACCGTGGTAGGTATACCAGGAGAAGGCTTGGCGAAGGGGCTGGCCGTCACCCTGCGCCATATGCTCAGCAAGTCGGAGACGCGGCAGTACCCGGAGGTCCGGCCCGAGCTGCCCCCGCGCAGCCGCGGCGTCATCGCCCTGGTCGAAGAGAACTGCACGGTCTGCATGCTCTGCGCCCGCGAATGCCCCGACTGGTGCATCTACATCGACTCCCACAAGGAGACGACCCCGGCCCCCGAGGGCGGGCGCCCCCGCGCGCACAACGTGCTCGACCGGTTCGCCATCGACTTCTCGTTGTGCATGTACTGCGGCATCTGCATCGAGGTCTGCCCATTCGACGCGCTGTTCTGGTCGCCCGAGTTCGAGTACGCCGAGTACGACATCCGTGACCTTCTCCATGAGAAGGACAGGCTCGGCGAGTGGGTCCAGACCATCCCCATCCCGCCGCCCCACGACCCGAACGCCGAACCCCCCAAGGAACTCACCGCCTCCACCCGCACCACCCCCACCCGCCCAAGCCCCGGCACCTCGGCCCCCCGCACCGGCGTCCCCACCCCCACCGCAGGCGCCCCTGCTCCCACGTCAGGCGGTTCCACTCCACCTACGGCCGGCCCCACGCCCACATCAGGCGATCCCACTCCAACGACAGGCGCCCCCGCCCCCGCATCCGGCGCCCCCGCCTCGGAGTCCGCCGCGCGAGCCGCCGTACGGGCGATCCGACCCCCAGGCGCCCTCCCGAAGAAGCCCGCCCCCGCTCAGTCCCCCTCCCAGCCTGTTCCTGCTGAGCCTGCGGCTGGTGGGGACGCGTCGGGCGACGCCGGCAGGGTGGAGTCGCCCGGTGAACGGGAGGAAGGTTCGCGTTCGAGGGGTGAGGAGGGGCCTCCGGAGTCGGCTGGACCGGCGAGGCGGTCGTGACCGCCACGGCCCTGTGGCCCCCCACGGCGCAGGAGGTCGTCTTCCTGCTGCTCGGGGTGGTCGCCGCCGCGTCCGCGCTGCTGGTCGTCACCACGCGCCAGATCGTCCACGCGGCCCTGTGGCTGGTCGTCTCGTTCGGCGCGCTCGCGGGCTGCTACCTGGTGCTCACCGCCGAGTTCGTCGCCTGGGTGCAGGTGTTGATCTACGTCGGGGCCGTGGTCGTGCTCCTGCTCTTCGGCATCATGCTGACCCGCGCGCCCATCGGCCCGTCCGCCGACCTGAACTCCGGCAACAAGGTGATGGCCGCGATCGTCGCGCTCGCCACCGCCGCCGTCCTCGTCACCACCGTCATCGACGGCTTCCGCCTCGCGTACGCGCCGCTCACGCCGGGGGAGGGCGCCGCCAAGCCGCTCGGGGCCAGCATCTTCAGGAACTGGGTGCTGCCCTTCGAGGCGCTGTCGGTGCTGCTGCTCGCCGCCCTGATCGGCGCCATCGTGATCTCCCGCACCGACATCGGCGGAAAGGACTGACGTGCACGTCGTCTATCCCGCCGTGCTCGCGGCGCTGCTGTTCTCGACAGGCGTGTACGGCGTGCTGGCCCGGCGCAACACGATCCTCGTGCTGATGTCCGTCGAGCTGATGCTGAACGCGGTGAACATCAACCTGGTCGCCTTCGACGTGTGGCTCCGCGACGCCCTCCACGGGGGCCAGGTGCTGACGCTGTTCGTCATCGTGATCGCGGCGGCCGAGCTGGGCGTGGGCCTGGCGATCGTCCTCGCGGTGTTCCGCAACCGGCAGACGGTCGCGGTCGACCGGCTCCACGACCTCGCGGAGCCCGAGGACGACCGGACCGGCCCCGGCGGCCCCGACACGCCAGACGGCTCGGACGCTTCGGACCCGCAGGACGCGCCGGACGCGGGCGGGACGCGGGGCGCGCGGGCGAGGGGCGGCGCGGCATGACCGGACACGAGCTGGAGGCGGCCGCCGTCGTCGTCCTGCTGCCCTTGCTGGCCGCGGCCGCGGGCCTCCTGCTGACCCGCCGCCCGTGGCGGCCCACCCCTCCCGGCTCGGTGGACCGCAACGCGTACTGGAGGGCCGCGATGATCGCGGTCCTGCCCACCTTGATCTCCATGCTGCTGGCGATCTGGCTGTTCGCCGTCGTCTGGAGCCTCAGCCCGCCGGCGCCTCCGGCGGCGGGTCACTCCTTCTGGAACAGCGGCTGGAGCTGCCTCATCACCGGCTCCCTCACGGTGATCGACATCGGCGGGATCCCCATCACGGTGGGCCTGCGCCTGGACGTCCTGGCCGCGCTGCTGGCCGTCCTGGTGACCGTCGTGGCGCTCGCCGTGCAGATCTACTCGGTCGGGTACATGCGCGACGAGCCGCGTTACCCGTCCTACAGCGCGTTCGTCAGCCTCTTCACCAGCGCCATGCTGCTGGTCGTCTACGCCGGGGACCTGATCGTCCTCTACGTGGGCTGGGAGGTCATGGGCCTGTGCTCGTACCTGCTGATCGGCCACTGGTGGGAGGACCGCGCGAACTCGCGGGCGGCGGTCAAGGCGTTCCTGGTCACCCGCCTCGGCGACGTCGGCTTCCTGTTCGGCCTGTTCGTGCTCGGCACCGCCGCGGGCAGCTTCCGCGTCGACGACGTGCTCGCCAAGGTCGCGTACATGCCCACCCCTGTGCTGGTGACCGCCACGATGCTGATCCTGCTCGGCGTGGCCGGCAAGAGCGCCCAGGTGCCGCTGCACACCTGGCTGCCGGACGCGATGGCGGGCCCGACGCCGATCAGCGCGCTGATCCACGCCGCGACGATGGTCGCCGCGGGCATCTTCGTCGTCGCCCGCCTGTTCCCCGCGTTCCTGCTGGCCCGTCCGACGCTCGACACGCTGGCGATCGTGGCCTCGCTGGGCATGCTGGGCGCGGCCCTCGCCGCCCTCGCCCAGGACGACCTGAAACGGGTGCTGGCGTACTCGACGATCAGCCAGCTCGCGTACATGGCCGGGGGGCTCGCCGCCGGGTCCGACCAGGCGGCGATCTTCCATCTGGTCACCCACGGCGCGTTCAAGGCGCTGCTGTTCCTGTGCGCGGGCGCGGTGATCCACGCCGTCGGATCGAACCTGATGAGCGACATGGGCGGGTTGCGACGCTCTATGACGATCACCTTCCCCGCCATGACCATCGGCTTCGCCGCGCTCGCCGGGCTGCCGCCCGCCAGCGGCTTCTTCAGCAAGGACGCCGTGCTCGCCGCCGTCGAGCACGCCACCCGTTCGGGGGAGTACCTCACGGACGCCGCCGCCTGGCTGCTGTACGGCTGCGCGTTGCTCACCGTCGCCGTGACCGGCGCGTACGCCGCCCGCGCGTGGCTGCGCACGTTCTTCGGCCCGAGCCGCGTCCACAACGTGTCACTGCCGGAGCCGGAGCCGGGCGTCGCCCACGTCCACGACGGCCGCGAGGCCCCGCCGTCCATGCTGTGGCCCATCGGAGCGCTGTCGGTTCCCGCGCTGCTGCTCGGCTTCGCCGGCGCGGGCCTGATGGAGTGGCCCACGGCCGTGACCAGCGTCGTCGTCGCCCTGCTCGGCGCGGGCGTGGTGTACGCGGCGTGGCGCGCAGACCCGGCGGCCGACCCCGCGCGCGTCCTCGGTCCGCTGCGGGGGCCGTGCGAACGGGCGTTCCACGTCGACGCGGTGTACCACCGGCTGTTCGTGGCCCCGGTCCTGTGGCTGGCCGGCGCGGTCGCGCGTACGGACGACACGGTGGTCGACGGCGCGGTCCGCGGCTCGGGGCGGCTCGCCCTCGGCGCCTCCGGACTCCTGCGCCGCACCCAGACGGGCAACGCACAGCTGTACATCACCGGCATCCTGACCGGCCTATTGATCATCACGGTCGCGGCGGTGGTCCTCAAATGATCACAATCCCGACCACCTGTACCCGCGCCTGGGATCGTCCCCATGTCATGTTCGCGCGCCCGTACGGTGCCACCGCCTGGGACGGTCCGGGGATGAGCGTGGTACCGGTCGTCCCGCCGGCCGGGGAATTGTCGCCGCCGCCGAGTACGATGCGGCCGCGCCGGCACGGAGCCGGGGTCTCTGGGGCAGCGGGGGTGGTGGTGCGGGAATGAGCGTGGTGCTGATCGCTCTCCTGGCCGTGCCCTTGGCGGGGGCCGTCCTCCTGCTGCTCACGCGCGCAGAGCCGCCGCGCTGGTACGGGGCCGCGGTTTCGGGGCTGACGCTGGCGGCGGCGGTCGCGCTGGCCGTCGCGTTCGACCCCGGACGAGCCGGGCGGGCGCAGTTCCAGGTGGACCGTCCCTGGATCCCCGGGCTCGCGCTGCGCTTCCACCTCGGGCTGGACGGGATCTCGCTCCCGCTCGTCCTGCTGACCGCGCTGCTGACGTTCCTCTGCTTCGTCTACCTGACGCGGCACAGGCCCGAAGGCGGGCGGTTCCGGGCGCTGGTCTTCACACTGCTGATCCTCGAAGTCGGGATGATCGGGACGTTCCTGGCGCTCGACCTGCTGCTCTTCTTCGTCTTCTTCGAGATCGTGCTCGTCCCGATGTACTTCGTGATCGCCGTCTGGGGCGGGGCGGGGCGCGGTCCGGCGGCGGTGAAGTTCATCCTCTACACGCTGCTCGGCTCGGCCGTGCTGCTGCTGGGTCTGCTGCTGATCTGGGTCCACACCGGCACGCTGGACATGGTCCGCCTGGCCGAGGCCCACGGGTCCGGCATTCCGCGCGCCGCGCAGGTGCTCGCGTTCCTCGCGGTCGGGCTCGGGCTGGCGGTCAAGGCGCCGATGTGGCCGCTGCACACCTGGCTCCCCGCCGCGCACACCGAGGCGCCGACGGTCGGGTCGGTGCTGCTCGCGGCCGTGCTGCTCAAGATGGGCACGTACGGCTTCGCGCGCGTCGCGATCCCGGTCCTGCCCGAGGGGGCCGCCGTCGTGGCTCCGTGGCTGGGCGCGTTCGCGGTGGCGGGCATCGTGTACGGGTCGCTGGCGTGCCTGGCGCAGCGCGATCTCAAGCGCATGATCGCGTACTCGTCGGTCGGGCACATGGGGTTCGTGCTGCTGGGGCTGGCGACGCTCACGCCGGTCGGGATCAATGCCGCTTTGTTCGGAAATATCGCCCATGGGCTGATTACGGGTCTGCTGTTCTTCGTCGTCGGCGCGATCAAGGAGCGGTACGGCACGTCCGAGATGTCCCGCCTCGGCGGCGGCCTGCTCACGCGCCTGCCGTACATCGGCTCCCTGCTCACCTTCGCCGCCGTCGCCTCGCTCGGCGTCCCCGGCCTCGCCGGCTTCTGGGGCGAGATGCTGGCCCTCCTCGGAGCCTTCCACCCCGCCCCGACGCAGCCCCGCCCCCTCTTCCTCACCTTCATGGCCATCGGCGGCCTGGGCACCGTCCTGACGGCGGCCTACTTCCTCTTGATGCTCTCCCGAGTAACCCACGGCCACCCCACCGAGCCCGTCCGATCCCCCGAACCCCTCCCACCCCCCGACCCTGCCCCATCCAGCGAACGCACCCTCCCCGCCGAACCCGGCTCGTCCAGCGGGTATGGCCTACCCTCGGAACTCGGCTCCTCCGGTCCACATGGTCTGCCCGCCGAGCCAGGACCCGAGCGGTCCGGCGTCGAGCAGGAGCCCCTCGTCGCGCTCGCCGAAACCGGGACTGAGCCTCGCGTCCGCGTCTCCGCACGTCCCGGCGAACCCGCCGCGACCGGCGTCCCCTCCGAATCCGCTGCGAGCGGCGTCCCGTCGGAACCATCGAAGGCGCCGGTCGAGCCCGCCGCCGAAGAGACGGCGGCTGCGGGCGGTGAAGACTCCTGGTCGGCCGCGCCCGAGAGGGATGCCGCCACGCGAGAGACCGTCGAGCGCGAGGTGTCGCTTGCCGGGGCGGGGAAGGGCACCGTGCCCCCGGGGCCGCCCGTCGTGTCGGGACGCCCGCGAGACCTCACCCCGTACGAACTGGCCGCCTGGACACCCCTGGTCGCCCTCACCCTGGCCCTCGGCCTATGGCCCAAGCTGCTCCTGTCCCTCACCGACCCAGCGGTGCAGGCATTCCTGGGGGTGCGATGATCCAGTCGATCGACTACGCGGCCATCGCGTCGCCGCTGATCCTGGCACTGGTGGCCGGGCTGGTGCTGCTCCTGGACGTCTTCCTGCCCCGCCGTCCCGGCACCCGTGCGGTGCTCGGGTACGTGACCCTCGCCGGCGTGCTCGCCGCCCTCGCGGTGGTCGCGGCCCAGGCCGTCCAAGGCGCCCGGCTCGCCACGTTCTGCGTCCCCGCCCGCCCGGCCGGTCCCCTGAGGCCCAGGGAGGAGCCGGCGGCGTGCTCGTTCATCGTGGACGACCTCACGTTGATCTTCGCGGGCGTCATCCTCGCCACGGCGGTCGTGATCGTCCTCCTCTCGATGACCCAACTCGCGCGCACACCCGCCCCCGCCGCCGTACGAACCTCCCTCGACCCGTCCCTCTCAACCCCCGCGAATACCGGCTCTACCTCCGCGAGTAGCGGCCCCACCCCCACGAGTACCGGCCCCACGCCCGCGAGTGCCAGGCCCATCCCTGCAAGTGCCGGCCCAACCCCCGCCGGTACCGGCCCCGTCCATGCCGCTACCAGGCCCATCCCCGCCGGTGAGTGGTACTTCCTGCTGCTGTGCGCGCTGACCGGGGCCGTCACGCTGCCCGCCTCCCGCGACCTGATCATGCTGGTCGTCGCGCTGGAGCTCGTGTCCCTGCCCGTCTTCGCCCTCACGGCCCTGAAGCGGTACGACGCGCGGGCGTCCGAGGCGGCGCTGAAGCTGTTCCTCGTCTCGGTGGTCTCCACCGCCATCATGCTCTTCGGCGTCTCGCTCCTTTACGGCCTGACCGGCTCGGTGCACCTGGAGCGCATCGCGGCGAGCCTGAACGCACCCCTGTCCGCGATGACCGCCGCGGGCCCCGTCACGACGGACGCGACCTCCGCCGCCGCCCTCTCCGCGACCGCCGTTCCGGCGACGGCCGTCCCCGCGGTCGTGCTCACCGTCGCGGTCGTGCTCGTCCTCGCCGGGTTCGCCTTCAAGGTCGCCGCCGTGCCGTTCCACTTCTGGGCCGCCGACGTCTACCAGGGCGCGCCCGTCCCCGTGGCGGCCCTGCTGTCGGTGATCAGCAAGGCGGCCGGGTTCGCGGGGCTCATCCTCGTGCTCACGATCGCGCTCGCGGGCCAGTCCGGCCTGTGGGCGCCGATCGTCGCGGTGCTGGCCGCGCTCACCATGACCGTCGGCAACCTGCTGGCCCTGAGGCAGCGGCACGCCGTACGGCTGCTCGCCTGGTCGTCGGTCGCCCAGTCCGGGTACATCCTCGCCGCGCTGAGCGTGGCCGGGAAGACCGCCGCCGCGGCGTCCATCGCCTATCTGGTGATCTACGCGGCGATGAACGTGGGCGCCTTCGCGGTCGTCATGGCCGCCGGGCGGGCGGGGGAGCGCAACGAGCTGGAGGACTACCGCGGCCTGGCCTTCCGCGAGCCCTTCTCGGCCCTGGCCCTGGCCTTCTTCCTGATCTGCCTGGCCGGGCTCCCGCCGGGCCTCGCGGGGCTCTTCGCCAAGGTCGTGGTGTTCCGCGAGATCGTCCAGGGCGGCGACGGATTGCTGGCCGTGGTCATGGCCGTCAACACCGTGATCGGCCTGTATTACTACATCGCCTGGACCGCCCGCCTCTTCACCCCCGCCGTCGCCCCCGGCGCGAAGCCTGCCGGACGCGGCGCCATTCGCCCGGCCGTGATCGCCGTCGCGGTCGCGCTGGTCGTGTCCCTGGCCTTCTCCGTGGCACCTCAGATCGTGCTCTCCGCCGCCGGCTGACGCCCCCGCCCCGTCACACCGGGAACGTTCGACCAGGCCACGAGCGTTGCCAGGGGTGAGCGCAACATCCGGAAGGGGGAAGCGTGCACCACAACGGCCTGCGTACCGCCGTCCTTCTCGGCGCCCTGTCCGCGTTGATACTGGTGGGCGGAGCGTGGCTGGGCGGCGGTCGTGGTGTGCAGCTCGCCGTCCTGGTCGCCCTGCTGGCCAACGGGGCCGCCTACTTCTTCTCCGACCGCATCGCCCTGTCCGCCATGCGGGCCCGGCCGGTGAGCGAGGTCGAGCAGCCCACCCTCTACCGCATCGTCCGCGAGCTTTCGACGGACGCGCGCCAGCCCATGCCCCGCCTCTACGTCTCGCCGACCATGCAGCCCAACGCCTTCGCCACCGGTCGCGGCCCGCGTCGCGCGTCGATCTGCGTGACGTATGGCATCCTGCAGATCCTCGACGAACGTGAGCTGCGCGGCGTGATGGCACACGAGCTGTCACACGTGTACAACCGGGACATCCTCATCTGCTCGGTCGCCGCGGCCCTCGCCACCATGATCACGTACTGCAGCTACATCGCCGTGTTCTTCGGCGGCTCGGAGGACGATGACGGGCCCGGCTTCATCGGGGCCCTGTTGATGATGATCCTCGGGCCGGTCGCCGCCGGAATGATCCAGATGGCGATCTCCCGCTCCCGCGAGTTCCAGGCCGACGAATCCGGCGCCCTGCTCACCGGCGACCCGCTCGGCCTCGCGTCCGCGCTGCGCAAGATCGAGATGGGGGCGCGCTCGTTGCCGCTCCCAGAGGAGAGCCGTCTGACCTCGGCGTCCCACCTGATGATCGCCAACCCGTTCCGCGGCGCCGGGGTGGGCAGACTGTTCTCCACCCACCCGTCGACCGCAGCCCGCGTCGCCCGCCTCGAACGCATGGCGGGTTACCCACGCTGACCGTCCGCCGCACAACCCCCGCCGTACCCCGGCCCGCTGGACCTTACCTACCTCGGCAACCAGCGTCTCTGATTGGCTTAGCGATCCTGTGCGTTACTGTACACAGAATCAAGGCACAACGATCGGCTTCGTACCCTGGTGCCGGCAACTGGAGCCGTCGGCCCGTCGAGCACGTCCCTCCGGACGCCGACCGGTCAGGCGTGCACAGCCTGACCGGGGAGGGTGCCCGACGTCGCCTGGGCGCCGGGCGTGCTGGTAACAGCATGCCACGACATAACTACGATTCGCTAATCGAATCGGAGAGCCTGAACGCCTATGAGCGGTGCTTGACCGGGTCGGTCTCCTCGGCGCTCAGGGCAGGGAGCCCGTCGATGCTCTCCCGGTTGTGCTTGGCCCGGTAGGCGCGCTTCTGCTGGACGTCCTTGCGGTGGGCCCATTCGTCCAGCAGCGTCCGGTCTTCGTCGAAGCTCATGAACGGCACGGCGAAGCCGCAGGAATCGGAAATACGGTCACATTCGACGACGATGACCGATCGCACCCCCAGGTGCGGCCCGAACAGCTTGAGCAGCCCCGGGAACTCCTCGTCGCCCGGCGTCACCACCCGCCCGCGCCCGTACAGCCGCACGATGTTCGGCGGGCCGGAGAACGCGGCGAACATGATGGTGACGCGCCCGTTGTCACGGATGTGGGCGATCGTCTCAACGCCGCTTCCGTCGAGATCGAGATACGCGACCGTGGTGTCGTCCAGGACCGCGAACGTGTCCGCGTACCCCTTGGGCGAGACGTTGACGTGTCCGCCCTGCTCGGGCGCCGTGGCGACGAAGTAGACAGGCTGTTCGGCGATGAACGCGCGGAGCCGTTCGTTGAGCGTTTCATGGACCTTTGCCATGTGCCCTCCCGAACCGGAGTTTATCGGACGGCGCGCTGATCGACCCTCGCGCCGATCGACCCTCGCGCCGTCCGACCTTGCACCGTCCGACCTTGCGCCCCCTGACTTTGCCCCCCGACCTTGCACCGTCCGGTAGATCAGCGCGGGCCCGCCGTGCTGACGATCGGCGCGTCAGTCCCCGGGTAGCCACCAGTTCCACGCCTTGGCGGGCGCCTTGAAGCCGTCGATCTTCTTGAGCGCTCCCGTGGACGGATCGACCGTGCTGGTCGTCGCCCGCGTGACCGTCCAATCCTTGTCCGAGGTGAAGTGCCACAGCGTCAGCTTGCCGGAGTCGTCCCAGGCGATCCGGCTCGGGGAATCGTGGGAACGAAGCGGCAGCTCGACGGCGGGAGAGACCGAATCGGTGGACAGGTCGTAGAGCCGCAGGCGCGGCTTATTCTCCGGCGCCACGATGACCAGTCCCACCGTCACCCCGTCGTCGGCGAGGGCCACCGGCGCGTTGTTCGCCACCACCTGCGGCACCACACGGCTCTCCTCCGCGGCCCCGTCCGTGTCGTAGACCGTGTACTCGGTCGTGTTGTCCTCGGTGAACCGCGACGTCAGGACACGCCGGCCGTCCGGGCTGAAACCGGCCACGGTCAGGTCCCCGGGGATGCGCGCGATGTGGCCGTCCGTCAGACGGACGATGAGCGAGGGCATCTTCCCGTTCTGGTCGGAATAGTTGAGCGCCACCGCGTCGCCGCTGGGCGAGAACTTCGGGAAGACGTCGCCCATGCCGAGCCCCTTCGGCAGCCGCGCGGCCGCACCCGGCAGGACGTGCGTGCCCCCGTTGACGTTCTTGTAGACCAGCTTCCGGTCGGACTTCCGGAAGAAGAGCAGCCGCGTCCCGTCCCCGCTGATCGTGAACGGGGCGGTGATCTCCTTGTCCGTCTTCCCGTCCGCCCCCCGAGGGAAGACCTGGGCGTTCCTGACCCTGACCGTCTTCCCGTCGCGAAGCGTCAGCTTCCAGTCTCCGCACGGAACGTTGTACCCCTCCTTGGGCTTGCGGCAGGCGGCGACCCAGGCGTATCGGGCGGCGGCCCCCGCCGCGGCCGCTTTCACGGTGGCGGCCGTGCCCGCTGCGCTCGTCACGGCCGTGGTCGCCGTCTTCGTCGCGGACGTGGCCAGGCTCGTAGAGGCGGAGGCGGCTCCCGTTCTCGCCTCCGCGTCCGCCTTCGCGGGACCCGCGGCCGCGGTGACGGCGAGGGCAGCCACCGCGACCGGAGCAAACGTGCGCATGTACTTCATGACGCGATCCTTTCGACATCACCAATAGATGCCGTGGACGTCAGAAAAGTTGCGCTTGCCCCCACCGAACCCGGCCACGAATGGGTATCGGCTGGATATCGGTGCGTCGACCGCGCGATCGGCCCGCCGGGCAGGTTACGGGCATGATCGACGACTGGCGGCGGGACCGGATAGGCAGCGCCCTGCGCGGGGACAACCCCACAGTGCTGCGACGCCTGGACGCGGCCTTCGCCGTGATCGGAGACGGGCGGGTAAGGACACCAATCCGGACGGCGGGCGGTAGGGACACCAACGTCCATATAGGACGGAGACGCCAATGACTCAACACCGCACCACTTGACCCAGAGGGCCGTAACGCTGGGGTACTGACCCAGGGCACAACGGCGAACCAATGTGCCCTGGACACGCTCCCCTCAGGAGTGTCAGACCCGAAACACAAGGTCAGAGCAGGTACGGCAGGCAAACCTCAACCGCCCGCCGCCCCAGCCGTGAGACGAAGATCAGCTCAACGGTAATTCGTGAACTGCAGGGCGATGTCCAGGTCCTTGCCCTTCAGCAGCGCGATGACGTCCTGGAGTTCGTCCTTCTTCTTGGAGCTGACCCGGAGCTCGTCACCCTGGATCTGCGCCTTGACGCCCTTGGGCCCCTCATCCCGGATGATCTTCGAGAGCTTCTTGGCGTGCTCCTGGTCGATGCCCTCCTTGAGACCCACGACCAGGTGGTACTCCTTACCGGAGAGCTTCGGCTCGCCGGCGTCCAGTGTCTTCAGGGACAGACCCCGCTTGATGATCTTTTCCTTGAACACGTCGAGCACGGCGTTCGCGCGCTCCTCGCTGTTGGCCTTGATCGCGATGTCCTCTCCGGACCACGCGATGCTCGCCCCCGTGCCCTTGAAGTCGAAGCGGTGCCCGACTTCCTTGACCGTCTGGTTCAGCGCGTTGTCGACCTCCTGCCGGTCGATCTTGCTAACCACGTCGAAACTGCTGTCGGCCATCGGTATAGGTGTCCTCTCTCGTCCCCCTGACCCTAGCGACCCACACGTCATCCCGTGTGGATCACCCCACACCCTCCCGCACAACCTCTGGCCCCACAAAACATTCCACCCACCCAACCCTGCAGCCCGTCCCCGCTCGGCACCGCACGCGGCGACGTACACCACAGCCTCCACGGCAGGCCTGGGCAGAGCGTCCGACGCGGCCCCGCCGGGACAAACCGGTGTCACAGCCACCCCGGAAGTCCGCTATTCTTCTACCTGTCGCCGTGAGAGCGGCCAACAAGGCAGGTTGCCCGAGTGGTCAAAGGGAGCGGTCTGTAAAACCGTCGGCTCAGCCTACGCAGGTTCAAGTCCTGCACCTGCCACCAGCAGAAAAAGAGCCCCTGACCAGCAGCGATGCAGGTCGGGGGCTTCTTCGTTCCTTGATCCGTGAGTATCCCCGATTCCCCGTGGTTGACCCTGACTTAGGGCAGCTCGGGGCACGCGATCGGGGGTGCTCCTGCGCGCACGCCTCGCCTCCCTGATCATCCCGTCTGCCTCGACCCACCGCGAAGCGGCAGCGGGCTGGCGACGGAGGGGCAAGCCCGTCTTCGCGTGTACGTGAGCCGGTCGCCGTTCCTCGGCCATCGGATGCCAGGGGTCACAGACGGGCTTGAGCCGTAGGAGCTGGTCTGCTGGGCTTGTCTAGGTCGTGGTGGGCGGGATGATCAGGCTTCCACCTTAGCCAGCTACGGCCTCGGCTGACGCGCGGGCGATCATCCCGGAGCCGAGGCCCCCGCCGGAGGCATTCATATCCGGACGCCGGGGACTGCTACGCTCGAAGAGCTACCACATGGCACGCCGCAAGGACTTGCGGTACTCGGACCCGCGTCGGCTGAAAGGGATGCTGGCGCACTCGGACGTGGAGCGACAGTTTCGACTCGGGACGGGAGTCCTCGTGTCTGTCGCCATGTCAATTTCGATGGTGATCGTTCTGGTAGTCATCGCGGTGTTCATCGCGGTCGCAGGCTGGACGGCGATCTTCGCGAAGAAGGCCACGCAGCGGAAGGCCGCCATGGGCGTGCTGGAACTCTTCTTGTCCAAGCTCGTGGAGCTGGTCAGGGGACGTGCGCTGTAACTCGGGCGCGGCCCGAGCCGCCGCCGTCCGGGACTGGCCCTCAGGCCGCACGCCCGGACGGCGGGCGGGCGAGGCGCCGCGTTGCGCCGCCGCCTTGATCCCTAAAGCCCAATTCGGCAGGTCTCCCCGTGGGACTCGACATCCCCCGTGGCCGCTAGAGCCGTAGCAGGACGAACAGGAGGCCGGCGACAGCTACGCCGACCGTAATTGGGGCTATCCACCTCTCCTGTTTACGGGCAAGGTAGACCGCGCTTGCAGCGGCTACCACCAGCACAACCCACCTGACGTCGACTAGCATCGATTTCCTTCCAGGCAAGCTAGTCACGCTGGGGTAGTTCAGCAGAACCAGCCTGAGTGAGCCTGCCAGGGCTGTACGTTGTTGTAAACTTTACAGAAGAGTACGTAAGCGTACAGGTTGGTGATCTGTCAAGCAGGAGGTCCCCCTTGATCCAGAAGGCGACTGATCACGAAGCATCACACTCTGCTCGCGCTCTGTTCTCAGCGCTCCAGGCGCTTCACCTGCGAGCCGGTCAGCCCAGCAGTCGCCAAATTGCCGGGCGTGTTGGGGGTCTTAGTCATACAACCGTGAATTCGGCTCTGCGCGGGCCGCGAGTCCCTTCATGGCCAGTTCTGGCAAAAGTCGTTGCGGCACTTGGTGGTGATGAGGGGGAGTTCCAAGAGCTTTGGGCTGCGACCCGCGATCACGGCATCAAAAGCGAGCCCTTGCCAATTCCTGCGGCCGATCAGGCAGTAGAGGTTTCGGTTTTCGCCTCCTACTCGCACATCGATAACGATGCGACTTATGAGAGAATTTCGAAGATTATCCTTGGAATCAAGGGTATATACGAGAGTTTGACCGGATCTAAGGTCGAGATCTTTAAGGATGCCGATTCGATCGCTCTTGGCGAGAACTGGCGAGACAGGATTCGGATGGGGCTGTCTTCATCCAGCATCCTTCTAGCTTTTGTCTCCCCTGCATACTTGAGAAGCGAATCTTGCCGTCAAGAGTTTCGCGAATTTCTTGGGTTCCTGGAGGCTAATTCCAAGAAGCGCTTGATCATTCCCCTGCTCTATGCCGATTTCGATCGCATCGAAGCTCGATTCGCTCGGGATGAGCTGTGGCAGGAGATAAAGAGCTTGCAAGTCCTCAAATTGGAGGCAATGCGCTCTTTGGATCCAGGATCCGCTGAGTGGATTCGTGCGCTGGAAATGATCGCATATCGTATTGAAGAGGTGCTCTCGAGCGTCGAAACCGAAGAACCTGGTGATGATTCGGGCTATGAAGCGGGAGAAGCGCAAGAGTTCGGCCAGGGGCTCCTAGAGCTATTCGCGGAGATTGAGGAGACAACACCTCGGTTTGCACTTGAGTTCGAGAGATTCAACGAGTTGATAAATCAACTTGGTGAAGAGACTCAATCGCGGGCCTCTCGCCTAGCAAAGGCATCCACCTTCTCCAGTAAGCTTGCCGTTTCTAAGCAGCTTGCTGAGGCGATTAATCCCATAGCGGTTGAGGCTTATGAGATCTCGGAACGCCTTTTGGCGATTATGGCGAAGTGGGATTCTGGTGTTCGTTACGGAATTGAGCTCATCGCTTCGAAGAGACTAGATATCGATGAGGAAGATGCGAGCCAGTTCATCGAGGCCATTGGTGGCCTTGCGGAAACGGGTAACGAATCGCTATCTCATCTGGAAACACTCCGCCATACCATCGCTTCGGCCAGAGGGATTTCGGGTCAACTTAATAAGCCTCTCGCTCGAATACAGCAGGCCCTCCTGCGATTTGCCGAGATGGCTGGTATATTTCAAGGCTGGGGAAATGAACTTAAGGTCTTGGGATATTCTCGTGGCTACGGGATGTGAAGTAGGCGCGCAGCGTCAGTGGCCCCTGCCTGAGCGAGGGTGCGATGGCCTCCTTTGGCGCCGCCCCCGGCCAGATTCGTGCTCGGGGGCCAGTGGGATCGGAACCGTCCGGACCGCAGTACGGGGCCGGTGCTTGAGTTCCCGTGACTCCCGGCGCTTTCCGTTGCTTGTCCAGTCGGCCCCGACCCCCGGCGCCGAATCGGCGAGGCAGAACCATCCCCAATCGTCACCGTTGTCCGCGCTGGGAAGGTCGATTTCGTCGGCGGTCAGGTTTGTCCAGGCTCAGACGATGTCGAACTCGCCCTGTTTGACCCCCCCGATGAAGGCTTTCCATTCATTGGGGGAGAACATCGTCACCCCGGCCTCGGGGCGTTTGGAATTGCGGACTGCCACGGTGTCGTCGTTGAGGAACGCGACTTCGACACAGTTGTTCTCACTGCCACTCAGACTGCTCTTGCGCCAAACGGCACCCGAGATGTCAGGTTCGGTCATGCGGCCCTCCGGCTCTCGTAACGTCATCTATAGATCCTCGATCACACGCTCGATCAACGAGATGGAGTCGGCTATGGGAAGTGCCGAGGCGCGAAGATGGTCGAACGCTTGGTCGAATCGTCGCGTATCTACCTCTTGCTCAAGGTATAGGCCACTTGTGAGATTTTCCACCAAGACGACATCCGGCTCGCTCTTCTCGGCGAACTCCAGGATGGTGAAGGGGCCGTTGATTCCCGCGTGGGCTCCTGCGGTGTACGGCAGGACTTGAAGTGTCACGTGCTCCATGCGGGCAGCCTCTACCAGTCGATGTAGTTGGCCGCGCATCGTATCTCTGCCACCGATGTGCCGATGCAGTGCCGCCTCATCGACTATGGCCCACAACTGGAGCGGAACCTCGCGCGCCAGCACCTCCTGGCGCTCCACGCGTACCTTGGCGAGTTGGCCGATGTCTTGTCGGGAACGCGGGGCCGGTACGGCCTCGATGACCGCTCGTGCGTAGTCGACGGTCTGCAGCAGGCCCGGAATGAGGATCGTTTCGAAAGTCCGCACCGCGGCAGCGTCGGATTCCAGACTGATGAAGTCCTGGTAGGCCGCCGACAAGACGTCGTCGTACTGTTGCCACCAGCCGCGTTTCCGTGCGTCGCGTGCCAGTCCGATCAGCCATTCGTACTGCTTCTCGTCGCTGACCTGGTAGAAGTCCAGGATCACTCGCAGATCCCGTACTCGTACGGCTACCCGGCCGGTCTCGATCTTGGACAGCGATGAGAGCGAGCGCTCCATCCGCTCGCCGGCCTCTTCGAGAGTGAGACCCTGCGCTTCTCGGAGCCGGCGCAACTGCGCCCCCAACCGGCGCAGTCGCACAGTCGTGGTGAACCCGGCCGACATGCATCCCCTTCTCGCCTGTCACGGACAGCGACAAGTGTGCACCAGGCGTATGGTGCTCCGCGCGGAAATCGATCAGGCGAACTCGATGCGAGAAAATTTTCTCGGAAAGAGCTTGCGCGGGTGGACCGATACGCATCACGATGATGCCGCACGCCATCACGATTAGTAGTTGAATAAGTGCCGATTGTCACGGTTTGGCAAGCCGAGCGGG
This sequence comes from Sphaerisporangium sp. NPDC051017, assembly GCF_040683095.1. Classification (NCBI taxonomy): domain Bacteria; kingdom Bacillati; phylum Actinomycetota; class Actinomycetes; order Streptosporangiales; family Streptosporangiaceae; genus Sphaerisporangium; species Sphaerisporangium sp. NPDC051017. The sequence goes on from NZ_JBFBCI010000019.1 coordinate 119,309, forward strand.
GGCGCTGTGAGTGCTGCGAGGCGCGGCAAAGCTGGCGTGACCTGCGGCTTAGAGCGTTTGACCTGCCCGTAATGCGATTACCAAGCACCTGGCGCGCACAGCTCGGTCAATAGTCGAAGCGGGCCCGCCACGGCACTGCACGCCGGACGGGCCCCTTGGAACCGGACATCTGGAGGTCCGATCCCGATGAGTAACCTTACTGTCCGCATCCGGGTGATCCGGATGCGTTGGCACGCCGATCAGCCGCCGATGCCGCTCGGCTGTCGCTGGTGCGGTCACTCGCCGTACGCGCACCAGGCGGCCAGCCTGCCGCACCGGCCCGACCACGAGTGGGAACAGCCGACTCCCGCGCAGGTGGACGCCCGGATGCGAGCGCGGCGGCGGCTCGGCCTGTCCCGCCCGTTGCCGACCGCCACTCCGGTGCGGCCGTGGCTGAGGCCCGACCCGCACGAACCCGTCCCCGATCGCCACCGGCGACACGAGCAGCCCGCCCTGCCGTACACCACTGTCGCTCCCTATCGGCGCGGCAGGCCACCAGGCGTACGGACCTCCAGTGGCGAGCACCCGCATCAGCCGATGGCGGCGGCATGAAGACCGCACGCCGCAACGGGCGGCACCGGCGCGGGGCGCCGATCACGCCATTCGTTCCCGGAGACTGGGATCCCGCCGCCAAGGCGGCTGCCCAGCAGCTCGACCAGCTCGACCCCTCCTGGTCGATCTGGTACGGCGCAGGCACCAGACGCTTCTACGCCGCCGCCACCTGGACGACCCCCGAACCGCTGACCGTGCACGCCCGCACCACCGAGGAACTGCGCGACCTCATGCGTGAGGCCGAACTCGCCACGCTGACCGCACCCTCGCACCCCCGGCCTCGAACCGACCGACTCGTACCCGCACCGCGCCGACCCGTCGCCTCGCCACCACGTCAAGGAGCACAGATGGCTGAAACGCCGCATGGTCTGCGTACCGTCTGCTGGGACATTCCCCACGATCCGGCGGTGCTGAGCAAGGTCCGCGGCATGGTCCACGAGGCGCTCATTACCTGGAACCTCACCCGCATCGCCGAGGACGTCGTCCTCGCCGTCGACGAGCTGGTTGGCAACGCCGTCACCCACGGCGCACCGCCGATCAGGCTGTCCCTGTGGGCCGGGACCGGCGAGTTCTGCGTCCGGGTCACCGACCACGGCCCCGGCCGGCCCCGTCGGCTGGACCTTGCCGACGATGCCGTACACGGCCGGGGGCTTGCGATAGTGGCCGCACTGGCCGACGACTACGGCGTCACGCCGACTCCTGACGGAACCGGCAAGACGGTATGGGCCCGCTGGCGCTTCCCCTCCCAGAACGTCACATCGGACGCCATCGCCGCCTACCCTCACCGCCCCGAGCAGAGAACGCACCCGAGCACACGAGGGGAGAAAACCACGACCTTCACGGCCACTCACAGTCGCGCATGTGAACCCAGCGAGCGGGGTGCGCCACCGCGCCGTCGCACCCCGTCCGCATGACAGAACCGGAAGCGCGGGAACTTGCTGCTGATCCGCCTTCGGCATGGACCGCGCAGGCATCTCCGAGTGCCTTGAGATGCTCGCCGGTCAGGACGCCGTACGACTGCGCGGCGTCCATGCCCACCTCGCCAGCGGACTGGACGCGCCAGCGATGCTCGAACTGGCGTCCGCGATCCTCGACTACGCCCGCGGGCTGGGAGTCACCGAGATCAACCTCGGGGGCGGCATGGGCGTGTCCTACGCCGACCCTGATGCCCGGTTCGACTGGAAGACCTACGGCGAAGGACTGGCCGCTCTGCGGCAACCGGGCGAAACTCTACGCATCGAGCCGGGTCGGCCCTTGACGGTCTACTGCGGTCGGTACGTGACGCGCGTCATCGACGTCAAGCGCGTCCATGGCGAGCTATTCGCCGTGGTCGCAGGCGGAACCATCACATTCGAACGCCAGCGACCAAGGGGCACAGTCAGCCTATGGTCATTGAAGAGCCGGGGGAGCCGACCACGATCGTCGGTCAGCCTGATGAATTCACCGGCACGCCGGTGAACGTCACCTAGCGTCACAAACGACAAAAGGTGCCGCTCTGACCTGGCATGATCTGGATTGACT